>NZ_JBPXMQ020000029.1:0-79805 GCF_053470405.2 Azospirillum mesophilum
ACACAGGCTCCACCGCCGCCGAGCCGCCGGTCGCGGCGGCCGCCTCGAAGGCGGTGGTGCGCACGGTGATGACCTTGATCGGGTCGGCCGACTGCACGGTGGCGATCGCGTTGCCGGCGTAGATCGGCCGCTCGAAGGTGTCGGCGGAGACCACGCCGGTGATGTCGGAGATCGCCGCCACGTCCAGCAGCGCTGCCACGCGCGGCAGCAGGTTCTTGCCCTCCGAGGTCGCCGCGGCCATCACATGGCCGTAGCCCTTGGCGAGCCCGACGACCAGCGGGGCGACGGCCTCCGGCAGGGCGTGGGCGTAGGCCGCGTCGTCGGCCAGCAGCACCTTCGTGACACCCGCCACCTTGGCAGCAGCCTCGGCAACGGCCTGGGCGCCCTGGCCGGCGACCAGCAGGTGGATGTCGCCGCCGATGCGGGCGGCGGCGGTGACCGCGTTGAGCGTGGCGGGCTTCAGCGCGGCGTTGTCGTGTTCGGCAATGACGAGAATGGCCATATCAGATCACCCGCGCGTCGTTCTTCAGCTTGTCGACCAGGGCGGCCACATCGGCCACCTTCACGCCGGCCTTGCGCTTGGCGGGCTCGGCCACCTTCAGCGTCGTCAGGCGCGGCACCACGTCCACGCCCAGCGCGTCGGGCGCCAGCGTGTCGATGGGCTTCTTCTTGGCCTTCATGATGTTGGGCAGCGAGGCGTAGCGCGGCTCGTTCAGGCGCAGGTCGGCGGTGACCACTGCCGGGAGTTTCAGCTCCACCGTCTCCAGGCCGCCGTCGATCTCGCGGGTGACGGTCACGGTGCCGTCGCCGGGCACGACCTTGGAGGCGAAGGTGCCCTGCGGCCAGCCGAGCAGCGCGGCGAGCATCTGGCCGGTCTGGTTGCAGTCGTCGTCGATGGCCTGCTTGCCCAGGATCACCAAGCCCGGGCCTTCCTTGTCGACCAGCGCCTTGAGAACCTTGGCGACGGCGAGCGGCTGGGTCTCGGCATCGGTCTGCACCAGGATGCCGCGGTCGGCGCCCATGGCCAGCGCGGTGCGCAGCGTCTCCTGCGCGGTGGCCGGGCCGATGGAGACGACGATGACCTCGGTCGCCTTGCCGGCTTCCTTCAGGCGCACGGCCTCTTCGACGGCGATCTCGTCGAAGGGGTTCATGCTCATCTTCACGTTGGCGGTCTCAACGCCCGAGCCGTCCGCCTTCACGCGAATCTTGACGTTGTAGTCCACCACCCGCTTCACGGGCACCAGTACCTTCATGGGGTGTGTCTCTCCCTGTTCTGGACTTGGCCCCTCTCCCCCGAAAACAGCCCAGCGAAAATCCGCGTCTCTCCGCCTTTTTCGTCATCCCCGCGCAGGCGGGGATCCAGAAAACTCCGCGTCGAGGTGCTTGTTTGCCCTGGATCCCGGCCTTCGCGGGGATGACGGTGAATGTTGCCTTTCGCTATGCTTTCCGGGGTAAAGAGGGGCCTTCTACCGATCAGGACGCCTTCGCCCCCGCGAAGAGGTCCTTGTGGGTGTCGCGCAGCAGGTTCTTTTGCACCTTGCCCATTGTGTTGCGCGGCAATTCATCGACGAAGAAAACGCGCTTCGGCACCTTGAAGTTGGCGAGCTGCTGCTTGCACACGGCGATCACGGCGGTCTCGTCCGGAGTGGCGCTGCCGGGCTTGCGCAGCACGACGGCGGTCACCGCCTCGCCGAAGTCGGGGTGAGGGACGCCGACCACCGCCGATTCGACCACGCCGTCGATGGCGTCGATCACCGTCTCGACCTCCTTCGGGTAGACGTTGAAGCCGCCGGAGATGATCAGGTCCTTGGCGCGTCCGACGATATGGACATAGCCCCGGCCATCCACCTTGCCCACGTCGCCGGTGATGAAAAAGCCGTCGGGCTTGATCTCCTGCTTGGTCTTCTCGGGCATGCGCCAGTAGCCGGAAAAGACGTTCGGCCCCTTGACCTCGATGATGCCGATCTGGTCGCTGCCCAGCGTCTTGCCCGTCTCCGGATCCACGACGCGCAGCGAGACCTCCGGCAGGGGGAAGCCCACCGTGCCGGGGATGCGGTCGCCGTCCAGCGGGTTGGAGGTCAGCATGCCGGTCTCGGTCATGCCGTAGCGCTCCAGGATCGCGTGGCCGGTGCGGGCAGAGAATTCCTTGTGCGTGTCGGCCAGCAGCGGCGCGGAGCCGGAGATGAACAGGCGCATGTGCGCCACCGATTCCCGCGTCAGGCCGGGGTGGGCGAGCAGGCGGGTGTAGAAGGTCGGCACGCCCATCATTACCGTGGCGCGCGGCAGCAGCTTCAGCACCTGATCGGTGTCGAACTTCGCCAGGAACAGCATGGAGGAGCCGTTCAGCAGCACGCAGTTGGTCGCCACGAACAGGCCGTGCGTGTGGAAGATCGGCAGCGCGTGCAGCAGCACGTCGTCCGGGCGGAAGCCCCAGTAGCCGTGCAGGGTCAACGCGTTCGAGCCGAGGTTCCGGTGGCTCATCATCGCGCCCTTGGAGCGCCCGGTGGTGCCCGACGTGTAGAGGATCGCCGCGAGATCGTCGGCGGTCGTCGGAACGGTCGCGAAGTCCGCGTCCTTGCCCGCCGCCATCTCCGGCAGCGTGCCGTCGCCCTTGGTGCCGAGCGTCAGAAGATGCGCGACCTTGGCCTTGTCGGCGACCTCGCGCAGGCCTTCGGCGGTGTCCGGCTTGGCGACGAAGACGTGCGGCTCCGCGTCGGTCAGGAAATACTCGACCTCCGCCTTCGTGTAGGCCGGGTTCAGCGGCAGGAAGACGCCGCCCGCGCGCACGGTGGCGAGATAGAGGATGATGTTCTCGACCGACTTCTCCACCTGAACCGCGACCCGGTCGCCCTTCTTCAGGCCCAGGTCGGACAGCAGGCGGGCGTAGCGGCCGGTCAGCGTCTCCAGGTCGCCGTAGGTGACGACCGTGCCCCCAGGGGATTCAGGGTCCAGCTCCGCGAAGGGACGGCCGCGGTCCGCCGGAAAGCGGGAGCGAAAGAGATCGTATATGTTGTCGCTCGCGACGGCAGCGGACTGGGCCATGTGCACTCCCTCCCATGCGCACCAAACTCGGGAGTGTGGATCTAGCACAGCGGGCGTCGCGGGGCTACAGTTTTGTATACAGAGCGCCCGGCTATTGTATTTCACCGCCGCCCATGATGGACACGAACTCCGCGAAGATATCGATCTGGATGGTCACGTGGCGCCGCATGGCGGTGTAGGCGGCTTCCGGGTCGCCGTTCATGATGGCCTCTACCACGTCGTCATGCTCGTCGAAGCTGTCGTTGATTCGCGACGGGTGGTTCAGCTGGTAGCGGCGGTAGGGGGCGAGGCGGGCGAACAGGCCGCGCGCGATCTCCTGGAGCGGCTCGTTGTGGCTGCCGGCCTGGACGGCCTCGTGGAACTCCCGGTTCACGGCGTAGTAGGCGTCCAGCTCCCGCGCCTTCATGTGCGCGCAGGAGGCGTCGTGCAGACGCTTCAGGGTCTGCTTCTCCTCCTCCGACATGCGGCGGGCGGCGTAGCGGGCGCACAGCCCCTCGATCTCCGACATCACCTCGAACATCTGCACCATGCGGTGCAGCTTCAGGGAGGCGACGACGGCGCCGTGCCGGGGCTGCTTTTCGACCAGACCGGCGTGGACGAGCTGAAGGATCGCCTCGCGAATCGGCGTGCGCGAGATGTTGAAGCGCTGCGCCAGGCTTTCCTCGTCCAGCCGCGTGCCGGGGCGCAGGCGGCCGAGGAAGATGTCCTCCTCGATGGCCAGCCGCACCTCGTCGGCGCGCGTCACGCCCTTCTTTTCCGGCAGCTTCTCGCCAGCCTTTTCGGTCATGCCCCGATCGCTCATCCCGAGCGCGTCCTTTTCGTCATTTGCGGTGACCCGCCGCTCTTGCTCCGCGGCGTTCCGCCCTTTCGGCAACCGCACCACACTCATCGGCAATTCTCCACGCCTTGTCCAGAACCGGGGTCCAGAGCCCGCCCCGTTACAACACGCCGCAGCCCGTCTCTGTATACAAGATGTGGACACCACGTATCCACTATGATAGTCCTTTGCATCAAGAATGAGAACGGGAGATCCGCCAAGGGCCACGGGCAAAGCCCCGGGCCGGCGGCTCCGGACACGAGCGGTCGGGGGAGAGCTGGCGCATGGACTTTGCGCTTTCCGAAGAGCAGCAGGCCTTCCGTGACACCGCGCGCGACTTCGCGCGGCTTGAGATGGCGCCGCACGCCGCCCTCTGGGACGAGGAGGGCATTTTCCCGGTGGACACGCTGCGCCAAGCGGCGGCGCTGGGCTTCGCCGGCATCTATGTGGGCGAGGATGTGGGCGGATCCGGCCTCGGCCGACTCGACGCCGCGGTGATCTTCGAGGAGCTGGCGGCGGCCTGCCCGTCCACGGCGGCCTACATCTCCATCCACAACATGGCATCCTGGATGATCGACCGCTTCGGCAATCAGGAGCAGCGCGAGCGCTTCCTGCCGAAGCTGACGAGCATGGAGCATTTCGCCAGCTATTGCCTGACGGAGCCCGGTTCCGGATCCGACGCGGCCTCTCTGCGTACACGGGCGGAGCGCGACGGCGACCATTACATCCTGAACGGGTCGAAGGCCTTCATCTCCGGCGGCGGGTCGTCGGACGTCTATGTCTGCATGGTCCGCACCGGCGAGCCGGGGCCGAAGGGCATCACCTGCATCGCCGTGGAGAAGGACTCGCCCGGCCTGTCCTTCGGCAAGCAGGAGCACAAGCTGGGCTGGAAGAGCCAGCCGACCTCCGCCGTGATCTTCGAGAACTGCCGCGTCCCCGTCGCCAACCGCATCGGCGAGGAAGGGGACGGCTTCAAGATCGCCATGAAGGGGCTGGACGGCGGGCGGCTGAACATCGGCGCCTGCTCCATCGGCGGCGCGCGCTTCTGCCTGGAGCAGGCCGTTGCGTACACGGCGGAGCGCAAGCAGTTCGGCAAGCCGCTGAACGCCTTCCAGGCCTTGCAGTTCAAGCTGGCCGACATGGCGACGGAGCTGGACGCGGCGCGCCTGATGCTGCACCGCGCCGCCACCAGCCTGGACGCCGGCTCGCCCGAGGCCACCATGCACTGCGCCATGGCCAAGCGCTTCGCCACCGACATCGGCTTCCAGGTGGTGAACGAGGCGCTGCAGCTGCACGGCGGCTACGGCTACATCAAGGAATACCCGATCGAGCGGTATTTCCGGGATCTGCGCGTCCACCAGATCCTCGAAGGCACCAACGAAATTATGCGCGTCATCATCGCCCGCCAGCTGACTGGCGGCTGATCGAACGGTTGTTGCGCCGGCGGCCAACGCCGGGCGACGTGAATAAGGGGGAAACGCTATGGCGACTATCGCCTTTATCGGGCTCGGCAACATGGGCGCGCCGATGGCGCGCAACCTGCTGAAGGCCGGCCACACGGTCCTGGCCTTCGACCTGTCGGAGGCCGCCTGCAACGCCGTGCGCGAGGCCGGCGCCACCATCGCCGCCGGTCCGGGTACCGCGGCGGCCGAGGCCGAGGTGGTCGTCACCATGCTGCCCGCCGGCAAGCATGTGCGCGAGGTCTACACCGGCGAGGGCGGCATCATCGCCAGCGCCAAGCCCGGCAGCCTGTTCATCGACAGCTCGACCGTCGACGTGGACTCGGCCCGCGCCGTTGCGGCGGCGGCGGCCGAGAAGGGCCACGTCATGGTGGACGCGCCGGTGTCCGGCGGCGTCGGCGGGGCCGAGGCCGGCACGCTGACCTTCATGGTCGGCGGCAGCGAAGAGGCCTTCCAGCGCGCTGAGCCGATCCTGGCCGCCATGGGCAAGACCATCGTCCACACCGGCGGGCCGGGCAACGGGCAGGCCGCGAAGATCTGCAACAACATGATCCTCGGCATCTCGATGATCGGCGTGTCGGAGGCCTTCGCGCTGGCCGAGAAGCTGGGGCTGGAATCGCAGAAGCTGTTCGACGTGGCGTCGAAGTCGTCGGGCCAGTGCTGGTCGCTGACCAGCTATTGCCCGGTGCCGGGTCCGGTCCCGACCTCCCCCGCCAACCGCGACTACGCGCCGGGCTTCGCCGCAGCGCTCATGCTGAAGGACCTGAAGCTGGCGGTCGAGGCCGGGCAGAGCACCGGCAGCCCGCTGCCGCTGGGCGGCGAGGCGGCGCAGATGTACGCGCTGTTCTGCAACGCCGGCTTCGGCGGCAAGGACTTCTCCGGTATCGTCAACATGCTGCGAGGCAAGTCATGAGCCCGGCCCAGGCGGAAGCCAGGGACGTTCCCATGTTCGAGGCGCGGGGCGTGTCCCTGCGCTTCGGCGGCGTCCAGGCGCTGACCGATGTCAGCTTCCACATCAAGAAGGGGGAGCTGTTCTCGATCATCGGGCCGAACGGGGCCGGCAAGACCTCCATGGTCAACTGCATCTCCGGCCGCTACCGCCCGACCGACGGCAAGGTCTATTTCAAGGGCCAGGACGTCACGGGCATGACGCCCAACCACCGCGCGCCGCTGGGCATCGGCCGCACCTTCCAGAATCTGGCGCTGTTCGGGCACATGACCGTGCTCGACAACATCATGGTCGGGCGCCACAACCTGCTGAAGAACAACTTCTTCACCGGTTCGCTCTATTGGCTGACCGGAGCCCGCAAGGAAGAGCTGGCGCACCGCCGCGAGGTCGAGGAGATCATCGACTTCCTGGAAATCCAGCATGTGCGCAAAGCGACCGCCGGCACCCTGTCCTACGGCCTGCGCAAGCGCGTCGAACTGGCCCGCGCCATCGCGCTGAAGCCCGACCTGATCCTCCTGGACGAGCCCATGGCGGGCATGAACCTGGAAGAGAAGGAGGACATGGCCCGCTACATCGTCGACCTGAACGAAGAGTGGGGCATGACCGTGGTGATGATCGAGCACGACATGGGCGTCGTGATGGACATCTCCCACCGCGTGATGGTGCTGGAATTCGGCAAGAAGATCGCCGAGGGCTCGCCGGAGGAGGTGCTGGCCGATCCGCGCGTCAAGCGCGCCTACCTGGGCGAGGACGACGAGGAAGAGGTGGCGCCCCCGCAGAAGCAGGAGGTCGCGTGATGGCTCTTCCCGATCTGAACATTCACGACACGCTGCCGAAGCTGCTGACCCTGCACGCCCGCGACCATGGCGGCGACGTGGCGATGCGCGAGAAGGACTTCGGCATCTGGCGCGAGTTCACCTGGGCCGACATGCACGCCCGCGTGCGCGCCTTCACGCTGGGCCTGATCGAGCTGGGTGTGCAGCGCGGCCATGTGGTGGCCCTGCTGGGCGACAACCGGCCGGACTGGGTCATGGGCGAAATCGCCGCCCACGCCATGGGCGCCATGAGCCTGGGCATCTACCGCGACGCCATGGACCAGGAGGTCGCCTACCTCATCACCTACGCCGACGTGCACGTCATCTTCGCGGAGGATGAGGAGCAGGTCGACAAGCTGCTGAACCTGGGCGACCAGCTGCCGACGCTGAAGCACATCATCTATTCCGACCCGCGCGGCATGCGCAAATACAGCGACCCCCGCCTGATGGAGGCGACGGAGCTGGTGCGCATGGGCGAGGCGCTGCACGCGAGGAAGCCGTCGCTCTACGACGAGATGGTCGCGGCGACCAAGGGCGAGGACGTGGCGGTGCTCTGCACCACCTCGGGCACCACGTCGAACCCGAAGCTGGCCATGCTGCCGGCGGGGCGGCTGATCCGGCATGTCGCCAGCTACCTGTCGGTGGACCCGAAGGGGCCGGAGGACGAATACGTCTCCGTCCTGCCGCTGTCCTGGATCATGGAGCAGATCTACGCCGTCGGCATGGGCATGGTGTCGCGGATGCGCGTGAACTTCGTCGAGGAAGCCGAGACGATGATGAACGACTTCCGCGAGATCGGGCCGAGCTTCGTGCTGTTCGCCCCCCGCCTGTGGGAGCAGATCGCCGCCGATGTGCGGGCGCGCATGATGGACAGCTCCCCCTTCAAGCAGAAGATGTACGACTACGGCATGAAGCTGGGGCTGGAGGCTCTGGCGGAAGGCAAGCGCTCGGCCGTTGCCGATCGCGTTCTTTTCGCAGCGCTGCGAGACCGGCTGGGCTTCACCAACCTGAAGTCGGCGGCGACCGGCGGTGCGGCGCTGGGGCCGGACACCTTCAAGTTCTTCCAGGCGCTGGGTGTGCCGTTGCGCCAGATCTACGGCCAGACGGAGACGATGGGCGCCTACACGGTGCACCGCGGCGACGACGTGGATTTCGACACGGTCGGCGTGCCCTTCGACGACGGCATCAAGGTCAAGGTGATCGAGCCCGACCAGAACGGCGTCGGCGAGATCGTGGTCAGCCACCCGAACATGTACGCCGGCTATTACCGGAACGAGGCGGCGACCAACGCCGACCTGCGCGATGGCTGGATGCACACGGGCGACGCCGGCTTCTTCGACAAGAAGGGCCATCTGGTCATCATCGACCGCATCAAGGACATCGCCACCACCAGCAACGGCGACCGCTTCAGCCCGCAATACATCGAGAACAAGCTGAAGTTCAGCCCCTACGTCGCCGAAGCCGTCATCCTGGGCAACCAGCGCCCGTACCTGTCGGCGATCATCTGCATCCGCTTCCCCATCGTGTCGAAGTGGGCGGAAAAGAACCGCATCGCCTTCACCACCTACTCCGACCTGTCGTCGAAGCCGGAGGTGTACGAGCTGCTGCGCCAGGAGGTGGAGCGCGTCAACGCCACGCTGCCGGAATACCAGCGCATCTCCAAGTTCCTGCTGCTCTACAAGGAGCTGGACGCCGACGATGGCGAGCTGACCCGCACCCGCAAGGTGCGCCGCGGCGTGATTGCGGAGAAGTACGGCACCATCATCGACGCGATCTACGCCGGCCAGCCGGCCATCGACGTGGACACCACCATCACCTTCCAGGACGGCACCAAGCAGCGCATCCGCACCGTGCTGAAGGTGGTCGACCTGCTGCCCGCCCCGGCGAGCGTGGCGGCGTGATGCGGGCGATGATGTGCGTCAATCTCCCTCTCCCCTCTGGGGAGAGGGTCGGGGTGAGGGGGGCCGGCCATTGCCGAACTCTCCGGTCCCCCCTGAACCCCCTCACCCTAACCCTCTCCCCAGAGGGGAGAGGGAATAAAAAATTCGTGCGCCGGGGAGGCGAACGCCCATGACCTTGCTCTTCCAGCTTCTTGTGAACGGCCTGATCGTCGGCGCGCTGTACGGCGTCGTGGCGATGTCGTTCGTGCTGATCTACAAGGCCAGCCGCATCGTGAACTTCGCCCAGGGCGAGTTCCTGCTGATCGGTGCCTGGACCTGCTGGTGGCTGCTGACCCACTGGCAGCTGCCCTTCTGGATCGGATTCCCGATCACGCTGGCCTTCATGCTGGTGTTCGGCGTCGTGCTTCAGGTCGTCGTGCTGCGGCCGATGATCGGGGAGCCGATCATCTCCGTCATCATGGTCACCATCGGCCTGTCGATCTTCTTCCAGGCGATGATGAAGTGGATGTTCGGCGTGTTCGCCAAGCCCTTCCCGCCGATCTTCGGCAGCCCGACGATGAACGTCTTCGGGCTGGAGGTGCAGACGGTCTACGTGATGTCGCTGGCCATCTCCATCCTGATCATGGCGGGCTTCGGCTGGTTCTTCAAATACTCGCGCATGGGCCTCGCCATGCGGGCGACGGCCTTCGACCAGCAGGTGGCGCAGTCGCTGGGCATCTCGGTCCGCCAGATGTTCGCGATGAGCTGGGCGATCTCCGCCATGGTGTCGGCGGTGGCCGGCGTCACGGTGGGCGTGGTCAACGGCGTGTCCTCGGCCCTGTCCTTCTTCGGCATCAAGGTCTTCCCGGCGGTGATCCTCGGCGGGCTGGACAGCGTGGCCGGCGCGGTGCTGGGCGGGCTGATCGTCGGCGTGCTGGAGAACCTCGCGCACTACGTGGACAGCCAGTGGCTGAACTGGGGCAACATGTACGAGATCGCCCCCTTCTACGTCCTGATCGTCATCCTGATGATCAAGCCGTACGGCCTCTTCGGCACCAAGGACATCGAGCGCGTGTAAGGAGCGGCCGCAACCATGGCGAACATCAGTCTCATTCCCTGCGGCGACTTCAAGACCCGATACGCCGCCGACACCACGATTTTCCCGACCGTTACCAGCCGCAACTTCGCGATCCTGGGCGTTCTGATCCTGCTGGTCTTCCCGACCTTCATGGACCGCTACTGGCTGAACCTGTGCATCCAGATCGGATACCTGGGCATCGCGGCGCTGGGGCTGAACATCCTGGTCGGCTTCACCGGCCAGATCTCCATCGGCCACGCGGCCTTCTTCGGCTTCGGCGCCTTCGCCTCGGCCTGGCTGTCCAACCGCTTCGGCATCCCGGTGGCGCTGGCCATCCCGCTGGCCGGCGTGATGACGACGGCGGTCGGCATGCTGTTCGGCGTGCCGGCGGCGCGGCTGAAGGGCCTGTACCTCGCCATCGCCACGCTGGCGGCGCAGTACATCCTGCAGGACTTCTTCGCCCGCGCGGACTGGTTCACCGGCGGCACCGCCGGCACCATCGCGGAGCCGTTCAGCCTGTTCGGCTTCGCCTTCGACACGGACGAGCGCTACTTCTACGTGGTGCTGGTCTACATGGTCGTGATGTACATCCTGGCGACCAACCTGATGCGCACCCGCGACGGGCGCGCGCTGGTGGCGGTGCGTGACCATTATCTCTCCGCCGAGATCATGGGCATCAACCTGACCAAGTACCGCACGATGTCCTTCGGCATCTCCGCCTTCTACGCGGGCATCGGCGGGGCGCTGTACGCCCACTACCTTCAGTTCGTGTCGGTGGAGGGCTTCACGATCCTCTTCTCGATCCAGTTCCTGGGCATGATCATCATCGGCGGCCTGGGCTCGATCATGGGGTCGCTGATGGGGACCGCCTTCATGGTGCTGCTGCCGGAGGTGATGCAGGGCATCACCAACAGCCTGGCGGGCACGGCCATCGACCATGCGCTGAACCTGAAGGACGCCATCGCCTTCCTGCGCGAAATGTCCATCGGCCTGGTCATCATCCTGTTCCTGGTCTTCGAACCGGACGGGCTGGCGCACCGCTGGAAGCAGATCAAGGCCTACTGGAAGCTGTATCCTTTCTCGCACTAACGCACACTCTCCCTCTCCCCTCTGGGGAGAGGGTCGGGGTGAGGGGGATGTCGGGGGACCATAAAGTTCGGCACACGCGCACCCCCCTCACCCTAACCCTCTCCCCGGAGGGGAGAGGGAATTGAGGCAAAACATAATGAACGGGAGAAAACGCACCATGACCATGAAGACCCTGCTGCTCGCCTCCGCCGCCGTTCTGGTGATGGGTGCCGGTGCGGCGAACGCCCAGCAGAAGATCCCGGTCGGCCACCTCGCCGACCAGTCGGGCGCCACCTCCGACGTGGGCGTGCCCTTCGGGCAGGGCGTGGCCGACGCGCTGGCCTACATCAACAAGAGCGGCGGCGTCGGCGGCACCCAGATGGCCGTGGAGACCGTGGACTACGGCTATCAGGCCCCGCGCGCCATCAGCCAGTACAAGAAATGGTCGTCGGGCAGCGACAAGGTCGCGGCCATTCAGGGCTGGGGCACCGCCGACACCGAGGCGCTGACCGGCTTCGTCGGCAAGGACGAGATTCCCTACTACTCCGGTTCCTACTCGGGCCACCTGACCGATCCGGCGGGCAAGGGCCCGCACGGCTCCAAGCCGGCGCCCTACAACTTCTTCTACGGCCCGTCCTACTCCGACGGCCTGCGCGCCATGCTGACCTGGGCGGCCGAGGACTGGAAGAAGAAGGGCGGTTCGGGCAAGCCGAAGTACGTCCACATGGGCGCCAACCACCCCTACCCGAACGCCCCGAAGGAGGCCGGTGAGGCGCTCGCCAAGGAGCTGGGCTTCGACGTGCTGCCGGCGGTGCAGTTCGCGCTGACGCCGGGCGACTACACCGCCCAGTGCCTGACGCTGAAGGAATCCGGCGTCAATTACGCCTATCTCGGCAACACGGCGGGCTCCAACATCTCCGTGCTGAAGGCATGCCAGACGGTGGGCGCCAACGTGCAGTTCATGGGCAACGTCTGGGGCATGGACGAGAACGCCGCCAAGGCCGCCGGCTCCGCCGCCAACGGCGTCATCTTCCCGGTCCGCACCGCCGCCATCTGGGGCGACGACGCGCCGGGCATGAAGACGGTCAAGGAGATCTCCAAGATCTCCGACGCCGCCGGCACGGCCTACCGTCCGGTGCACTATGTCGCCGGCGTCTGCTCCGCCTACTACATGAAGGAGGCGATGGACTGGGCGAAGGCGAATGGCGGCGTGACCGGCCCGAACATCCGCAAGGGCATGTACCAGAAGAAGGACTGGGTGCCGGCCGGGCTTGAGGGCGTGTGCGTGCCGTCCACCTGGACCGAAACCGACCACCGCGGCATGGACAAGGTCAACATCTACCGCGCCAACGTGAAGGGCGAGACCGGCGCCTCGGTGGACGAGCTGGTGAAGGCCGGCACGATCAAGCTGGAGAAGATCGCCACCGTCGACGTCCCGCGCAAGCCGGAGTGGCTGGGCTGGTAAGTCCGGCCATCCCCTCCTCCGTCCGTCACAGGGCGGGGGAGGGGGCCTCCTTGCTCCTCTTCGCATCAGGTGCCGCATGATGAACGCTGCTACCGCGACGGCTGTTGCTCCCGCGCCGGTCCCCGGCACGGCCAAGGCGCCGCTGCTGTCCGTCAACAACATCGAGGTCGTCTACAACGACGTCATCCTGGTGCTCCGCGGCCTCAGCCTGGAGGTGCCGGAGGGTGAGATCGTCGCCCTTCTCGGCGCCAACGGCGCCGGCAAGTCCACCACGCTGAAGGCCATCTCCGGCCTGCTGAAGACCGAGGACGGCGAGGTCACGCGCGGCGACGTCACCTTCGCGGGCGAGCGCATCAACGGCATCGACCCCGACCAGATCGTCAAGCGCGGCATCTTCCAGGTGATGGAAGGCCGCCGCATCGTCGGCGACATGACCTGCCTGGAGAACCTGCGCCTGGGCGCCTTCACCCGCCGCGACGGCGGCGTGAAGGACGACATCGAGATGGTCTACCACTACTTCCCGCGCCTGAAGGAACGCACCGGCCTCGCCGGCTATCTGTCGGGCGGCGAGCAGCAGATGCTCGCCATCGGCCGCGCCATGATGGCCCGCCCGAAGCTGATCCTGATGGACGAGCCCTCCATGGGCCTGTCGCCGCTGATGGTGAAGGAGGTCTTCAGCATCATCCGCCAGATCAACAAGGATTTGGGTGTCACCATCCTGCTGGTCGAACAGAACGCCCGCATGGCGCTCCAGGCCGCGACGCGCGGCTACATCATGGAGAACGGCAAGGTCGTGCTGGACGGTACGGCGGAGGAACTGCGCAACAACGAGGACGTGAAGGAATTCTACCTCGGCGGCGGCAACGAGGAGCGCAAGAGCTTCAAGAACCTGAAGAGCTTCAAGCGCCGCAAGCGCTGGATTTGATCTGTCCCTCTCCCCTCTGGGGAGAGGGTGGCGCGAAGCGCCGGGTGAGGGGGATCTCGGGGGACCGGAAGCGCGGGAAATGCGCAACCCCCTCACCCTGACCCTCTCCCCGGAGGGGAGAGGGAAGTAAGAACGCGGAGGCATCGGTGGCTGACTTCTACGACTCTTTGGAAACCCGCTCCTCCGACCAGCGCGAGGCGGAGCTGTTCGCGGCGTTGCCGGCGCAGATCGCCCACGCCAAGGCGAACGCGCCGTACTTCGCCCGCGCGCTGGCCGACGTGGACCCGGCGTCGGTGCGCGACCGCGCCTCGCTCGCCGCGCTGCCGGTCACGCGCAAGTCGGACCTGATCGCGCTCCAGAAGGACGCGCCGCCCTTCGGCGGCCTGACCACCGTCGCCATCGGGCAACTCGCCCGCGTCTTCGCCTCCCCCGGCCCGATCCACGATCCGGAGCCGCACGGGACGGACCCCTGGCGCACCGCGCGCGCCATGTTCGCGTCGGGCATCCGGGGCGGCGACCTCGTGCAGAACTGCTTTTCCTACCACCTGACCCCGGCCGGCTCGATGTTCGAGACGGGGGCGCACGCGCTGGGCTGCGCGGTCATCCCGGCCGGCGTCGGCAACACGGAGATGCAGGCCCAGGTGGCCACCCATCTGAAGCCCAAGGCCTATGTCGGCACGCCGGACTTCCTGAAGATCATCGTGGAGAAGGCGGACGAGCTTGGCCTCGACCTCTCCTCGATCAAGGTCGGCCATGTCACCGGCGGCCCCTTCCTGCCGGACGCCCGCGCTTTTTACGACGGGCGCGGCATCAGCGTGTACCAGAGCTACGGCACCGCCGACCTGGGCATCGTCGCCTATGAGACTCCGGCCCGCGCCGGGCTGGTGGTGGACGAGGGCGCCATCGTCGAGATCGTGCGGCCGGGCACCGGCGACCCCGTGCCGGAGGGCGAGGTGGGGGAGGTGGTCGTCACCATCTTCAACAAGGCCTACCCGCTGGTCCGCTTCGCCACCGGCGACCTGTCGGCCGTGCTGCCGGGCACAAGCCCCTGCGGGCGCACCAACATGCGGCTGAAGGGCTGGATGGGCCGCGCCGACCAGACCACCAAGGTCAAGGGCATGTTCGTCCACCCGCAGCAGATCGCCGAGGTGGCGCGCCGCCATCCGCAGATCGGCAAGGCCCGCCTCGTCGTCGGGCGCGAGGACGCCAACGACACCATGACTCTCCGCTGCGAGGCGGCGGAGCATGGCGAGGCGCTGGCGGCCGCCCTGCGGGAAACGCTCGCCTCCGTGACCAAGCTGAAGGGTACCGTGGAGTTCGTCGCCCCCGGCAGCCTGCCGAACGACGGCAAGGTCATCGAAGACGCCAGGACGTAGAATGCCTTTAGCCCCTCTCCCTTGAGGGGAGAGGGGTTGGGGTGAGGGTGGCGCCGGCCGAAGGCCGGCTTGGTCTCTCCCCGCTCTTCGAGCGGTAACGACCCCTCATCCCAACCCTTCTCCCCGCTCTCGGCGGCCACAGGCCGCCTGTCGCCGTCAGCGCAAACTTCGTTTGCGCGTGAGGCCAAGGGGAGAAGGGCTCTGGAACCGAGACGCTCGCAGCCAAGAAATACACAAGGACCTCAGAGACATGACCGTCAGCACCGACCTCCAGCTCGACCCCTTCGCGCTCGCCAGGGAGCTGTCGGGCAAGCACTTCATCGGGGGCGAGTTCCGCCCGGCCGCCTCGGGCAAGACCTTCCCGGTCGTGAATCCGGCCACCGGCGAGACCGTCGCCGAAGCCGCCTTCGGCGAGGCCGCCGACGTGGACGCGGCGGTCGCCTCCGCCAAAGCCGCCCAGAAGGAATGGGCCAAGCGCCCGGCGCGCGAGCGCGGCAAGCTGGTGGCCGAATGCGGGCGCGTCCTGGACGCCCACAAGGAAGAGATCGCCAAGCTGATCGCGCTGGAGACCGGCAAGGCGCTGCGCACCGAATCGCGCATCGAGGCCGGTGTTCTGTCCGACGCCTTCGTCTTCTTCGGCGGTCTGGCGCCGGAGCTGAAGGGCGAGACCATCCCCTTCAACCCGAACATGCTGACCATGACCGTGCGCGAGCCGGTCGGCGTCGTCGGCGCGATCATCCCGTGGAACGTGCCGCTGCTGCTGATGGCGCTGAAGATCGCCCCGGCGATGGTGGCCGGCAACGCCGTGGTGGTGAAGTCGGCGGAGGAGGCTCCGCTCGCCGTGCTGCGTGTCGTGCAGCTGATCAACACGGTCATCCCGGCCGGCATCGTGAACATCCTGTCCGGCTATGGGCCGGAGTGCGGCGCGCCGCTGGTCGCCCACAAGGACGTGCACAAGGTGACCTTCACCGGCTCCGTGGAGACCGGCAAGATCGTCTACAAGACCGCGGCCGACAAGCTGATCCCGGTGACGCTGGAACTGGGCGGCAAGAGCCCGATGATCGTCTGCGGCGACGCCGACATGGACCAGGCCATCGCGGGCGCCGTCGCCGGCATGCGCTTCACCCGCCAGGGGCAGAGCTGCACCGCCTCCTCCCGCATCTTCGTCCATGACAGCATCCACGACGCCTTCGTGGAGAAGCTGAAGGAGAAGGTGAACGCGATGAAGATGGGCGACCCGCTGGACGAGTCGACCGACATCGGCACCATCGTCTCCCCGCAACAGATGGAGCGGGTGCAGAGCTACATCGCGATCGGCAAGGAAGCAGGGGCGACGGCGCATGTCTGCTCCGCCATGCCGGACTCGGAAAAGCTGACCAAGGGCCTGTTCGTGCAGCCGCACATCTTCACCGGCGTGAAGAACACCGACCGCATCGCGCGGGAGGAAATCTTCGGCCCGGTCTGCTGCGTCATCCGCTGGACCGACTACGAGGACGTGATCGCCCAGGCCAACGACACCGAATACGGCCTCGCCGCCACCATCTGGACCCGCGACCTGAAGCTGGCCATGGACGCGGTGCACCGGCTGGAGGCGGGCTTCGTGCAGGTGAACCAGAACCTCGTCGTGCAGCCGAACCTCAGCTACGGCGGCGTGAAGACCTCCGGCCTCGGCAAGGAGGCCTCGCTGGAGGCGATGCTGGAGCATTTCACGCACAAGAAGACCATCATCATCAACATGAAGTAAGGCGAACGCCGGGGGGTCCGCTCGCTGGGATGGCGAGGTGGCGCGGGCAGGGAGGTCTTTTTAAGGCCAAGCCCGCGCCACCTTTCGATCCGACCGGGAATTCGGTTCCGAAAGCCTGTATCGTCTTTGCCTGTCGAAAGGATCGCCGGCAACCCTAGCGCGATTCATTCGATGGCAAATGGATGCGAGGACATGATGGTCAGACGACTTCTTTCGGCAGCGATCGTCGCAAGCGCCCTGCTGCAGGGCGTGGCGCATGCGGATTCGGCGATCGGCGATTACAGCGCCAATCAACGGGTGCGTGAGGAACTGAAGCTGCCACGGATGACGGTGCCGCTGCCGCCCGGCGATTGGCGCGTCAGCGCCGTCGATGAATTCCGGAACAGCGACAACATCACGCTGTTCCGAATCACCCTGGCGAACATCGAGAACGGCAAGCTGGCGTCCTGGGTCGAATTTGAAACCAACGTGGACGCGGCCGAGCAGGGGTGGCCCTACAGCCCGGTGTGCGAACGCAAGGACCTGATCTACCTGGAAAAGCGGGCCAATTACCCGCATGAGCAGGATTGCCGCTGGCTAAGCCACATCGTGTTCGAGGCGACCAGCACCTACACGCCCAAGAAGGGGGTGAACATCCGGCAGTTTGCCCAGAACAACAATGTGGAAATGCCGCCGGTGGCCTTGCAGGAAGGGATTCGCCTGTCCGACAAGGCGAACTTCCTGAACGTTCTTTACCTGACGAACCCCGCCGTGTTCGGCATCGCGCCGGAGTACAGAACGACCTGGGCCAACAGCAAATGGCACAAGGACCTGTACAGCCGCGATCCAAAGCGGGTCGAGGCCGTCAACGCCCTTGAACGCGAACTGGAGCAATTCTACGAGGCCGTCCGTCGGAGGACCTATTTCTGACGGCGAATGCCGGACAAAGCCGCCCTGCCCGACTAGGGACGACCCGACCAGGGACGACCCGACCAGGGAGGAGCGCGGCGGCGGCAATGTCCGGCTTGCCACCGCCTCGTCCATACGCTACCGTACGGTCACAATACGCTGCCGTATGGTGGCCCGATCAGGCAAGCGGCAAAAAGCGAACGGCAAAAAACGAACGAAGGGGGAGCGCCCACACCATGCTGTCCAACCAGTATCCGACCCTGAACTTCGACCTCGGCGAGTCCGCGGACATGCTGCGCGATTCGGTGCGCGCCTTCGCCGCCGACGAGATCGCGCCCCGCGCCGCCGAGATCGACCAGACCAACGAGTTCCCGAACGAGCTGTGGCGCAAGTTCGGCGACCTCGGCGTGCTCGGCATCACGGCGGAGGAGGAATACGGCGGCGCCGGCATGGGCTATCTGGAGCATGTCGTGGCGATGGAGGAGATCTCCCGCGCCTCGGCCTCGGTGGGCCTCAGCTACGGCGCGCACTCCAACCTCTGCGTCAACCAGATCCGCAAGAACGGCACTGAGGAGCAGAAGCGCCGCTACCTGCCCAAGCTGATCTCGGGCGAGCACATCGGCGCGCTGGCCATGTCGGAGCCGAACGCTGGGTCCGACGTGGTGTCGATGAAGCTGCGCGCGGAGAAGAAGGGCGACCGGTATGTCCTGAACGGCACCAAGATGTGGATCACCAACGGCCCCGACGCCGACACGCTGGTGGTCTACGCCAAAACCGACGTGAACGCCGGCCCGCGCGGCATCACCGCCTTCCTGATCGAGAAGTCGTTCAAGGGTTTCTCCGTCGCGCAGAAGCTGGACAAGCTGGGCATGCGCGGCTCCAACACCGGCGAACTGGTGTTCGAGGACTGCGAGGTGCCGGAGGAGAACATCCTGGGCGGGCTGGGGCGCGGCGTGAACGTGCTGATGTCGGGCCTGGACTACGAGCGCGCGGTGCTGGCCGGCGGGCCGCTGGGGATCATGCAGGCCTGCATGGACGTGGTCATTCCGTACCTGCACGACCGCAAGCAGTTCGGCCAGCCCATCGGCGAGTTCCAGCTGATGCAGGGCAAGCTGGCCGACATGTACACGATCATGAACGCCGCCAAGGCCTATGTGTACACCGTCGCCAAGGCCTGCGACCGCGGCGAGACCACCCGCAAGGACGCCGCCGGCGCAATTCTCTACGCCGCCGAAAAGGCGACCTGGATGGCGCTGGAAGCCATCCAAACGCTGGGCGGCAATGGCTACATCAATGAATACCCGACGGGCCGCCTGCTGCGCGACGCCAAGCTGTACGAGATCGGCGCCGGCACCAGCGAGATCCGCCGCATGCTGATCGGCCGCGAGCTTTTCAAAGAGACGGCCTAAGGGAAAAAGATGGTCGAGGGAAGGGAAGAGACATGACCGACACCGTTGTCATCGCGGGTGCCGCCCGCACGCCGATGGGTGGCTTTCAGGGCGAGCTTCAGGGCCTGACCGCGCCGCAGCTCGGATCCACCGCGATCAAGGCGGCGCTGGAGCGCGCTGGGGTGAAGCCGGAGGCCGTCGACGAGGTCTTCATGGGCAACGTGCTGCCGGCCGGCCTCGGTCAGGCGCCCGCCCGTCAGGCCTCGCTGGGTGCCGGCATTCCGGAGGCGGCCGGCTGCACCACCATTTCCAAGGTGTGCGGCTCGGGCATGAAGGCGGTCATGCTCGCCCACGACCTGATCAAGGCTGGCACGACCCAGGTCATGGTGGCCGGCGGCATGGAGAGCATGTCGAACGCCCCCTACCTGCTGGACCGTGCGCGCGGCGGCTATCGGCTGGGGCACGGCAAGGTGCTCGATCACATGTTCCTGGACGGGCTTGAGGACGCCTACGACCGCGGTCGGCTGATGGGCACCTTCGCCGAGGAATGCGCCCAGCACTACCAGTTCACGCGCGAAGCGCAGGACGCCTACGCCGTGGAAAGCCTCGCCCGCGCCAAGCGCGCCACCGAGGACGGCAGCTTCCGAAAGGAAATCACCGCCGTCACCGTGAAGGGCCGCAAGGGTGACACGGTCATCGACAAGGACGAGCAGCCGCTGAAGGCGGACCCGGCCAAGATCCCGACGCTGAAGCCCGCCTTCGCCAAGGACGGCACGGTCACGGCGGCGAACTCCTCGTCGATTTCGGACGGTGCCGCGGCGCTGGTGCTGACCACCCGGTCGAACGCGGAGAAGCTGGGCCTGCCGATCATCGCGGAGATCAAGGCGCACTCCAACCACGCCCAGGCCCCGGCCTGGTTCACCACCGCCCCGGTCGGCGCCATCAACAAGGTTCTGGAGCGCGCCGGCTGGTCCGCCAAGGACGTTGATCTGTATGAGCTGAACGAGGCTTTCGCGGTCGTGGCAATGGCCGCGATGCGCGAGCTGGACATTCCGCACGACAAGATCAACGTGCACGGCGGCGCCTGCGCGCTGGGCCACCCGATCGGCGCGTCGGGGGCTCGCATCCTCGTGACCCTGCTGGCCGCGCTGGAGAAGAACGGGCTGAAGCGCGGCGTGGCGAGCCTGTGCATCGGCGGCGGCGAGGCGACGGCCGTGGCGGTGGAGTTGGTCTGAGCGACGCGATGACTATCCCCTCTCCCCTCTGGGGAGAGGGTTAGGGTGAGGGGGCCTCGCCACGTTGGTACGTTCGGCAAAGGCGCATCCCCCTCACCCCGACCCTCTCCCCGGAGGGGAGAGGGAGAAAAGGGAGGAAAAACATGCGGCTGACGGAAGAGCAGCAGATGGTGCGCGACATGGCGCGTGCGTTCTCGGCGGAGCGGCTGGCGCCGACAGCGGCCGAGCGGGACCGGACCGGGGCCTTCCCGAAGGCCGAACTGGCGGAGATGGGCAAGCTCGGCCTGATGGGCATGCTGGTACCGGAAGACTATGACGGCGCCGCCACGGACCACATCGCCTACGCGCTCGCCATTGAGGAGATCGCGGCGGGCGACGGCGCTATCTCCACCATCATGAGCGTCCACAACTCCGTCGGCTGCATGCCGATCCTGAAGTTCGGCAGCGCGGAGCAGAAGGACCGCTTCCTGAAGCCGATGGCGCGCGGTGAACTGCTCGGCTGCTTCTGCCTGACGGAGCCGCAGGCGGGATCCGACGCCGCCGCGATCACGACGAAGGCGCGGCGCGACGGCAATCACTGGGTCCTGAACGGCACCAAGCAGTTCATCACCTCCGGCAAGAACGCGGACGTCGCCATCGTCTTCGCGGTCAGCGACCCGGACGCCGGGAAGAAGGGCATCACCGCCTTCATCGTCCCCACCGACACGCCGGGTTTCCAGGTCGCGCGGGTGGAGGAGAAGCTGGGGCAGGGCTGCTCCGACACCTGCCAGATCGTGCTGGAGGACTGCCGGATCCCGGCGGACCTGATGCTCGGGCCGGAGGGCGGCGGGTACAAGGTGGCGCTCGCCAACCTGGAGGGCGGGCGCATCGGCATCGCCGCGCAGTCGGTGGGCATGGCGCGCTCCGCGCTCGACCACGCCGTGCGTTACGCCCAGGAGCGGCAGAGCATGGGCGTGCCGATCATCCAGCATCAGGCGGTGGCCTTCCGGCTGGCCGACATGGCGACGAAGGTGGAGGCGGCGCGGCAACTGGTCCTTCACGTGGCGAGCCTGCGCGACGCGGGCGAGCCCTGCCTGAAGGAGGCCGCCATGGCGAAGCTGTTCGCCTCGGAAATGGCGGAGCGGGTGTGCTCCGACGCGATCCAGATCCACGGCGGCTACGGCTACCTCGCCGACTTCCCCGTCGAGCGCATCTACCGCGACGTGCGGGTCTGCCAGATCTACGAGGGCACCAGCGACATCCAGCGGCTGGTCATCAGCAGAGCCTTGGTTTCTTGAGGGGGTTCTTGAGGGGGAATGTTGGGTTTCGCGGTGCTCAACCCAACCTACGGGTGGATGTGTAGGTTGGGTTGAGCGCAGCGAAACCCAACGAAAACAACGCCGACGACGAAGAATAAAAAGTGGGAGGACGACGGCCATGACCGTCCTGAAGAGCGCCCTGAACGCGCGCTCCGCCGAGTTCCAGACGAACGCCGACGCCATGTCCACCCTGGTCGCCGACCTGCGGGAGAAGGTCGGCGCCATCAAGCAGGGTGGCGGGGCGAAGGCGCGCGACAAGCATCTGTCGCGCGGCAAGCTGCTGCCGCGCGAGCGCATCCGCCAGCTTCTCGACGTCGGCTCGCCGTTCCTGGAGCTGTCGCAGATGGCCGCCTACAAGGTCTATGACGACGACGTGCCGGCGGCGGGCATCATCACCGGCATCGGCAGCGTCGCCGGCCAGGAATGCATGGTGGTCGTCAACGACGCCACCGTGAAGGGCGGCACCTACTACCCGCTGACGGTCAAGAAGCACCTGCGCGCGCAGGAAGTGGCGCAGCAGAACAACCTGCCCTGCATCTATCTGGTGGACAGCGGCGGCGCCAACCTGCCGAACCAGGACGAGGTCTTCCCCGACCGCGACCATTTCGGCCGCATCTTCTTCAACCAGGCCAACATGTCGGCCCAGGGCATCCCGCAGATCGCGGTGGTCATGGGCAGCTGCACGGCCGGCGGCGCCTATGTCCCGGCCATGTCGGACGAGGCGATCATCGTCCGCAACCAGGGCACCATCTTCCTGGGCGGCCCGCCGCTGGTGAAGGCGGCGACCGGCGAGGTGGTCTCGGCCGAGGATCTGGGCGGGGCGGACGTGCACTCCCGCACCTCCGGCGTCACCGACCATTACGCGCTGAATGACGCGCACGCGCTGGCCATGGCGCGCAAGGTCGTGTCGAACCTGAACCGCAGCAAGCGCATCGACATGGACCTGCGCGAACCGCAGGAGCCGGCCTACGACCCGCGCGAGCTGTACGGCGTCATCCCCAGCGACCCGCGCAAGCCCTTCGACGTGCGCGAGGTGATCGCGCGCGTGGTCGACGGCTCGGTTCTGGACGAGTTCAAGCCGCTCTACGGCACGACGCTGGTCTGCGGCTTCGCCCACATCTTCGGCTATCCCGTCGGCATCATTGCCAACAACGGCATCCTGTTCAGCGAATCCGCCTTGAAGGGAGCGCATTTCGTCGAACTGTGCTGCCAGCGCGGCATTCCGCTGGTCTTCCTGCAGAACATCACCGGCTTCATGGTCGGCCGCAAGTACGAGGCCGGCGGCATCGCCAAGGACGGCGCGAAGCTGGTGACGGCGGTGGCCTGCGCCAAGGTACCGAAGTTCACGGTCATCATCGGCGGCAGCTACGGCGCCGGCAACTACGGCATGTGCGGGCGCGCCTACAGCCCGCGCTTCCTCTGGATGTGGCCGAACTCCCGCATTTCCGTCATGGGCGGGGAGCAGGCGGCGGGCGTGCTGGCCCAGGTGCGCCGCGACGCGCTGGAATCCCAGGGCAAGAGCTGGCCGGCCGAGGAGGAGGAAGCCTTCAAGGCCCCGATCCGCCAGCAGTACGAGCACCAGGGGCATCCCTACTACGCGTCGGCGCGGCTGTGGGACGACGGTATCATCGACCCGGCCGACACCCGCATGGTGCTGGGCCTCGGCCTGTCGGCCAGCCTGAACGCCCCGGTCGAAAAGACCACCTTCGGCGTCTTCCGGATGTGATGGGGGCGGAACCATGAGCGACATTCTGATCGAAACGGCCGCAAATGGCGTCGCCACCGTCACCATGAACCGTGGTCAGGTGCACAACGCCTTCAACGAGCACGTCATCGCCGACCTGACCGCCGCCTTCCGCAAGGTGGGCGAGGATCCCTCGGTCCGCGTTGTGCTGCTGCGCGGGGTGGGCAAGAGCTTTTCGGCCGGGGCTGACCTTGACTGGATGAAGCGCATCGCCGGCTACGGGCATGAGCAGAACGTCGAGGACGCTATGGGCCTCGCCACCATGCTGCGCACGCTGGACGAATGCCCGAAGCCCACGGTCGCCGTGGTGCAGGGGCCGGCCTTCGGCGGCGGGGTGGGGCTGGTCTCCGCCTGCGACATCGCCATTGCGGCGGAGACGGCCAGCTTCGCCCTGACCGAGGTGCGGCTGGGCCTGATCCCGGCGGTCATCAGCCCCTACGTCATCGCCGCGATGGGCGAGCGCGCCTGCCGCCGCTACTTCCTGACGGGGGAGCGCTTCTCGGCCGCCGAGGCGCTGCGGCACGGGCTGCTGCATGAGGTGGTCCCGGCGGACGGGCTTGAGGGGGCCGTGGAGGCCATGGTCAAGCGGCTGATGGAATGCGGCCCGGCCTCCCAGACCGCCGCGAAGGAACTGATTCGCGCGGTGGCGCGCCGCCCGATGAGCACCGAGGTGATGCTCGACACCGCCCAGCGCATCGCCCGCCAGCGGGCAAGTGCGGAGGGGAAGGAGGGCGTCGGCGCCTTCCTGGAGAAACGCGACCCGAAGTGGCGGAGCTGAGACCATGCCCAACATGGCTATGTTTGACAAGATTCTCATTGCCAACCGTGGCGAGATCGCCTGCCGCGTCATCCGCACCGCCCGCCGCATGGGCATCCGCACGGTCGCCGTCTATTCGGAGGCCGACGCCCGCGCCATGCATGTGGAGATGGCCGACGAGGCCGTCTGCATCGGCGCGGCCCCGGTCGGCGAAAGCTATCTGCGCGGTGACGTGATCCTGGAGGTTGCCAAGCGTACCGGCGCCCAGGCCATCCATCCCGGCTACGGCTTCCTGTCGGAGAACGCCGGCTTCGCGGCGGCCTGTGCCGAGGCCGGCGTGGTCTTCATCGGCCCGCCGATCGAGGCGATCCGCGTCATGGGCTCCAAGGCCGAGTCCAAGCGCGTCATGTCCCAGGCCGACGTGCCGCTGGTCCCCGGCTATCATGGCGAAGCCCAGGATTTGGAGACGCTGGCCGCCGAGGCGCAGCGCATAGGCTTCCCGGTGCTGGTCAAGGCCTCGGCCGGCGGCGGCGGCAAGGGCATGCGCGTGGTGCGCGCGGCGGGCGAGTTCGCCGACGCCGTGGCCGGCGCCAAGCGCGAGGCGAAAGCCGCCTTCGGCGACGACAGCGTGCTGCTGGAGAAGTATCTCGGCCGTCCGCGCCACGTCGAAATCCAGGTCTTCTGCGACACCCACGGCAACGGCGTCTACCTGTTCGAGCGTGACTGCTCCATCCAGCGCCGCCACCAGAAGGTGATCGAGGAGGCCCCGGCCCCCAACCTGCCCGACGACCTGCGCCGCCGCATGGGCGAGGCGGCGGTGGCCGCCGCGAAGGCGGTGAACTACGTCGGCGCCGGCACGGTGGAGTTCCTTTACGAGGACGGCGGCTTCTACTTCATCGAGATGAACACCCGCCTACAGGTGGAGCATCCGGTGACGGAGAAGATCACCGGGCTGGATCTGGTGGAATGGCAGCTCCGCGTCGCGGCCGGCAGCACCCTGCCGCTGATGCAGGAGCAACTGACCCGTCGCGGCCACGCCTTCGAGGCGCGTCTCTACGCCGAGGATCCGCAGCGCGAGTTCCTGCCGGCCATCGGCCGCCTCGCCCGCCTGCGCCCGCCGGCCGAGAACGAGCATGTCCGGGTGGACACCGGCGTCCGCGAGGGCGACGAGGTCACCATGTTCTACGACCCGATGATCGCCAAGCTGATCGTCTGGGACGAGGACCGCGACGCGGCCCTGCGCCGCCTGCGGGTGGCTCTGGCGGCCTACGAGGTCGTCGGGGTGACCACCAACGTCGCCTTCCTGGGCGCCATCGCCGCGCACCCGGCCTTCCGCGCGGTGGAGATCGACACCGGCTTCATCGAGCGGCACCGCGCCGACCTGCTGCCCCCGCCGGCCCCGGTGCCGGACCGTGGGCTGGCCATCGCGGCGCTCGCCATCCTGCTGCGCCGGAACGCCGAGACGAAGAAGGCCCGCCGCGCCGCGTCGGACCCCTATTCGCCATGGCTGTCGGCCAGCGGCTGGCGGCTGAACGACGACAACCACCACGACCTGCGCCTGCTGGACGGCGAGACCCCGCGCAGCCTGACCCTGCATTTCCGCCCCGACGGCTACGAGATCGAGGTGGAAGGCCGCCCGGCCATCCGCGCGGAGAGGGTGTCGCTGGACGGCGAGGTGCTGACCGCCACCATCGACCGGGTGCGCACGCGGGCCACGGTGGTCTGCCAGGGCCTCGACCTGACCATCCTGTCGGATGGGGCGGTGTGGCGGCTGCATCTGGACGACCCGACCGCCCGCGCGGCGGAGCAGGAGGGCGGCTCCGGCCGCCTGACAGCACCCATGCCGGGCACCGTCGTCCGCGTTCTGGTCGAGCCCGGCCAGACCGTGGAGGCCGGCGCGCCGCTGATGCTGCTGGAAGCCATGAAGATGGAGCACACCATCAAGGCCCCGGCCGCCGGCACCGTCTCCGCCGTGAACTTCGCGGCCGGCGATCAGGTGTCGGAGGGCGTGGACCTGCTGGTCCTCGATGTCGCCGAGGAGAAATAGTATGCGTTTGCCGAAGAGCGTCCGCATGGTGGAGGTCGGCCCGCGCGACGGCCTCCAGAACGAAAAGCAGATCGTGCCGACCGAGGTGAAGATCGGGCTGGTGGACCGGCTGGCCGAGGCCGGGCTGACCTCCATCGAGGCGGGCAGCTTCGTCTCGCCCAAATGGGTCCCGCAGATGGCCGACACGCCGGAGGTCTTCGCCGGGATCCGGCGCAAGCCCGGCGTGCGCTACGTCGCGCTGACCCCGAACGCCAAGGGGCTGGAAGGGGCGCTGGCCGCCAAGGCCGACGAAGTGGCGGTGTTCGCCGCCGCCTCGGAAAGCTTCAGCCGGAAGAACATCAACTGCTCCATCGCGGAGAGTCTGGAGCGCTTTGCCCCCGTCATGGACGCGGCGAAGGCGCAGGGACTGCCGGTGCGCGGCTATGTCTCCTGCGTGCTCGGTTGCCCTTATGAGGGGGAGATCGCGCCGGCCGCCGTCGCCGACGTGGCGGGCAGGCTGCTGGAGATGGGCTGCTACGAGATCTCGCTCGGCGACACCATCGGCACCGGCACGCCGGCCAAGGCGCAGGCCATGGTCGCGGCGGTGGCGGAGCGCGTGCCGATGGAGAGGATCGCCGTCCACTTCCACGACACCTACGGGCAGGCGCTCGCCAACATCCTGGCGGTGCTGGAGATGGGCGTGGCGGTGGTGGACAGCTCGGTGGCCGGTTTGGGCGGCTGCCCCTACGCTAGGGGGGCGTCCGGCAACGTGGCGAGCGAGGACGTGCTCTACATGCTGAACGGGCTCGGCATCGCGACAGGCGTGGACCTGGACAGGCTGGTGGCGGCCGGTGCCTACATCAGCGAGGCCATCGGTCGTCCGACCGCGTCCAAGGTCGCGCGGGCAAGAGGGTGCGCGTAACATCTCCCTCTCCCCTCCGGGGAGAGGGACGGGGTGAGGGGGATGCGCATTGCGGAACGTCCGGCAAAAGCGCAACCCCCTCACCCTAACCCTCTCCCCAGAGGGGAAAGGGAACAGTACGGGAAAGGGAGAGCGCCATGAGCTACACGAACCTGCTGGTGCATCTGGACGACAGCGAGCGGTGCGAGGAGCGGCTGAACCTTGCCCTGACGCTGGCGCAGAGCCACGGCGCCACGCTGACCGGCCTGTTCGCGCAGAGCGAGACGGCCGGTGTCGGGGTCGTCGCCCGGCGCGCCAGCCCGGCCCTCGTCCAGGCGGCGGAGCGCGTGAAGGAGGTTTTCGAGGGCAAGGCCCGCGAGGCCGGCGTAACGACCCGCTGGTGGCAGCTCAGCCATGGCGAGTACGGTCATGTGATGTCGGAAACGGTGATCTGCTGCCGCTACGTGGACCTCGCCATCTTCGGGCAGCATGATTCGAAGGGCGACAACCGCGTGCCGCCGGACCTGATCGAAGAGGTCGTGCTGAACTCCGGCCGCCCGATTCTGGTGGTGCCGCACGCCGGCAGCTTCAACCAGTTCGCCGAGCGCCCGGTCATCGCCTGGAACGGCAGCCGCGAGGCCGCCCGCGCCGTCAACGACGCGCTGCCGCTGCTGAAGCAGGCCAAATCGGTGCTGCTGCTGGCTTTCCACGTCCAGTCCGGGGCGGGGGAGGGTGGCAACGTCCCGCAGGTGGACATTCTGGAACACCTCGCCAGCCACGGCGTGAAGGCCAGCCAGGAGCGCCTGACCATCAGCACCATGACGCCCATGGACGCCGCCCTGTCGCGCGCGTCCGACCATGGCGCCGACCTGCTGGTGATGGGCGGCTTCGGTGGCTACGGTGGCTCCCTGTTCCCGCTGTTCGGGCGGGGCAGCAACACCCGCCAGATCCTGCGGCAGATGACGCTGCCCGTTTTGTTGTCTCATTAAGAAGAAGGAAGAAAGCGATGGCTCAGGCGATGGATCGCGACCCGCGCGAGGTGATGGAATACGACGTCCTCGTGGTCGGCGCCGGCCCGTCCGGCTTGAGCGCGGCCATCCGCCTGAAGCAGCTGGCCAATGAGGCGGGGCAGGAGCTGTCGGTCTGCGTCATCGAGAAGGGCTCCGAAGTCGGCGCGCACCTGCTCTCCGGCGCGGTGTTCGAGCCGCACGCGCTCGACGAGCTGATCCCCGACTGGAAGGACAAGGGCGCTCCGCTGACCACCCCGGCGCGCGAGGACCACTTCCTGTTCCTGACCGAGACCAAGGCCTACAAGTCCCCGGTCACCCCGCCGCAGATGCACAATCACGGCAACTACATCATCTCGCTCGGCAACCTCGCCCGCTGGATGGCCGCCCAGGCCGAAGAGCTGGGCGTGGAGATCTACCCCGGCTTCGCCGCCGCGGAGGTCCTCTACGACGACTCGGGTGCGGTGAAGGGTGTGGCCACCGGCGACATGGGCATCGGCAAGGACGGCGAGAAGACGTCCGGCTACACGGCGGGCATGGAGCTGCACGCCAAGCAGACCGTCTTCGCCGAGGGCTGCCGCGGCTCGCTGACCAAGACGCTCTTTGAGACGTTCAACCTGCGCGAGGGCGCCGACCCGCAGACCTACGGCATCGGCATCAAGGAGCTGTGGGAGGTCGAGCCGAGCAAGTCCCAGCCCGGCCTGATCGTCCACACCATCGGCTGGCCGGTGGACCCCAGCACCTACGGCGGGTCCTGGCTCTACCACATGGAGGGGAATCTGGTGTCGGTCGGCTTCGTGGTCGGGCTCGACTACGCCAACCCGCACCTGTCGCCGTTCGAGGAGTTCCAGCGCTACAAGACGCATCCGGCCATCCGCCCGACCTTCGAGGGCGGCCGGCGCATCGCCTATGGCGCCCGCGCGCTGAGCGAGGGCGGCTTCCAGTCGATCCCCAAGCTGACCTTCCCGGGCGGTCTGATCGTCGGCGACGCGGCGGGCTTCCTGAACGTGCCCAAGATCAAGGGCAACCACACCGCCATGAAGTCGGGCATGCTGGCGGCGGAGGCGATCTACGAGCACCTGACCGGCGGCGGCCCCAGTGGCGAAGGCGACCGCGAGGTGACGGAGTATCCGGACCGCCTGAAGGCGTCGTGGGTGTGGAAGGAGCTGTGGGAGGTGCGCAACATCCGCCCCGGCTTCCAGAAGGGGCTGTGGGCCGGGCTGGCCAACGCCGCCTACGAGACGGCGACCAAGGGCAAGTCGCCCTGGACCTTGCACCACAAGCACGGCGACCACGCCACGCTGAAGAAGGCGGCGGAGACGCCGAAGATCGTCTACCCCAAGCCGGACGGGGTGGTGAGCTTCGACCGGCTGTCGTCGGTGTACCTGTCGAACACCAACCACGAGGAAAACCAGCCGGCGCACCTGACGCTGAAGGACCCGGCGGTGCCGATCAGCGTGAACCTGGCGCTGTACGACGCGCCGGAGACGCGCTACTGCCCGGCCGGCGTGTACGAGATCGTGCGCAACGAGGACGGCACCAACCCGCGCCTGCAGATCAACGCGCAGAACTGCGTGCACTGCAAGACCTGCGACATCAAGGACCCCACCCAGAACATCAACTGGGTCGTCCCGGAGGGCGGCGGCGGTCCCAACTACCCCGGCGGCATGTAACGCCGTCGTCCTCTTTCCCGCGAGAGAAGAGGTTCCGCGTATAAAACACCCGTCATCCCCGCGAAGGCGGGGAACCAGAGTTTTCCGCAGGTGCATGTTGTGCGAGGTTCTGGATCCCCGCCTTCGCGGGGATGACGATGGTTTTGTTGATGGCATTATAACGTAAAAGCGGTCGCCCCGCTTCGCAGGGAAGGGTTAGGGTGGGGGCAACAGCCACCCTGATAAGAAACTCAGACGGAGAAGGATCACCATGCAGATCAACGGTCAGGCCGCCATCGTCACCGGCGGCGCGTCCGGCATGGGCGCGGAGACCGCCCGCCATCTCGCCAAGCTCGGCGCGAAGGTCACCGTGCTCGACATGAACGAGGCGGCGGTGAAGCAGGTGGCGCAGGAGATCGGCGGCCTGGGCCTGCTGTGCGACGTGTCGAACGCCGAGTCGGCGGAAAAGGCGGTTGCCGAGGCCCGCGCGGCCCACGGCCCGGCCCGCGTCCTGGTCAACTGCGCCGGCGTCGCGCCGGCCAAGCGCATCGTCGGCCGCGACGGCCCGATGCCGCTGGACGACTTCCGCAAGGTGATCGAGGTCAACCTGATCGGCACCTTCAACATGCTGCGTCTGGCCGCCGCCGATATGGGCAAGCTGGATGCGCTCGAATCGGGCGAACGCGGCGTCATCGTCAGCACCGCCTCTGTCGCCGCCTATGAGGGGCAGATCGGGCAGGCGGCCTACGCCTCGTCCAAGGGCGGCATCGTGGCGCTGACCATCTGCGCGGCCCGCGACCTCGCCCGCAGCGGCATTCGCGTCATGACCATCGCGCCGGGCCTGATCGGCACGCCGATGCTGCTGAACATGCCGCAGGAGGTCCAGGACAGCCTGGCCGCCAGCGTGCCCTTCCCCAAGCGCTTCGGGCGCCCGGAGGAGTATGCGCGGCTGGTGCAGCACATTCTCGAAAACGAGATGCTGAACGGCGACGTGATTCGCCTGGATGGCGCGATCCGCATGGCTCCGCAGTGAACGATGCAGTGAACGTCGCGGACTCGTTCGAGTGACGAAGGGTCGGGCCGCCGCGTGCGGCCCGTTCCGTTTCGGCTGGAACCGCGCCGACGAAAGCATCACGCGATCCCCCTCAGCCAACGCTGGCACCGGACCGCTCCGCCGGTGCATAAAGGGTGTGGCGACGCTGGCGTGGCAAGGGGTTGGCGGGAATGACGGCGAAGTGGTCGGTGCGGCAACTGGTGTGTCAGGCCCATGGCTGTGAGCTGGCCGTGACGTGGCGCGCCGACGGCCGCTGGACCTGGACCGTGTCGGTGGCCGGCGAACGCATCGCCGCCGGCATCGCGCAGTCGCAGGAAGGCGCGCAGGACGCCGCCTCCGACGCCGCCTACCGCCACGCGCGCGACGACGGCACCGTGCAGCTGACGATGTTCTGACGTGGCGTCGGGCGGAAATCCCCGCGAAGGCTATTCTTCAAGCCATCTCCAGGCATAGCGAAATATAAACGCCGTCGTCGCGATCTCGAGGCTGCTGAAGAACACGTAATACGGTGTCGGCGTGCCGGAAAAGAGTGTGGCGACCTGCACGGCGGTCATGATCGCCCCGGCGACCATATTTGCTATCCGGTTCACCCGATAGGTCAGCACGCGCGAAAGCAGGACCATGGCGATGGGGATTTCCATCAGCACGCCCGCGCCGAACAGGAATTCCTGGGTGATGTCCATTCCCTCGACGCTTCCGGCCAGGAACTGCTTGAGCAGGTCCGGATTCATGAGCGTTATGATGTCGCAGTACAGGTAATTGAGTGTGGCGAAAATCCACAGGGCGGAAAGCCTTGCCTTCCGGTCCGGGGCAGCTTGCGTGGTGTCTGCTCCCGTGATTGCTTCGTCGTTCATCCCGCCTGCCCCACACCGCCGCCCTGTTCTGGGGAGTGGTGTGCGAACGGCGGATGAAACGCAACGTGATGTCCTGTCGCATGGCGTTCAAACGCTTCATACCGCCGGGGTCCAGGGGCCGTCGCCCCTGGCTGGGGAGCGCGGGGGGGCGGCGTCCCCCCCCCTGAAAGCGCCTTACGTGCCCTTGTTGTCCCGGTGCCGCCGTTCGATGGCGTCCCAGAGGGTGGCTTCCAGGGCGGAGCCGTTCAGGCGGTTGATTTCCTGGATGCCGGTGGGGGAGGTGACGTTGATTTCGGTCAGGTAGTCGCCGATCACGTCGATGCCGACGAAGACGAGGCCCTTTTCGCGCAGGACCGGGCCGATGGCCTTGCAGATCTCCTGCTCGCGCGGGGTCAGGTCGGTCTTCCGGGCGCTGCCGCCGGCGTGGAAGTTGGCGCGGGCCTCGCCCTCCTGGGGCATGCGGCTGACGGCGCCGGCCGGTTCGCCGTCGATCAGGATGATGCGCTTGTCGCCCTGGCGGATCTCGGGCAGGTACTTCTGCACGATCACCGGCTCGCGGTAGAGCTGGGTGAAGAGTTCCAGCAGCGAGCCCAGGTTCTCGTCGTCCGGCTTCAGGTGGAAGACGCCGGCGCCGCCGTTGCCGAACAGCGGCTTGACGATGATGTCCTTATGCTCGGCGCGGAAGTCCAGGATGGCCTGCTTGTCGCTGGTGATCAGCGTCGGCGGCATCAGGTCGGGGAAGTGGGTGACGAACAGCTTCTCCGGCGCGTTGCGCACCTCGGCCGGGTCGTTCAGCACCAGCACCTTGGGCTGGATGTGCTCCAGCATGTGGGTGGCGGTGATGTAGGCCATGTCGAAAGGCGGGTCCTGGCGCATCAGCACGATGTCCATGGTGGACAGGTCCACGACATTCGGCTCGCCCAGCGTGTAGTGCGCGCCCTTCTGGCGGACGACGGTCATCTCCCGCACGCGGGCGGTGAGCTTGTTGCCGGTCAGGCTGAGGTCGCGCGGGTGGTAGTGGTACAGCCGGTGCCCGCGCTTCTGCGCCTCCAGCGCCATCATGAAGCTCGAGTCCGTGTCGATGTTGATGGACTCGATGGGATCCATCTGGAAGGCGACGGCAAGGCTCATGAGGGCGGTCTCCAAAGCGGACTTGTGAGGGGCGGGTCAGTTCAGGCGGTTCTTCAGCTGCTGGATCAGCGCGGCGGTCTGGTGGCGGTGCCGGTCGCTGTCGGTCAGGGCCATGAAGCTTTCCAGGGCCGCGACGGCGGCGGTCAGGTTGCCGGCGTGCGCCTCCAGCAGGCCGGTCTCGCGCCACAGCGACGGTTCCTCCGGCGCGAACAGGCGCATGGCCTCCAGCACCTCCAGCGCCTTGGGCACGTCGTGGGCGGACAGGTGGCGCAGCTTGATGTTGTTCTGAAGCCGCAGCAGCACGTCGCGGTTGGACACGGGCTGGTAGTGACCGGGCTCCAGCTCGGCGGCGCTGCCGGCGGTGGCCTTCAGCAGGTCGCGCAGGTCCACGGCGGTGCGCACCTGCCCCTCGTTGAAGGGGTCGATGATGGCGCGCCCGCCCTCGGCGTCCATGCGGATCAGGAAATGGCCGGGGAAGTTCAGCCCCATGACCGGCCAGTCCTGCGACCGGGCGGCGTGCATGAACAGGATGCCCAACGCCACCGGCAAGCCCCGGCGGCGGTCGATGACGCGCAGCAGGTTGGCGTTCTGCAGGTCGTCGTAGGTGTCGTGGTCGCCGGAATAGCCGTGCCGCTCGATGATGACCTCGTGCAGCCAGGAAATCCGCGCCTCCAGGCTGTCGGCGATGGGGTCCACGCGGTCGGCGAGGTCGCCGACGATGGCCGCGATGTGGCGGCGGTAGTCCTCCAGCGGCGTGCCCGGCAGTTCCAGCGCGCCCAGAGCCAGGGCGGCTTCCGCGAGGTCGATCTCGTCGTCCGTCTGCTGCCCCACGCGGCGCAGGATCTCGCGGGCTTCGGCGCGGCTGGTCACGGGAGGCGTCCTTCTGAAAACTTTCGGTCTCTCGACCTCTTGTATCTAGGCGCGCCAGGCGTCCTGTACATGGCGCGGCCACGACCAAGGGGTAACGAGCATAACGTCGAAGCGCAAGACATAGCCCGCGTATTGCGGGTTCGCCGCAAGGTAGACATGCGCGGCGCGCGCAAGTCGGCCGCGCTGGCGGGCGCCGACGGCCTCGTTCGCGGTGTCCCAGTCGGCGCGCGCCTTCACCTCCACGACCGCCAGGGTGGTGCCGCGCCGGGCCACGATGTCGATTTCGCCCATCGGGGTGCGCAGGCGGTTTTCCAGGATGCGGTAGCCCTTCAGCCGCAGGGCCAGCCGGCACAGGGTTTCGGCGAAGCGGCCCCAGTTCTCCGCCCGGCGGCGCAGCGCGTCTCCGGTCGTCATGGCTTCGCCTCCCGCGCCAGCTCCAGCGCGCGGGCGTACATGGCGCGCTTGGGCTGGCCGGTGCGGGCGGCCACGTCGGCCGCCGCGTCGCGCACCGACAGGCGGGTCAGCGCCTCGCGCAGCAGGTCGTCCAGGTCGGCCTCGGTCGGGGCGGCCTCCTCACCGGGCGGGCCGATGACCAGCACCACCTCCCCCTTGGGCGGCCCGGCCTCCGCGTAGTGGGCGGCGAGTTCGGGCAGGGTGCCGCGCCGCACTTCCTCGTAGAGCTTGGTCAGCTCCCGCGCCACGGCAGCCTCGCGGGGGCCGAGGATGTCGGCCAGATCGGCCAGCGAGTCGGGCAGGCGCTGCGGCGACTCGAAGAAGACCAGCGTGGCGGGGACGCCCTTCAGCTCCCCGATGGCGGTGCGCCGCGCGCTGCTCTTGTTGGGCAGGAAGCCCGCGAACAGGAACCGGTCGGTCGGCAGGCCGGACAGCACCAGCGCCGCCAGCGGGGCCGAGGCGCCGGGCAGGGTGGTGACCTTCACGCCCTCCGCCACGCACTCCCGCACCAGCTTGTAGCCGGGGTCGGAGACCAGCGGCGTGCCGGCGTCGGTGACCAGCGCAATGGCCTCCCCCGCCTTCATCCGCCCGATCAGAACCGGGCGCATCTTCGCCGCGTTGTGTTCATGGTAGGAGACGAAGGGCGTGTGGATGCCGTGGATGCCCATCAGCTTGGCCGTCACCCGCGTGTCCTCGCAGGCGATGGCGTCGGCCCGCTTCAGGGTGTCCAGCGCGCGCAGCGTGATGTCCGCGGCGTTGCCGATGGGGGTCGCGACGACATAAAGCCCGGCAGCGAGTTTACTTGCGGCCTTCGGCTCGCTACCTTCAGCGTCACCAGAGGCACTGGACCCGAAGGTGGGTTCCTTGTCCGGACCGGATGTGGAGATCGACGGTGGCACGCTTGGCAACACCTTTCTCGCGCGCTCGGGGGCGGCACGCTGCCGTCGCCCTGTTGGTTGTTGGCATGCTTTCGGCCTGTTCGTCGAATGTAAAGGCCCCGGCACCGGGGACTCAAGCGCCACAAGCGGTCGCCCCGGTCACCCAGGCTGCCCCGCAGGTTGCCAAGGTCGCGCTGCTGCTGCCGCTGTCCGGCGCCAACGCCCAGATCGGGCAGGCGATGCTGGAGTCCGCGCAGCTGGCCCTGTTCGACCTCGCCGGCGACCGGTTCGAGCTGCTGCCCCGCGACACCAAGGGCACGCCCAACGGCGCCGCCGACGCCGCGCGCCAAGCCATTTCGGAGGGTGCGCGCATCATCCTCGGCCCGCTGTTCGGGGCGGAGGTCGCGGCGGTGAAGCCCGTCGCCCAGAACGCGGGCGTGGGCGTGCTGGCCTTCACCAACGACTGGACGCAGGCCGGCAACGGCACCTACGTCATGGGCTTCGTGCCCGGCGATCAGGTCAACCGCGTGGTCGGCTTCGCCCGGTCGCGCGGGGTCGCCCGCTATGTGGCGCTCGCCCCGCGCAACGCCTACGGCGACGCGGTGGTCACGGCGCTCCAGAACACGACCCGGCAGCTCGGCGGGCAGATCGCGCAGGTGGAGCGCTACGACCCGACGGTCACCGACCTGTCCCAGCCGGCGCGGCAGGTGACCCAGGCCGGCATCCAGCCCCAGGCGGTCATGCTGGCCGAAGGCGGGCCGCGCGCCCAGGGGCTGGCCAACGCGCTGGCCGCCAACGGCCTGAACCCGCAGCAGGTGCGCCTGCTCGGCACCGGCCTGTGGGACGAGCCCGGCCTTGGGCAGGAACCGTCGCTGGTCGGCGCCTGGTTCGCCGCCCCGGCCCCGCAGACCCGCGCCGACTTCGAGTCGCGGTTCGAGCAGACCTACGGCCACAAGCCGCCGCGCATCGCCACCCTGTCCTACGACGCGACCGCCATCGCCGCGGTTCTGGCGAAAATGGGCGGCCCGGTGCCATTCGACCCGGCGTCGCTGAACAACCCGAACGGATTCGAGGGCATGGACGGCCTGTTCCGCCTGCGCCCCAACGGGCAGGTGGAGCGCGCGCTGGCCGTGCTGGAGGTCACGCCGTCCGGCTCCCGCGTCCTCGACCCGGCCCCGCCGAGCTTCGAACTGCTGGGGCAGTAAACACCCCCTCTCCCTGAGCGCGGATATCGCGGGCTTTGGCATTGAGGCGGACGAGCAGTTTGCTCCAGATAGCCCATGGCTTCGGCGAACTGGCGCACGGCGTGGGGAGGAAAGGCGCGCCGTCACTTCATCCGGCTGCCGGCCTGCTCGGTGCGGAGCGGGGTCACTTCGCCCTTCATGTAGCGGTCGATGGCGAGCGTGGTGCGTTGCGCCGGCACCTCGATCGGCAGTCCGGCCTGCGGCGAGGGGGGCAAGGGCACGATGTGCGCGGCCATGTTGTTGCGCACGGACTCGCCCAGGCTGGGGCTGCCGCTGATGGGAACCTCGGACGAGCAGGCGGCCATCAGCAGGGCCAGGGCGGACAGGACAGGAAGGCTTTTCATCGCGTCACCTCACCGCAGGACGTAGCCGACATCGCCGGCAAGGCCGGCCCCGGCGGGCATGGCCACGGACGGGGGGCCACCCCGATTTGCACCCGAGCCGGTGCCGCCGGACCCGGTGGTACCGGCGCTGGCGCCGCCGGGGTTGGGCGGGCGCGGCCCCTCGATGCGGCCGTTCAGGAACAGGTCCACCTCCCGCGGTGGAGAGACGCTGTCGGTCGGCAGCTTCAGCTGTCCGGCCAGCGTGGGATGAGCCAGATAGGGGGTCACGATGATGACCAGCTCCGTCTCCTGCTGTTGGAAGGAGCTGCTGCGCAGCAGGGCGCCAAGCACCGGAATGTCGCCGAGCCCCGGAAGCTGGTTCACGCCGTCGACGAAATTGCTCTGGATCAGGCCGGCGATGGCGAAGCTCTCCCCATGGCGCAGGTCCACGGTGGTGTGCGCCCGCCGGGTGGTCAGGCCGGGCACCACGGTCCCCTGGAGCACCACGGCGTTGGTCCGGTCGATGGCGCTGACCTCCGGTTCCACCAGCAGGTTGATGGTGCCGTTGCCCAGCACGGTCGGGGTGAAGGCCAGTTTCACGCCGAACTGCTTGAACTCGATGGTGATGACGTTGCGGCCGTTCTCGTAATTCGAGCCGACGGGGATCGGGAACTCGCCGCCGGCCAGGAAGCTCGCCGTCTCGCCGGACATGGCGATGAGGTTCGGCTCCGCCAGCGTCTTGACGATGCCCTTCTGCTCCAGCGCGTCGAGCAGCAGGTCGATGGTGACGCCGCCGGTGGTGAGCAGACCTTCCGCCAGCGCGAAGGGCGCCAGGTTGGGAACCGTGCCGGAGCGGAAGGCCAGCCGGTCGTTGCCCTTGCCGATCAGGATGTTGGAGTTGAGTCCCAGCTGCTTGGCGACGTTGCGCTTCACCTCGGCGAAGCGTACGGCCAGCATGACCTGCTGCCCGCCGGCCATGCCCAGCATGTTGGTGACCTTGCCCGGCGCGAAGTTCTCCGCGACCGCGACGGCGCGCTTCATCAGGTCGCCGCTGGACACCGTGCCGCTCAGCACCACGGCGTCGTTGGCGCCGCGCACCTCGACCCGCTCGTTCGGCATCAGCTCGTGCAGGCGTTGGCGCAGGGTGGGAAGGTCCGGGGTGACCGTCACGTCCATCAGCGAGATCAGCGACCGGTTCGGGCCGTACAGCACGATGTTGGTCGATCCCAGGCTCTTCCCCAGCACGTAGATCGATCGGTCCGACAACGCCATCACGTCGGCCACCTGCGGGTTGCCGACCAGCACGTCGGTGACCGGCCGATCCACCCGGATGATGCGCGACTTGTTCAGCGGAAGCTGCACCTCACCCGCCACCTGGGCGTTGGCGGATTCCACGCGAACCGCCGGCTGCGCCAGGGCGGCGGTTTGAACCCCGCCGGCCAGCGCAAGAGCGGAGCAAAAAATCGCGGAGACAGTTTTCAAGGTTATCCCCCTCGAACCAGGAGTCCTGAAATACTTGTGCACAAACGATTTCCGGCCACATCGCTTGCGACAAATTTTAGATTTCGAAGCAACTGTGACCGAGCATCCGACGCCCAAACAGCTAGACGAAGGTGACCGGGGTACCCCCTAATTCGCTTCGGCCACGCGGCGAAGTCTTCAGCCGGAGGTGAAGGGGGCCGGAGGTGAAGGGGACTATGCCCGCGGTCTCAGTCGGCGGGGCAGCTCTGCGCCGAAAGGCAGCGGAAGCCGGGATGGCTTTGCCCGCTTCCGACGAACCGGCCGATGCGCAGCGGCTCTGGCTGGCGGGTGGAGCCAACGTGGATCCAGCGCCCGCCCGTGGGGGCCATGACCCGCGGCACGGGACCGTTGGGGGAGGGAAATTCCGGGGCCGTCTCCGGAGGAAGACCGGCCGCCGCGCGCAGGACGTCCAGCGCCACCGCCACGTCGAGCATCGCCGTGTAGCGGTCGGCGGCAATGGTCTCGTCACGGAGGTCGATGTGGCGCACGGCCCGTGCGACCAGCCAATCGGAGAGATGGGGCGGCGCCTTGTCCGGGTAGCGGGCCTGCCACGCTCTGGCGACGGCCTCGCGGGCGGCGCGCGCCAGGACCGAATCGCGGGTGCCGGTGCCGAGCGGTCCCGCCGCCTCCAGGCGCAAGCCCTGCACTTCAGCCAACTGGGCCGTGCCAGGGCCGGACACAAGCAGGCCGGCCGCGACGCAGCCGGCCCCAAGGGCACCCGTCCATGCGCTCGACCAACCCATCCCCGCGCCGCTCCGGAAACGGCATCGCCATGTCCGTACAACGCGCGGGTGGGTGGGTCGGCGCGAGCGCCGGTGGGTTTACTCAGTGCGCGTTGGGGCGCGCGTCGGGTGAGCCCTTGCGGAGGTAGGTCAGCCAGCGCAGGTTTTCATTCGCCGTGCTGAAATGGCGGGAGCTGTCGTTGACCGCCTTTATCAGGTAGCTCTCGGCGGTGCCGTAGTCGCCGCGGGCGATGGCGGCGAAGCCGACGTTGTTCAGCGCCGTGGGCGCGCGCTCCGCCGGGACGGCAGCCAGCGCGCGGTCGTACTGGCCCATCATGGCGTTGGCGAAGGCCAGGTTGTCCTGCGCCGCCGCCATCCCCGGCGCCTGACGCAGGGCGAGGTCGAACTGCCGCGTCGCCTCGGCGTAGCGCCCGCGCAGCAGCAGGGAGTAGCCGAGGTTGTTGTGGACCTCCGCCGCGGACGGGTTCACCTCCAGCGCCCGGTGGTAGGCGGCGTCGGCCCGGTCCCAGTTGCGGTTGTGGTCATGGACCCGGCCCAGCGCGTTCCAGCTCCGCCACAGCGACGGGTCCGCCGCGACGGCGGTGCTGAGCGCCTGTTCCGCCGCGTCCAGCCGGTTCAGCCGGGCGAGCGCGATGCCGATGCCCTGCTGAATCTTCGGATCGGCCGGGGCCTCCGCCTGCAGGCTTTCGAAGCTCTTCAGCGCCAGCTCCGCGTCGCCCATGGCCAGGGAGGTTTCAGCGATGCCCAGACGGGCGCGGCGGTTCTCCGGATCGGCCTGCATCACCGCGCCGAAGCCGGACAGCGCGCTCTGGTAACGCCCGTCGCTCAGGTCGCCTTCGGCCTGGGCGAGCATGGTCTGGATCCGCTCCGGCGGGGTGTGGCGCAGCTGGATGGCGCCGTTCGCGCTGGTGTTGCCGAAGCCCGCGCACCCGGCGAGCGTCAAGGCAGCGGCCACCCCGGCCGCCTGAAACAGTCCCCGTACCTTCATGCCTGTCCTCCCCCTCCGGAAGCCTTGCCACGATGGGAGAGCGAGCGCGAAAGGGTCAATTCGGCGGATCGGTATCGGACGGCCGCGCCGCCGAAAGGGCAAGTCGTAAGCGGCTCCTGGCCTTCCGCCTAGAACGATGGAATCCGAGACAAATTCAATCGAAGCCCCCAAAGTCGGCGTTGGTTTCGCCATGGGGATGGCAGGAAACATGCGGCAATCCCGAAATAATGGATGGGCCCGAAATTACGGACGGGCTTGGACAATGCGCTGGCGCGTGGCCGGGCTGGCGCTGCTCGGCGCAGTGCAGGTCTCTGGCGCGGCGGCGGGCGACCTGGACTGTGCCGCGCACCGGCAGGACGAGCTGACCTGTCTTGCCTGCAACATCTACCACGAGGCGCGCGACCAGCCGGACGCGGGGCAGATCGCCGTCGCGATGGTGACGCTGAACCGGCTGCGCACGGCGGACTTCCCGAAATCCATTTGCGAGGTGGTCTGGGAGAAGGGACGCGACTACCGCACGGGCCGTACCGTGGCGCAGTTCTCCTGGACGCTCGACGACCGGCCGGACGTGGTGACGGAAAAGGCCGCCTGGGAGCGTGCGAAGGGGATCGCCGTCCGCGCGCTGGCGACGCTCCGTCCGAACGCCCCCGGCTTGCCGGACCCCAGCGGCGGCGCGCTTTACTTCCACGCCGACTATGTGACGCCGGACTGGAGCGGCGATCCGGGGCTTCGCCTCGTCACCCGCATCGGCAACCATCTGTTCTACGCGCGGACCAAGGACGGCGCCGCCGTCACCACCTTGGCGGCTGCGGCGCCGAGGCCGCCCGTCTCCGTGGCGAGCCTTCCGGATCCGGCGGAGCCCCTGGATCCGGCCCTGGCCCGGCACCCGGCGGCCCAGGCCGTCCGCCGCGGCGCGAAGCTGATCAGCCTGACGGGCGCCGCGCGCGACGGAGTGATCGAGGCCAGGATTTACGAAGGCTCCAAGACGCGCGTCGTGCAGGTCCGCCGCGAACGGCTTTGATGCGGTTATGGGGTTCGGGGCAGGGCGGCGGCGAGGTCGTCGTAGAGGTCGTCCACCGACTCCAGCCCGGCGGACAGGCGCAGCAGGTCGCCCGGCACGGGGGAGCCCGGCCCCTCGATGCTCGCGCGGTGCTCGATCAGGCTCTCCACGCCACCCAGCGAGGTGGCGCGCCGCCACACCCGGACGTTCGCGGCGGTGGCGACGGCGGCGTCCGTCCCGCCGCGCACGCGGACCGACAGCATGCCGCCGAAGCCGTCGCGCATCTGCTTGGCCGCGACGGCGTGCCCCGCGAAGCCCGGCAGGCCAGGGTAAAGCACTTCCGCCACCGCCGGGTGGGCGGACAGACGCTCGGCCAGCGCCAGGGCGGATGCGCTCTGCCAGCGCACGCGCGGGAACAGGGTGCGCAGGCCGCGCTGGAGCAGCCACGCTTCAAAGGTGCCGAGGATGCCGCCGATCTGCTTCTGCACGCCCTTGATGCGCGCCCAGGCATCGTCGTCGCGGGCGGTCGTCAGGGTGCCGGCGATCACGTCGGAATGGCCGTTCAGGTATTTGGAGGCCGAATGCATGACGATGTCCGCGCCGAGATCAAGCGGGCGGGAATGCACCGGCGTGGCGACGGTGGAGTCGACGGCCAGCCGGGCGCCGGCCGCGTGCGCGATCTCCGCCGCGGCGGTCACGTCGGTGATCGTCCACAGCGGGTTGGCGGGCGTTTCCACCCACACCAGCCTGGTCTCGCCGGGGCGGACGGCGGCGCGCAGGGCATCGGTGTCGGCCATGTCCACGCCCTGCACCCGCAGGCCCCAGTGGGTGGCGAAGCCGTGCACCCAGTTGCGGAAGGCCCAGTACATCACCTCCGGCACCACCACATGGTCGCCGGGCGACAGCGCCTGGAACACCGCCGTCGCCGCCGCCATGCCCGACGCGAACAGCAGCGTGTCCGCCCCGCCCTCCAGCGCGGTCAGCGTCCGGGCCGGCGTGTCGAAGGTCGGGTTGTCGCTGCGCGCGTAGACCCGGCCCCGGCCATAGCCGTTGTCGGGGTCGCGCATGTAGGTGGTGGAGGGGTGGATGGGCGGGATGATGGCCCCGGTCGCCGCGTCCTCGTACCCCAGGGCGCCGGCGGCCACGGTTTCGGGGCGCAGGCCGGCGTGGGGGGAGGTGGGGGATGCGGTCATGGCGGCGTCTCCGTGTTCCTGGATCACGCGCGGAGGAGCAACGCGCGTGTTGTGTGAATTGTTGGGGCAGGAGCCTATTGGGCGTTGCCAAAGGTGTCCATTTCTTTCCCGTTCTTTCCATGGGCGCTTGACAAATGCCTGCCATGCCGTTGTGGTTTGGGTGGTGTGAAATCGTCGTTTTGGACGAATATTTTGTGTGAAATCGGCGTGCCGAACGCCTTGCGAGGATAGGAGACCGTCATGCCGGACACCCGCCCGCCCCACGCGGTGGAGCGCCTCGACCCTCAGGTCGTCGCGCTGATCGACGCCGCCAAGCGGCAAGGGGTGCCGCCCGCCGATCCGCTGGCCCTGCCGCTCGCCGAGGCACGGGCGGCGGCGGAACGGCATCACGCTTTCCTGAACGGCGATACGCCGGTGCCGGCCGAAGTCCGGAACATCGAGGCTGACGGCCCACGGGGGCCGCTGCGTCTGAGGCTTTACCGGTCGGCGGGCCAGGACGGACGCCGGCTGCCGGTGCTGCTCTACATCCACGGCGGCGGCTTTGTGTTGAACAGCGTGGACACGCATGACCGGCTGCTGCGCCTGCTGGCGGTGCGCAGCGGCGTTGCGGTCTGCGCGCTCTCCTACGGGCTGGCGCCCGAACACCGCTTTCCCCACCCGTATGAGGAAGCCCTGGCCGCGTTGCGCTGGGTGGCGCGGAACGGGGCGGCGCATGGGCTGGATCCGGACCGGATCGCGGTCGGCGGCGATTCGGCCGGCGCCAACCTGGCGCTGGGCCTTGCGCTGGCCGCCCGCGGGGCCGGAGAGCCGAAGGTCGCCTTTGGCCTGCTGCTGTACGGCATGTTCGCGCACGACTTCGACACCCCCTCGCACCGGCAGTTCGGTGACGGTCGATACGGCCTGACGACGGCCCGCATGCGCTGGTACTGGGAACAGTATCTCGGCCAAACCGAGCCCACAGACGATCCGCGCGCCGCGCCGCTGCTGGCCGAGGATTTGCGCGGCCTGCCCCCGCTGCTGCTGATCGCCGCCGGGCTCGACTGCCTGCGGGACGACAGCCTGCGCCTTGCCGACCGGCTGGCCGAGGCCGGCGTCCCGCACCGGCTGGAGATCTGCGAGTCGCTGCCCCACGCCTTCGCCACCATGACCCGTCTCGTCGAAGCGGCGGACGCCGCCATCCAGCGCGCGGCCGACGCGGTGCGCGCCCATCTCGGCGCGTGACGGGGAGGGTCCGACCGCAGGATGACGGCCTATGGAGGCGGGATAACGTGTCCTTCGGCGCCGGAGGCGACGGTACCTCTTATTGCGCGGCCACCGCCGACAGGCGGTCAATCCGCCGCAGCGCCGGGAACCGCCAGGCCCACAGGCCGGCGATGGCGACCGCACCCACGCCGCCCAGCACCACCGCGGGCACCGCGCCGAGCAGCGAGGCAACAAGGCCGGATTCGAACTCGCCCAGCTGGTTGGACGCGCCGATGAACAGCGACGACACCGCGCCGACGCGCCCGCGCATCTGGTCCGGCGTGGCGAGCTGGATCAGGGTCTGGCGAACGAAGACGCTGATCTGGTCCGTCGCCCCCACCGCCGCCAGCGCGACGAAGGACAGGGCCGGGTCATGGGACAGGCCGAACACGGCGGTCGCGACCCCGAAGCCGGCCACGGCGACCAGCATCCAGCGCCCGGCGTGGCGGTTCACCCCCCAGCGGGTCAGCACCAGCGCCGTGCTGAAGGCGCCCACCGCCGGCGCCGCCCGCAGCAGGCCCAGGCCCCAGGGGCCGACGTGCAGCACGTCGCGGGCGAAGACCGGCAGCAGCGCCGTCGCTCCGCCCAGCAGCACGGCGAACAGGTCCAGCGAGATGGCGCCCAGGATGGCCGGGCGGCTGCGGATGAAGCCGACGCCGGCCAGCAGGGAGGTCAGGCTCATGCCGCGCGGCGCCAGCTCTACCGGGCGCGGGCGCAGCGCCGCGATCAGCGTCGCGGCCAGCGCCAGCAACGCCGTGCTGACCGTGTAGACCACCGCCGGCCCGGCGATGTAGAGCAGCCCGCCCAAGGCCGGCCCGGCGACCATCGCCGACTGCATCGCCGACGAGTTCCAGGCCACGGCGTTGGGCAAATCCTCCGGCGGCACCAGCGCCGACAGCAGCGCCTGATAGGCCGGCCCCTCGAAGGACTTCGCCGCGCCGATCACCGCGACGATGGCGAAGACGGCGGCCGGCGTCAGCGCCCCGGCGACGGTCAGCGCGCACAGCGTGCCGATGGCCGCGGTGCTGACCAGCACCGCCGCGAACAGCACGCGCTTGCGGTCCACGCTGTCCACCACATGGCCGGCGACCAGCGCCAGCAGCAGCGTGGGCAGGAACTGGAACAGCCCGACAAGGCCGAGGTCCAGCGCGCGGCCGGTCATGTCGTAAACCTGCCAGCCCACCGCCACCACCTGCATCTGCACGGCCAGCCACGCGGCGGTGCGGGCCAGCCAGAACAGCCGGAAGGAGCGGTGGCGCAACGCCGATGGACGGCTGGCTGGTTGTGAAGGTTCGTGCATCAGGGATCAGGCTTTCGGTTTCCCGTCGGCGCCGCGTTCGGTCCGGAACGTCTCCAGGTTCAGCGCCGTCAGGGCCGCCTTGAGGTGCGTCGGATCGATCCGGGCGTCGAGGTCGATGGGGTTGCGGATCAGCATGCTGTCCAGTGCGAAACGCACCCCATCCTTGTACCGGTCCCGATGGAAGGCATCGACCAAAGGCGTGTTGCGTCCCCTGAGATCCTGCCCTGCAAGGTGCTCGGCCAGCGCTTCCCGCGGGGGTGCTTTCAGACCCTTGATGAAGGTGACAGGCAGGCCCTTGCGCGCGGCCGTGTGCAAAGCGAGTTGGCCAGAAAGAAAAACGTCGCGCATCGGTGGAGATGCGCGACGTTTTGGTGCTCAGCGGGCTTCGGTGGAGGCGGGTGCCGGTGCCGGGACCGGAACGGGTGCTGGGTCCGAAGCCGGAGCCGCCACGGGCGTCACCGGCGGAGCGGTTGGTGCCGGTTGAGCGGTTTCGGCGGCCGGTGCGGGAACCGCAGCCGGCGCTTCCGCCGGTGGGCTTGCGGGAGCGGCTTCGGCGGCGGGCGTAGCTGGGGCCGGGGCCACAGGGGCCGGCGCCGGTTCGGCAGCCGTCGTCGGGGCCGGGGCCTGCTCAACGGTCGGCGGAACCATGGCCGGGGCGGGCGTCGGCGTGGCGTCCGGTGCCGGAGCGGTAGTGGCCGGAACCGTGGGGGCGGCGTCGGCGGCCGGTGTCGGCGCGGTCACAGGCTCCGCCGCTGCGGTGGGGGCCGGTTCGGCCGGCGTCGGCGACGGGCTCGACTCGACCGTGGCGCTGGCGGCCGGGGTGACCGGGGCCGCGGGTGCCGTCTCCTGGGCTGCCGTGGGGGCTGCCGTGGGGGCTGTCGCGGGCGTTACGGCGGGGGGCGGCGGTTCCGTCGGGGCGGCCTGCGCGGCGGGTTCGGACACCGGCGTCGCGGGCGCGGCCTCTGGAGCCGGCACCGGGGTGGGCGCCGGAACCGCAACGGCGGCCGGTTCTGCCGCCGGGGCGGGCGCCGCGTCCTGGACGGGCGCGGGAGCTGCCGCCGGTTCCGGAGCCGGCGCCGCAACGACCGGAGTGGCCGGTGGTGTGGCCGCCGGTTCGGCAGCGGGCGCGGGGGCGGGCGCCGCCACCTTCGGCGGGGCTGCGGCCTCGGCGGCGAGGGCCGCATCGACGCATCCGGTCAGCGCGGTCAGCGCCTTGCGGGCGCCGCCGAGCGGGAAGCCGGCACGGACCTTGGCGGCCTTCACATACAGCTCGCGGCCGGCGCGGATGCCGTCCAGCAGGGCCGGGGCGTTGGACAGGTCGAGGACCACGCCCTCGCCAGCCACGACGGGAACCTCAACGGGGGCGCCGTAGCCGCGGTCCACGGAGGTCTGGATCGTCTCCTTGGGGCCGGTGACCGCCGTCCAGTTCGGGTGGGCGGCGCTGAGGGACAGGGCGCGGGCGCGGTCCTGCGAGAATTTCAGGACGCCGCCGTCGGCGTAGGTCCGGGTGACGGTGCAGCGCGCCAGCCGGCCTTCGGCGTCGATGGACCGCGTGCCAGCCCACCGGCCGGACTCCTCCGCCTTGAGGCCGTCGATCGCCACCGGCTCGACACGCTGTGCGAGCGCTGTGCCCGAAACCGTCGCCATCAGCATGGCGAACCAGAAAGCAACACCCTGTCGCATAGGCCCACGTCTCCCGAATGTCACAGCAGAGGCATACCCAAGCCATACGACCAAGTCAAAGAAACGGGTGATCCGGCCGACGGAATCTCAACCGGTGAGGGAGCCGGCCCATGGGAAACGTTTTGGCGGGAAACGTTCCGGCGCGCTGTCCATGGTTCCATCGTCGAATTGTTCGGCGGCTCCGCGACCGTGCACCGTGGGCTGTTGAAACAAGTCCCTTCGGGCTGACGGTTCGGGAGCGGTGGCCGCGTCCGCGCCGGCGGTCGATGGAGCGCCGTCGGTCATGGGCAGGGTTCTTTTCCTCATTATGCTGCTGGTCGCCGGCTTTGCCGGCGGCGGGAGCCCGGCTCTGGCCGGGGAGTCCGGGCTGTCCGAAGCCCTGGCCCGGCAACTCGTACCCCCGGGCATGGAGCTGGGGCCGCGCGACCGCGACATCCCCGCCTTTCCATTGGTCAAGGCCGGCCAGACGGTCGGCTACGTCTTCGACAGCCTGGATTACGCGCCGCTTCCCGGCTTTTCCGGCACGCCGCTGGAAATGCTGATCGCCATGGACAGCCGGGGCGAGATCCTCGACGTGCAGGTGATCCACCAGAACGAGCCGGTTTTCGTGGACGGGCTGGGACCGGGGCCGCTGGTGGACTTCCTGAAGCAGTACCGGGGCAAGTCGATCCGCCAGAACATCAAGGTCGGCAGCGCCTACGGCACGGGCGAAAAGGACACCGGGACGAACGTCACCATCGACGGGGTGACCAAGGCCACCGCGTCGGTCCGCATCGCCAACGTCACCATCCTGTCCTCGGCCCTCGCGGTGGCGCGCGCCCGCATGGCCGGGGTGGCGCCGGCGCAAGGGGCGGAGGTGCGGGCCGACGTCCGCCGCCCGCTGCCCTGGGCGGACATGCTGGACAAGGGCTATGTCGGGCGGATCGCGCTCGCCAACCGGGACGTGGACCGGGCCTTTGCCGGCAGCCGCCTCGCCAACGAGGACGTGGAGGCCAAGGCCGATCCGGACGGGACCTTCGCCGACGTCCGCTTCGCGCTGGTCGACGTGCCGTCGGTCGGGCTCGGGCTGCTGGGGGAGGCGGGCTACCGCCGGCTGATGGACAAGCTGGAGCCCGGTGACCACGCCATCGCCGTGATGGGCGGCGGGCGCTGGTCCATCGTGGGGGAGAGCTTCATCCCCGGCACGGTGCCCGACCGGCTGGCCCTGACGCAGAACGGCTTCCCGGTCAACATCCGCGATTGGGACTTGGATCTGCCGCTGGCCCCCGGCGTGCCGCACCCGGAGGAGATGAAGGTGCTGCGCATCGACGGGGGGAGCGGGTTCGACCCCGGCTCCCCCTGGACGATGACGCTGCGGGTGACGCGGGCGCACGGCAGCTTCTACCCGGAGACGGAAAGCCGGGACTTTTCCGCCGGCTACGGCCTGCCCGCCGACTTCTTCACGCGGCGGACGACGGGCGGGGAGCCGGCCTGGGCCTCGACATGGCGCAGCCGCGCGCCGGAGATCGCGCTGCTCGGCGGGATGCTGGGGCTGCTGACGGTGGGGCTGCTCGCGCAGGGGCGCCTCACCCGCCGGCCCCGGCTGTTCGCCACGGCGCGGATGCTGTTCCTGGCGGTGACGCTGGGTTTTGTCGGCTGGTACGCGCAGGGGCAGCTGAGCATCGTCAACCTGCTCGGCGTGGTGAAGGCGGCGGCGAAGGACTTCGACCTGACATTCCTGCTCTACGACCCGATCACGGTGATCCTGTGGATCTATGTGCTGGGGACTTTGCTGGTGTGGGGGCGCGGGACCTTCTGCGGCTGGCTGTGCCCCTTCGGCGCGATGCAGGAGTTCGCCGCCCAGGCCGGACGCCGGCTGGGGCTGCCGCAAATCCGGCTGCCGGCGCGCTGGGACAAGCGGCTGACGCTGGTGAAATACGCGGCGCTCGCCGTTCTGGTGGGCGGCACCCTGTGGAACGCCGCGCTGGCGGAGACGCTGGCAGAGGTGGAGCCCTTCAAGACCAGCGTCACGCTGGGCTTCGCGCGGGAGTGGCCCTTCGTCGCCTACGCGGCGGCCCTGATCCTGGCGTCCAGTGTGATGTTCAAGCCCTATTGCCGGTTCCTCTGCCCGCTCGGCGCCGGGCTGGCGCTGGGTGGGCGGCTGCGGCGCTGGCGGTGGATTCCCCGGCGGCGGGAATGCGGGTCGCCCTGCCAGCTCTGCGCCAACCGCTGCCGCTACAACGCCATCCGGCGCGACGGGTCGGTCGCCTATGACGAGTGCTTCCAATGCCTCGACTGCGTGGCGATCCACCAGGACAAGGCGGTCTGCGTGCCGCTGGTGCTGGAGGCGCGCCGCCGCCCGCCCCTGACCTCGGAACGGAGCAAAGCCCATGTCCGCTGATCGACTCCTCACCCGGCGGCGCGCGATCACGGTGTTGGCCGCGGCGGCGGGGCTCGCGCTGCTTCCCCGTCCGGGCCGCGCCGCTCCGGTGCCGGTGAGCTGGCAGGGGCAGGTCATGGGGGCGGAGGCGGGGATTACCCTGCACCACGAGGACCCGGCGGCGGCCCGCGCGATCATCCTGGACTGCGTGGCCGAGATCGACCGGCTGGAAAGCGTGTTCAGCCTGTTCCGCCCCGATTCCGCCCTGCGGCGTCTGAACCGCGACGGCGCGCTGGCCGACCCGCCCGCGGACCTCGTGGCCGTGCTGACGGAGGCGCAGCGCATCGCGGCGCTGACGGACGGCGCCTTCGACGTGACGGTGCAGCCGCTGTGGGACCTCTATGCGGGCCATTTCGCCCGGTATCCGGACGACGAGGAGGGGCCGCCCGCAGCATCCGTCCAGGCGGCCCGAGCGCTGGTGGACTGGCGGCGGCTTGAGGTGTCGGCGGAGCGGATCCGGCTGGGACGGCCCGGCATGGGGGTGACGCTGAACGGCATCGCGCGGGGCTACGTCACCGACCGGGTGGGCGCGCTGCTGCGGGCGCGGGGGCTGGAGCATGTGCTGCTGGACCTGGACAACTACCTGTCGCTCGGCGGGAAGCCCGACGGCCGGCCCTGGCGGGTGGGCATTGCGGACCCGCGCGCGCCGGAGCGGGTGCTGACCGTGCTGGACACCCGCGACGAGGCGGTGTCCAGCTCCGGCGGCTACGGCACGCTGTTCGACCGCGCGGGGCGGTTCCACCACATCTTCGACCCCGCCACCGGGCGCTCCGCCTTCTCCTGGGCCGGGACCACGGTGGTGGCGCCCTCGGCCACGGTGGCGGATGCGCTGTCCACGGCGCTGGTGGTCGTGCCGCCGGACCGGGTGGCCGGCATCCTGCGGGAGGCCGGGGCGACGCGCGCCCATCTGGTGGATGGCGCCGGCCGGATCACCACGCTGTAGCGCCCCCGTCCGGCACTGCGCCCGGCACTGCCGCCCTCACCCGCGATTGGCTATATACTGCGGGCAGACTGGAGGAGTGCGGCGCGGTGTTCAACGACGAGGCCATCGGCAAGGCCGACATCCTGCGGCGGCGGGCCATGCCCTCCCTGTTCGAGGCGCTGGAGAAGCAGTCGGAGGGCACCGTCGCCATCGACCGCGACTCGCGGATCGTCTGGATCAACGCCAAATACGCCAAGATGCTGGGCATCGACGACCCCGCCACCGCCATCGGGCGGGAGGTGGAGGAGGTCATCCCCAACAGCCTGCTGCGTCAGGTGGTGAAGACGGGCCAGCCGATCCTGCTCGACGTCATGCGCTTCGGCGCGCAGCGGCTGGTCGTCTCGCGCTTTCCGCTGATCGACGACGACGGGACGGTGATCGGGGCGGTGGGCTACGTCTTCTACGACAGCCTGCACCGGCTGAAGCCGCTGCTGGGCGAACTCGCGCGGCTGGAGGCGGAGCTTGAGACGGCCAAGCGGCACCTGAACGAACGGCGGCAGCCGCGCCACACGCTGCAAAGCTACGCGGGCGACAGCCCGGTGTGCCTGGAGGTGAAGCGGATGGCCCGCCTCGCCGCCCGGCACGACTCGCCGATCCTGCTGCTGGGCGAGACCGGAACGGGCAAGGAACTGATCGCCCAGGCCATCCACGGCCTGTCGGCGCGCGCCGGCCGGCCCTTCGTCGGCGTCAACGTCGCCGCCATCCCCGACACGCTGCTGGAGGCGGAGTTCTTCGGCGCGGTCCCCGGCGCCTACACCGGCGTGGACCGGCGGGGGCGGGAAGGGCGCTTCAAGAGCGCCGACGGCGGCACCCTGTTCCTGGACGAGATCGGCGACATGCCGCTGGCGCTCCAGGCCAAGCTGCTGCGTGCCCTGCAGGAGCAGGAAATCGAGCCGCTCGGCTCCGACCGGCCGGTGAAGGTGGACGTGCGGGTGATCGCCGCGACCCATGTCGATCTGGAACAGCGCATCCAGGACGGGCGCTTCCGCGCCGACCTCTATTACCGCCTGAACGTGCTGTGCATCCGCCTGCCGTCCCTGGCGGAGGTCGGCAGTGGGCTGGAGGCCATCGCGGAAGCGATCCTCCAGGAAATTTCCGTCCGCACCGGCATGCCGAGCCGCGTCCTGACGTCCGAGGCGGTGGCCGCGCTCAGCCGCCACCGCTGGCCCGGCAACGTGCGCGAACTGCGAAACGTGCTGGAGCGCGTCTGCATGCTGACCGACAACCGCAGCCTGACCGTGGAGGACTTGGCGGAGGCCCTGCCGACCGTCCGCCTGACGGAGCCGGCGGTGCCCGCGCCAATGCCGGTCCCCGTCACGGCTGCGCCCGCCCCCATCACGCCGGACATCCGCAGCTACGACGAGGCGTTCGACGCGTTCGAGCGGGACCTGCTGCAACGGGCGCTGACGGCGTCCGGCAACCGCGCGGCCGAAGCGGCCAAACGCCTCGGCATCTCCCGCGCGGCTTTCTACAAGAAGCTGGCGCGGGTCGGGGTGAAGGCGAAGGGGTAAAATTCTTCTAGGAACTTTCGGTGGTTTAACCCTATCCGGGGGCAGCCACCACCCCTCCCCGTCATCCCCGCGAAGGCGGGGATCCAGTCGCTTTAGCCACGTATGTGCGGAGTTTTCTGGATCCCCGCCTTCGCGGGGATGACGATGGAGAGGCGGTTGCCGCGCTGGATCAGTCGTGCGTACCCGTCACCGGGCCAGCCAGCCGCCATCCATGTTGATCGCGGCGCCGCGGATGTTGGAGCCGGCGTCGGTGCACAGGAAGACGGCCAGTTCGCCCAGCTGCTCCGGCGTGACGAAGGTCTGCGAGGGCTGCTTTTCGCTCAGCAGTTCGCGGCCGGCCTGCTCGTTGCTCCAGCCGTTCTTCTCGGCCAGGGCGTCGATCTGCTTCTGCACCAGCGGGGTCAGCACCCAGCCGGGGCAGATGGCGTTGCAGGTCACGTTGGACAGCGCGGTTTCCAGCGCCACCGTCTTGGTCAGGCCGACCACGCCGTGCTTGGCGGCGACGTAGGCCGACTTGTTGACCGACGCGACGAGGCCGTGGACGGAGGCGATGTTGACGATGCGGCCCCAGTTGCGCGCTTTCATGCCCGGCAACGCGTAGCGGGTGCCGTAGAAGACCGCCGACAGGTTGATGGAGATGACCCGCTCCCAGGCGTCCTCGGGGAATTCCTCCACCGGGGCGACGTGCTGGATCCCGGCGTTGTTGACCAGGATGTCCAGCTTGCCGAACGCCTGCTCGGCGTTGGCGACCATGGCCTTGATCTCGGACGGCTTGCTCATGTCCGCCGCGTCGTAGGCGACCTTCACGCCGAATTCCGTCGCGATGGCGTCCTGAATCGCCGCGATCTCCGCCTTGTCGCCGAAGCCGTTCAGCATGACGTCGGCGCCCTGGGCGGCGAGGCAGCGCGCGATGCCCAGGCCTATGCCGCTGGTGGAGCCGGTGACGATGGCCGATTTGCCCTTCAGCATATGGACGTTTCCTTCCCCAATCAGAGCGGCATGGCCGGCACGTCGGCCGGGATGATCAGTTCGGCGCCGGTGGCGGCGATCACCTGTTCGACCGTCACGCCGGGGGCGGTTTCCTTCAGCACCAGACCGTGGTCGGTCGGTTCGATCACCGCGAGGTCGGTGACCACCAGATCGACGCGGCGGACCGAGGTCAGCGGCAGCGTGCATTCCCGGACGATCTTGGACTCGCCCTTCGCGACGTGCTGCATGGCGACGATCACGCGCTTGGCGCCGGAAACCAGATCCATCGCCCCGCCCATGCCCGGCACCATCTTGCCCGGCACCATCCAGTTGGCGAGCCGCCCTTCCTGGTCCACCTGAAGGCCGCCCAGCACCGTGATGTCCAGGTGGCCGCCGCGGATCAGGCCGAAGGACATGGCGCTGTCGAAGGAGGCCGCACCGGGCAGCGCGCTGATCGGGTTGCCGCCGGCGTCGGTCAGGTCGGGATTCTCCGTGCCCGCGATGGGGCCGGCCATGCCGATGATGCCGTTTTCCGACTGGAAGAACACCTGGATGCCGGGGGTGACGTAGCGCGCCACCAGCGTCGGCAGGCCGATGCCGAGGTTGACGAGGTTGCCGTCACGCAACTCCAGCGCCACGCGCTTGGCGATCAGGGTTTTCTCATCCATGGCGGCGCTCCTTGGCGACGATGTAATCGACCAGCACGTTGGGGGTGTCGACGGAGTCCGGCGGAATGACGCCGACGGGGACGATGTCCTCCGCCTCGGCGATCACCGTCTCGGCGGCCATCGCCATCAGCGGGTTGAAGTTGCGCGCGGTCAGCGCGTACTCCAGGTTTCCGTAATAGTCGGCGCGCTTGGCGCCGATCAGCGCAAAGTCAGCCTTCAGCGGCTTTTCCAGAAGGAAGACCTTGCCGTCCACCTCGACGGTCTGCTTGCCCTCCTCCACGACGGTGCCGACGCCGGTCGGGGTCAGCACGCCGCCCAGGCCGAAGCCGCCGGCGCGGATGCGTTCGGCCAGCGTGCCCTGGGGCACCAGCTCCACCTGCGTCTCGCCGGCGATCATCTGGCGCTGGGTTTCGGGGTTCAGCCCGATGTGGCTGGCGATGACCCGGCTGAAGGCCTTGGCGGCGATCAGCTTGCCCACGCCCACGCCCGGCAGGGCGGTGTCGTTGCAGATCAGGGTCAGGTCGCGCTTGCCCTGGCGGACCAGCTCGTCGATCAGGCGGGGGGGCGTGCCCACCCCCATGAAGCCGCCGATCATCAGGACCGAGCCGTCGGGAATGCGCGCGACGGCCTCGGCCAGTTCAATGACTTTCTTCATGTCAGACGATCCCGGTCAGGTAGTAGACGGCGATGACGACGAAGACCGCCATGGTCTTGATGCAGGTGATGGCGAAGATGTCGCCGTAGGACTGGCGGTGCGTCAGCCCCGTCACGCCCAGCAGGGTGATGACGGCGCCGTTGTGGGGCAGGGTGTCCATGCCGCCGCTGGCCATGGAGGCGACGCGGTGCAGGACTTCCATCGGAATGCCGGTGGCGTTGGCGGCGGTGATGAACTGGTCGGCCATGGCGGCCAGCGCGATGCTCATGCCGCCCGACGCGGAGCCGGTGACGCCGGCCAGCGTGGTGACGGTGATGGCCTCGTTCACCAGCGGGTTCGGGATGGCCTTCAGCCCGTCGGCGATCACCAGGAAGCCCGGCAGCGCCGCGATCACGGCACCGAAGCCGTATTCCGACGCGGTGTTCATGGAGGCGAGCAGCGAGCCGCCGATGGCCGTCTTGGTCCCCTCGGCGAAGCGCTGGGACACCGGCTTCCAGGCAAACGCCATCACGGTCAGGATGCCGGCGAGCAGCGCGCCCTCGACCGCCCAGATGCCGGCCACGGCGGAGACCTGCGTCACCAGCGGCTTGGCCCCGGAGGTCAGCGCCACCTGGTTGCTGGCCCCGTAGAAGGTCGGGATCAGCATGGTGAAGACCTTGTTCAGCACGCCCACCATGACCAGCGGGAGCAGGGCGACCATGGGGTTGGGCAGGGATTCGGCGTGGATGGCCTCCGGCTCGTTGATGTGGCCCTCGCCGTAGCCTTCGCCGGCCGTGGCGGCGGACTTGCGGCGCCACTCCAGATACAGGATGCCGACGATCAGGATGAAGATCGCGCCGATGGTGCCCAGCCACGGGGCGGCGAAGGCGTCGGTCTTGAAGAAGGTGGTCGGGATGATGTTCTGGATCTGCGGCGTGCCCGGCAGCGAGTCCATGGTCACCGTGAAGGCGCCCAGCGCGATGGTGCCGGGGATCAGGCGCTTCGGGATGTTGCCCTGGCGGAACATCTCCGCCGCGAAGGGATAGACGGCGAAGACCACCACGAACAGCGACACGCCGCCGTAGGTCAGCAGCATGCAGACCAGCACGATGGACATCATCGCGCGTTCACGGCCCACCAGCTTGATGACGGCGGAGACGATCGACTTGGAGAAGCCGGACAGCTCGATCACCTTGCCGAACACCGCGCCCAGCAGGAAGACCGGGAAATACAGCTTCACGAAGCCGACCATCTTGTCCATGAACAGGCCGGTGAAGATCGGCGGCACCGCGGATGGGTCGGTCAGGAGAACGGCGGCCAGCGCCGCGACGGGGGCGAACAGGATCACGCTGAAGCCGCGATACGCGACGAACATCAAAAAGGCCAGCGCGCCCACGCAAATCAGAAAACTCATGGACGATTTCCTCCGGTTGCTGGAGCATTGGGGCCGTGTGAAGCCCGGCCCTGGCTGTCGGCACGCTCCGCGTCCGGATCGCCGGACAGAAGCGTGGAAAGGGCGTCGAACCCGTCCTTGTAGAGCCCGCGGACGAAGGTCTCGACGTTGGGTTCGGGGAGCCCCGCGGGCTTGAAATTCGCGGTCCAGACGAGGATCGAATGGCCGTCCACATGCGGGAGCACGCGGAGCTGCGCCAGATGGTCGGTGACGGGGTAGGGGCTGCTGAGGACCGAGTAGGTGTAGGCGTCCTCGATCCGGCTGAGATGCTCCAGCCGGTGGACCAGGGTCGCGCCGTCGTGCAGCCGAAACCGGCGATGTCCGCCCTTCTCCGTCCCCTCCACGTCGAGCGCCACGGCGCCGGGGTACCAGTCGAGCAGACGCCCGTCCCAGCGCACCAGCGACCAGAGCCGCTGGGCGGAGACGGGGAGGAATGCTCTCATGGTCACGCGGGCCATTGCGCCAAGCCTGTGCCGTTCGGGTTCGACACCGGTCTAAGAGCAAGGGGCATGCCATCGCATGAAACGGCGGAATCCGGCCGTTTGCGGGGAGAGCCTGCGAGCGTCAGGCGAGCCCTCCCATCGTCATCCCCGCGAAGGCGGGGATCCAGGAAGCTCTGCGCATAAGTGCTTGAACGGACTGGATCCCCGCCTTCGCGGGGATGACGGGTGAGAGACGCGCAATGTGGGTTCCAACGCGACGCACCCCGAAGGTTGGGCCTTCCTCAGCGCGGTCTCTGTCGATGCATGAGTTGTGATTGGAGTGGCCGAGGTTGTCTCCTAGGCGAGACGATTCAGCGCCCTTCTGTCTCACAAAGGAGACAATGTCTCTGATTTGAGACGTGCAGTCAGGCAGCCGCGAGGAAGATGCGCACGTTCTCCAGAAGCAGGAACACGCCCATCACGCCGAAGGCGGCGATGGCCAGATCGACCATCAGCACCTGGCTGAAATTGGCCACCCGATCCCGCCGCGCGACCTGGATGCGGGAGAGCGGCAGTGCGATGGCGAACACCACCAGCGCCACGAAGGCCACGATCTTGCCAAGCGCGGTCAGCAGGATGAAAAGCCAATAGGCGAGCGTGACGAGCATGGCCCTATCTCCGCATGCGGGTGGCGAGGGCATATTACTATTTTCTGATGCTGTCCTGCAAAAAATATTAAGAATTGTTGAGGCGGCGGCCTTCAGCGCGGGCTGGCGCGCGGCTGTGATGCGCTTCCGCTCAGCCAGTCCTCAAGGCGTTCCGGCGGGTTCGACGGTTGGCCAGGGGGGCGGCTTAGCGGCTGGCTCGGCGGCAGGGCGGCCGATTGGGGCGGGCGATCCGGGGGCTGGTCGAGGGGCGGGCCGGCGACGATGTTGCCGCGCGGATCGACCCGCGCCTCGAAGCGCTGGCCGTCGGCGGACAGGAACTTGCCCTGGCCGCTCGGGCGGTTGCGGGTGAAGGTGCCGACGTAGCGGTTCCCGTTCGGAAAGGTCAGCGTTCCGAAGCCGGTGCGGTGGTCGTCCTGCCACTCGCCCTGGTAGGTGCGGCCGTCGGGCCAGACGTAGGTGCCCTGTCCGGAGGCCCGCCCATGGCGGAAGGTCCCGTCCAGGCGCCGGCCGTCTCGCCAGACGACGCGGGCTGGTCCCTCCAGCCGACCTTCGACGAAGGTGCCCTCGACCTGCCCGTCGTAGCGGCCGTCGTAGAACCAGACCAACAGGCCGGGGCCGTCCGCCCAGCCGTTGCGGCAGCCGCCCGACCACTGCACCGTCTTGCGGGAGTCCGGATACTGGTCCCAGACGCGGCAGTCCGATCCCCGCACCGTCAGGGGCTGTTCCGCCAAGACGCCGACGGGCGCGAGAGCCGTCAATCCGAACAGCAGGAACGCGCCCGCCGTCGGGGCGGTAGTCATTGGCCGGGCGCCCCCGTTTCGTTGCCGGATCTCTCGCCCATCTGCTCCACCTGCCGGCGGACCTTCGGGTCCTTCTGCTTGGCGGGATCGGCCTGCACGGTGACCGGGGCCTTGCCGGTCTTCTCCATGCCGATGTCGCCGGCCGATTTCTTGGACAGGTCGATGACCCGGTCCTTGCGCTCCGGACCGCGGTCGTTGACGCGGACGTCGGTGGACTGCCCGGTATTCTTGTTCGTTACGGTCGCTTCCGTGCCCGGAGGCAGGTCGCGCGAGGCGGCGGCGTTGCTGTTGGGATCCACCGGCTCGCCCGTGGTGGTCTTGGAATGGCCGCTCTGGCCGCCCCGGTAATAGGAAGCCTCGCCCTCCTGATGGACGCCCTTGGCCGGCTTGTCCTTGGCGAAGGCGTTAGGGGCGAGCGCCGGCTGGCCAAGGAGCAAGAGGGGGAGGAGCAGGGCGGCGGAGGACGCGAACAAGGTGCGCATGGCGGCACCTCCTTTGGACGTTCGGGGTTGTCCCGACTCCAACCCTCCCCGTCCGCCCCGGTTCCCCCAACCCCTCGCCTGGCTCCGCCGGGAGAGGGAGGGACCCATGCGAAGCATGGGAGGGTGAGGGCAAGGTCAGTCCGAGAATCCTGCGTGCGCTCGGTCTGGATTTTTGGGCGAACCTTGCCCTCACCCTCCCACCGCTGGCGCGGCGGGCCCCTCCCTCTCCCATCGGGGATGGGCGAGGGGGATCATGGTCCTTTGTAAAGTCAGTCCGACGTGACGGTGCGGCAGCGCTGTTGCAGCAGGGCGACGGCTTGGCCGGCCTGATCGCCGCCGAGGGCGAAGGCCCGTTCGTCGAGCAGGCGGCCGTCGGTGCCGAAGGCGCGGACGAACAGGCCGTTCGGGCTGTGGGTCACCACCGCGTCCACCACGGCGTCGTCCGTCTCGTCGCTCGCCACGTCGATGAAGGCGGCCAGCTCGGCGAGTTCACCCTCGTCCGCCCAATCGGCCTCGGCGATGAGGTCGAGCAGGTCGTTCAGGCCGCCGGCCGGCTCGCAGCGCTGGATCCGGGCGTCGGCGGTCCGCACGGCCTTGGTGAAGGAACCGATGGCGGCGCGGATGCGCTCCTCCTCCACCGGGTCGATCTCCGGCTCCTCGTCGTCGAAGCCGGCGCCGAACTGAAGCGGGTCGGGAAGGGCGTTCGGGTCGAAATTCTCCACCTCGGCCGCCTCTTCGTCGATCAGGCCGACGATCGCGACGAGTTGCGCGCCGTCGCCGGGCTTGGCGAGCAGGTCCTCCTCGCGGGCGAAGCGCAGCGCCTCGTCGTTTGACGTGAGCATCCGCTGGAGCAGGGCGCGCCGGTCGGCCGCCTCCAGATAGACCAGCGCTTCCGGGTCGAGCCACGCCGGCAGCAGGCGCGTGTCGGCGGCGTTTTCCAGCAGGCCGGACGAATCGAGCGCGCGTTCGATGGCGTCGACCGGCGGCGGCTGGGTCAGGTCGCCCGTCGCCTCCACGGCCAGCCAGAACAGCGTGGCGATCATGTCGTCGCCCTGCTCGTCGGTGCGGCGGACGGATTCGGCGATGGTCTCGACCTCGTCCAGGAACTCCGGCCGCTCCTCCTCGTGCAGCTTGTTGAGCGCCGCCTCCAGCACCGCCTGGCGGCGCGAATCGAGCGTTTCGTCCAGCAACTCGTCGAAGCGCTGGTCGTTGCTGCGCCAGAAGCGGACCAGACGGTCCGCCGGGGTGCCCGTGAAGCGGCTGGGTGCCGGCTTGCCCGTCCCGTCCTGTCCGTTGCCCGCCTTCGCCATCGCTGCCTCCCAAAAATCCCCGCCCCAAAATCCCGCACAGGGAAACCGGGCCGGGGCCAACTGTTTATCAGGGCAGTGACCGTAGTGACCCGGACGCGGGCTGGCAAGCCGTGCAACGTGACGCAAGCCGGCCATTCCGGGGAGGCAGATAGGCCGTAAGGCCATCAATTCGTTCCGCGCACAAAAGCGCTTGCGTGGTGTTCGGCATCTGGTATACCGTATTGAAGATGCCAATAATTGAGGAAAGGTGATCCGATGGGTGCCGCCGACACGCTCAACACCGACGGGGTCGAAGCCGTGGACTTCGAACAGTTGGTCCGGGTTGCCGGCGACGCGATCATCGTGTCCGACGCCAAGGGCGCCATCACGGTCTGGAACGCCGCCGCGGAGCGCATCTTCGGCTTCACGGAGGCGGAGGCGCTCGGCCAGTCGCTCGACCTCATCATCCCGGAACGCCAGCGCCAGCGGCACTGGGACGGCTATGACAAGACCATGCAGACGGGGATCACGCGGTACGGCGCCAACGTGTTGCGGGTGCCCGCCGTGCACAAGGACGGGCACGCCCTGTCCATCGCCTTCACGGTCGCCCTTCTCACCGGGGCGGACGGCAAGGTGACGGGCATCGCCGCCATCGTCCGCGACGAAACCAGCCGCTGGACGGAGGAGCGCAAACTGCGCCGGCGGCTGGCGGAGCTGGAGTCCACCCCCCGCTAACTCTTCACGCAATCCAAACTGTACTGCCCAACCTGTACCGTTCCGAAACGCCGGTCGCCCGTGTCCGGCGAAGGGGACGGCCTTGCAAAAATCCAAGAGGGAGAGAACGAGCCATGAGCAAGCCGCTCGAAGGGATCAAGATCATCGACTTCACCCACGTCCAGGCCGGCCCCGCCTGCACCCAGCTTCTGGCCTGGTACGGCGCCGACGTGATCAAGGTGGAGCGGCCGGGCGCCGGCGACGTCACCCGCAACCAGCTCCGCGACATCCCCGATGCGGACGCCCTCTACTTCACGATGCTGAACAGCAACAAGCGCTCGCTGACGCTGGACACCAAGACCCCGCAGGGCAAGGAAGTTCTGGAGAAGCTGATCCGGGAATCCGACGTGCTGGTGGAGAACTTCGGTCCGGGCGCGCTCGACCGCATGGGCTTCACCTGGGAGCGCATCAACGAGCTGAACCCCGGCATGATCGTCGCGTCCGTGAAGGGCTTCAGCGACGGCCATCATTATGAAGACCTGAAGGTCTACGAGAACGTCGCCCAGTGCGCGGGCGGTGCCGCCTCCACCACCGGCTTCTGGGACGGCCCGCCGACCGTCAGCGCCGCCGCTCTCGGCGACAGCAACACGGGCATGCACCTCGCCATCGGCATCCTGACCGCGCTGATGCACCGCACCAAGACCGGCAAGGGCCAGAAGGTCGCCGTGTCGATGCAGGACTCGGTCATTAACCTCTGCCGCGTCAAGCTGCGCGACCAGCAGCGCCTGGACCGCGTCGGCTACCTTGAGGAGTACCCGCAGTACCCGCACGGCGAGTTCTCCGACGTGGTTCCGCGTGGCGGCAACGCCGGCGGCGGCGGCCAGCCGGGCTGGGTGCTGAAGTGCAAGGGCGCCGAAACCGACCCGAACGCCTACATCTACTTCACCATCCAGGGCCACGCCTGGGCGCCGATCTGCAAGGCGCTGGGCCGCGAGGAGTGGATCGACGACCCGGCCTACAACACCGCCCAGGCGCGCCAGGACAAGATCTTCGACATCTTCGCCGTGATCGAGAACTGGCTGAGCGACAAGACCAAGTACGAGGCCGTGGACATCCTGCGCAAGTACGACATCCCGTGCTCCCCCGTGCTGACCATGAAGGAGATCGCCGAGTGCCCGTCGCTGCGCAAGAGCGGAACCATCGTCGAGGTCGAGCACAAGGCCCGCGGCAAGTACCTGACCGTCGGCAGCCCGATCAAGTTCTCCAACCTGGACGTCCAGGTGACCGGATCGCCGCTGCTGGGTGAGCACACCGACGACGTGCTGGCCGGCCTTGGCTACACGAAGGAGCAGATTGCGGAGATGCACGCCTCCAAGGTTGTCTGAGGTCCAGGTTTTCTTCTGAAGTGCTGATTTTCCTCTGAAGTGCTGAGGTCCACTCGGCGGCGCTCGTACCGGGCGCCGTCCTTTTTTGTTTTCGCCCGTTTTGTCAGCGCAGCCATTCCTTCACCTCGCGGATGCGCTGGTTCCCTTGCGGGGTGCGGGCGTAGGCCTTCCCGTACTGGGTCTGGTATTCGCGCACGTAGCCCTGGCGCAGCAACGCCTCCATTGCCGGCCTCACCGCCGCCGGCTTCAGGTTGGCGTGGCGGGTGATGTCCAACAGCGAGGCCGGCAACGCCGACATTTCCGGCCCCGGTGTGGCGCGAAGCGTGTTCAGTGACGTCCAATCGACCGAAGTGGGTGAGATCATGCGGGTTTCCCCCAAACGCGACGAACCATGGGTGCCGCCCCCTTGCCCGTGTTTCCCCTTGAGTGTTTCCACTTGAGTTCCGGGGATTGCGGCACCACGGTAAGGAGCGTACAACCTCAACATAACTTGAGGTCAAGCGGTTCCTTGCGTCGAAGGGCGGAAAAAGTCGAAGGCCGGAAAAGTCGAAGGCCGGAAAAGTCGAAAGGCTAAAAAATGGGCATTCTGGATCCGGGGCAGGTCGGCAAGGATCTCACCGTCGGCGAGGTGGCGGAACGGTCCGGCGTTGCGGTCTCCACCATCCATTTCTACGAGTCCAAGGGCCTCATCAAAAGCTGGCGCAGCGGCGGCAACCAGCGCCGCTTCCCGCGCGAGGTGCTGCGCCGGGTGGCGGTCATCAAGGTCGCGCAACGGCTGGGCGTTTCGCTGGCCGCCATCGCCGACGCGCTGAAGACTTTGCCGGAGGACCGCGCCCCGACGTCCGAGGACTGGAAAGCCATGTCCGCCGCCTGGAAACAGGAATTGGACGACCGCATCGCGACCCTGACCCGTTTGCGCGACGACCTGGACGGCTGCATCGGCTGCGGCTGCCTGTCGGTCAGCGCCTGCCCGCTGCGCAACCCCTGGGACGAACTGTCCGAGGACGGCCCCGGCCCGCGCCTGCTCGATCCGCGATAAACTGCATAATTTTCCGCCAATTGGCGAAGTTTTAGCCGCAATTCGGCGCCCAATTCCTGGGCGCCGCGCGAAAGGCCGCCGGAATCCGCTCGCCGCCGGCCTTTTCGCCTTCTGGCATCCCGATTGCAAATGTGTTCCGCAAAGCCGCTAGGGTTCCGGCCGGCCGCGTGATGCGCGGTCCGGTGACTGGTCCGAGAGCGGCGACCTGTCCGGTGAACAGCGGACGGGCACACGGCGGGACAAAAGCCCGGGAGGTTCCGAACACGGAGGCGTGCAGCCCCGGTGGGACTTCCCCGCTTATGTCTGCACTCCTCCTTTCGCAAAACGCTCCGGCCGGGACCACCCGGTTTGGGTAAGGCCCGGCGCGGGTAAGGAGGAAAGTCCGTGGACACGCACGACGTCCTTTACGAAGACGAGATCCCCGGCGGAAAGCATTGGTCCTTCACGGTGCGGCGCGGCACGGTCCTGCGCCTGATCGACCGCGAGGGCGGCGCCAACGTCGGCATGCTGTTCTACAACCCGCAGAACCCGCTGGAGCGCTACAACGCCCCCGACACGCTGAAGTGCCAGCACACCTTCAAGCTGACCGCCGGGCACTGCCTCTATTCCGACATGGGGCGCATCTTCTGCTCCATCACCGAGGACACGGCGGGCTGGCACGACACGGTGTGCGGCAACAGCACCAAGGCGCTGGTTACCGAGCGCTGGGGCCACAAGAGCTACCAGGACCATCGCAACGACTGGACCCTGAACGGCCACGACAGCTTCCTGGTGGAGGCCGCCAAATACGGGCTCGGCCGCCGCGACCTCGCCGCCAACGTGAACTGGTTCAGCAAGGTCCGGACGGAGGAGGACGGCACGATGGTCTTCGACCCGTCCGCCGCCAGGGCCGGCGCCCATGTGGACCTGCGGTTCGAGATGGACACTCTGGTGCTGCTGCACACCTGCCCGCACCCGCTGAACCCCGCCGCCGAGTATCCGCGCAAGCCCGTCTTGTACCAGTTCCGCAAGGCCGATCCGGTGGCCCACGACGATCGCTGCAAGTGCTCGCGCCCCGAGAACGAGCGCGGCTTTGCGAACAACCACCTCTATCACCTCTGCGGCTGAGGGAGCGGACAGCATGATCAAGGAAAGCACCCTCGCCCCCGAGGCCGCCGTCTATCGCAAGACCGTGCCGGCCGGCGACTATTGGATGGAGGTCGTCCGCAAGGGGCAGACGTTCCGCATCGTGGACCTGGAGGGCAACCAGGCCGCCGACACGCTGTTCTACAGCGCCGCCGACCCGGCCGAACGCTACAGCGCCGTCGACACGATCCGCGAACAGCGCAACGTCTACCTGTCGGTGGGCACGACGCTGGTCTCCACCATGGGCAACCCGATGCTGGAGATCGTCGCCGACACGGTCGGCCGGCACGACACGCTGGGCGGCGCCTGCGCCACGGAAAGCAACACGGTCCGCTACGCGCTTGAGAAGAAGTGCATGCACGCCTGCCGCGACAGCTGGATGCTGGCGGTGGCGGAGAACGAGCAGTTCGGCCTGACCAAGCGCGACATCACCCACAACATCAACTTCTTCATGAACGTGCCGGTCACGCCCGACGGTGGCCTGACCTTCGCCGACGGGGTCAGCGGCCCCGGCAAGTATGTGGAGATGCGGGCGGCGATGGACGTGATCGTCCTGATTTCCAACTGCCCGCAGCTCAACAACCCCTGCAACGACTACAACCCGACGCCCATCGAGGTGCTGGTTTGGGATCAGGCGTAAGGGGGGCGGTTCATGTTCACCAAGGTCCTGATCGCGAACCGCGGCGAGATCGCCTGCCGCGTCATCCGCACGCTCGACCGCATGGGGATCGCCTCGGTCGCCGTGTATTCGGAGGCCGACGCCCATTCCCTGCACGTCGCGCTGGCCGGGGAGGCCGTGTGCATCGGCCCGGCGGCGGTGTCGGAAAGTTACCTGAACGCTGATCGCATCCTGGAGGCCGCGAAGGCCACCGGGGCGCAGGCGATCCATCCCGGCTACGGCTTCCTGTCGGAAAACCCGGGCTTCGCCGAGGCTTGTGCCGCGGCCGGCATCGCCTTCATCGGCCCGACGCCGGAGCAGATGCGCGCCTTCGGCTTGAAGCACACCGCCCGCGAACTGGCGGAAAACAGCGGCGTGCCGCTGTCGCCGGGCAGCGGCCTGCTGAAGGATGCGGAGCACGCGAAGGCGGAGGCCGCGCGCATCGGGTTCCCTGTGATGATCAAGAGCACGGCGGGCGGCGGCGGCATTGGCATGCAGCTCTGCCGCGATCCGGACACGCTGGAGCCGATGTTCGAGGCGGTCTGCCGCCTGTCGCGCAACAACTTCAAGGACAGCGGCGTCTATCTGGAAAAGTTCGTCGAGCGCGCCCGTCACATCGAGGTGCAGATTTTCGGCGACGGCCAGGGGACTGTGGTCGCGCTGGGCGAGCGCGACTGCTCCGCCCAGCGGCGCAACCAGAAGGTCATCGAGGAGACGCCGGCCCCCGGCATTTTCGAGGATCTCCGCCGTCAACTGTTCGACGCGGCGGAGCGGCTGGGCCGCGCCGTCAACTACCAGTCCGCCGGCACGGTGGAGTTCGTCTACGACGACGCGGCGGGCGAGGCCTATTTCCTGGAGGTCAACACCCGCCTTCAGGTCGAGCATGGCGTGACCGAGGAGGTCACCGGCATCGACCTCGTGGAATGGATGATCCGGCAGGCGGCGGGCGAGCCGCTGCCTTTGGAAGAGCATAAGGGGACGGCCCGCGGCGCCTCGATTCAGGTACGCGTCTACGCCGAGGATCCGGGCCGCAACTTCCGCCCCTGCTCCGGCATCCTGACCGAGGCCAAATTCCCGGAGGACGCCCGCGTCGAGACCTGGGTGGAGCAGGGCAGCGAGGTCACGCCCTTCTACGACCCGCTGGTCGCCAAGATCATCGTGCGCGGGACGGATCGCGCGGATGCGCTGGCGAAGCTGCGCGACGCGCTGGCCCGCTGCCGCCTGTCGGGGATCGAGACGAATCTCGGCTACCTGCGCCAGCTCACCGCCGACCCGCTGTTCGTGACGGGCGGCATCACCACGCGCTATCTGGAGACGGTCGCTTACTCCGCCCGCACGGTGGAGGTCGTCACCCCCGGCACGCTGACCACGGTGCAGGACTATCCGGGCCGCGTCGGCTATTGGGAGGTCGGCGTGCCGCCGTCCGGGCCGATGGACCCGCTGGCCTTCCGGCTCGGCAACCGGGCACTCGGCAATCCGGACGGCGCGGCGGGGCTGGAGATCACCGTGTCCGGCCCGACGCTGAAGTTCAACGCGGAGGCGGTGATCTGCCTGACCGGTGCCGCCATGCCGGCGGACATCGACGGCGCGGCGGTGCCCTTCTGGCAGCCGGTCACCGTCCCGGCGGGCGCCACGCTGCGCATCGGCACGGTCAGCGGGGCGGGCTGCCGCGCCTATCTGCTGGTGCGGGGCGGTCTGGACGTGCCGGACTATCTGGTCAGCAAGTCCACCTTCACGCTCGGCAAGTTCGGCGGGCATGGCGGGCGCGCCCTGCTGCCCGGCGACATCCTGCATCTGGGCGACGGCCCGGTTGAGGCGTCTCAGCCGCTGCCGGAACAGGCACTTCCCGCGCACGGCCACGCCTGGGAGATCGGCGTCCTCTACGGCCCGCACGGCGCCCCCGATTTCTTCACCGAGGAGGACATCGCCGCCTTCTTCGCCGCCGACTGGGAGGTCCACTACAACTCCAGCCGCACCGGCGTCCGCCTGATCGGCCCGAAGCCGACCTGGGCGCGCAAGGACGGCGGCGAGGCGGGCCTGCACCCCTCCAACATCCACGACAACGCCTACGCCATCGGCACCATCGACTTCACCGGTGACATGCCCGTGATCCTGGGGCCGGACGGCCCGAGCCTCGGCGGCTTCGTCTGCCCCGCGACGATCGTCAGCGCGGAGCTGTGGAAGATCGGCCAGCTGCGGCCGGGGGACAAGCTGCGGTTCAAGCGGCTGACGGCGGGTGAAGCGGAAGCCCTGGAGGACGCGCAGGAGGCGCTGTTTTCTCCCTCTCCCCTCTGGGGAGAGGGGCGGGGTGAGGGGGATGCCGGGGGACCGAAAGAGCAGGCAAAGCGGGACCCCCTCACCCTAACCCTCTCCCCGGAGGGGAGAGGGGACTGTGCGAGGGATGAGGGGGCGGCGGTGCTGCACCGCATCCCGGCCACGGACTCCCGTCCCGCCGTCGTGTACCGCCGCGCGGGGGACAAGTACCTGCTGGTCGAATATGGCCCGCTGGTGCTGGACCTGAACCTGCGCTTCCGCGTCCACGCGCTTCAGCAGTCCCTCATCGCCCAAAATCTCCCCGGCATCCTGGACCTGACGCCGGGTATCCGCTCGCTCCAGATCCATTACGACAGCCGGGTGCTGCCGCTGAACGCCCTCCTCGACAAGCTCGTCGGGGCGGAATCGGAACTGGCTAGGATCGACGACCTCGCGGTGCCGACGCGCATCATCCACCTGCCGCTGTCCTGGGACGACGAGGCCACGCGCCTCGCCATCTCCAAATACATGCAGTCGGTGCGCGCCGACGCGCCCTGGTGCCCCAGCAACATCGAGTTCATCCGGCGCATCAATGGGCTGGATGATATCGAGGCGGTGAAGCGCATCGTCTTCGACGCCAGCTACCTCGTGCTCGGCCTTGGCGACGTGTATCTGGGCGCGCCGGTCGCCACGCCGGTGGATCCGCGCCACCGCCTCGTCACCACCAAATACAACCCGGCCCGCACCTGGACGCCGGAGAACGCGGTGGGCATCGGCGGCGCCTACATGTGCGTCTATGGCATGGAGGGGCCGGGCGGCTACCAGTTCGTCGGCCGCACCTGCCAGATGTGGAACACGCACAGGGCAACCGACGCCTTCGAGCCGGGCAAGCCCTGGCTGCTGCGCCACTTCGACCAGATCCGCTTCCACCCGGTCAGCCACGACGAGCTGATGGCCTTCCGCGCCGACTTCCCGCTGGGCCGGGCCAGCCTGCGCATCGAGGAGGAGACCTTCCGCCTCGCCGACTACAACCGCTTCCTGGCGGAGAACAGGGAGAGCATCGCCGCCTTCAAGACGCGCCAGCAGGCCGCCTTCGAGGAAGAGCGGGCGCGCTGGGAGGCGTCGGGCCAGATCGGCTACGCGGCCGACATCCCGGACGGCGCCGGCGCGGGTGCGGACGCCGACCTGCCGCCGGGCGGGGAGGCGGTGCCGAGCCCCGTCCCCGGCAGCGTGTGGAAGATCGCGGCCGAGCCCGGCTCCGCCGTGAAGGCCGGCGATCCCCTGCTGATCGTGGAGTCCATGAAGATGGAAATCCCCGTGGCCGCCCCGGTGGACGGCACGGTGGCGGAGATCCGCTGTGCCGAGGGCCAGGCGGTGACGCTGGGCCAGACGCTCGCCGTGCTGCTGCCGGAGGCCGCGTGATGGAGACCTCCATGAACTTGGAAATTGCTGCCCTCTCCGCCGCCTACGCCGACGGCAGCCTGACGCCGGAGGCGGTGCTGGACGAGGTCTACGCCCGCATCGGGGCAAAGGGCGAGCGCCCGGTGTGGATCCATCTGCTCCAGCGGGCGGAGGTGGGGATGCAGCTGGCATCCGCCCGCGCCCGGAAGGCGGACGGGGCGGACCTGCCGCTGTTCGGCATCCCCTTCGCGGTGAAGGACAACATCGACGTTGCCGGTTTGCCGACGACGGCCGGCTGCCCGGACTTCGCCTTCATGCCGGAACGCACGGCGACGGCGGTGCAGCGGCTGATCGGGGCCGGGGCGATCCTGATCGGCAAGACCAACCTGGACCAGTTCGCCACGGGTCTGGTCGGCACGCGGTCGCCCTATGGCGTCCCCGCCTCGGTGTTCGACGCGCGCTACGTGTCGGGCGGGTCCAGTTCGGGGTCCGGCGTGGCGGTGGGGGCGGGGCTGGTCAGCTTCGCGCTCGGCACCGACACGGCGGGATCGGGGCGCGTGCCGGCGGCCTTCAACAACGTCGTGGGCCTGAAGCCGACCAAGGGACTGGTCAGCACCAGCGGCGTGCTGCCGGCCTGCCGGACGCAGGACGTGGTGTCGATCTTCGCCGGCACGGCGGGCGACGCGCTGGCCGTGCTGCGGGTGATGGGCGCCTATGACGAGGCCGATCCGTACTCCCGCAAGGCGCCGGCCGCGGCGGTCGAGCCGGCGGTGTGGCCGCTGGGCTTCCGCTTCGGCGTGCCGAAGGACGGGCTGGAGTTCTTCGGCGACGAGGCCGCCGCGCGGCTGTTCGCTGAGGCCGCCGACCGTCTGGAAGCGCTGGGCGGCACGCGGGTGGCGGTGGACTTCGCGCCCTTTCGCGACGCGGCCCAGCTTCTCTATTCCGGCCCCTGGGTGGCGGAGCGGCTGGCCGCCATCCGCCCCTTTGCCGAGGCCAAGCCGGACTCCATCCATCCGGTGGTGCGCGGCATCATCCTGGGGGCCGGAACCCAGTCCGCCGTGGACGCCTTCGCCGGCTTCTACAAACTCGTCGAGCTGACCCGCCGGGCGGAGGCGGAATGGGCGACGATGGACGTTCTGCTGCTGCCGACCACCGGCACGACCTACACCATCGAGGAACTGCTGGCCGACCCGGTGCGGCTGAACAGCAACCTCGGCACCTACACCAACTTCGTGAACCTGATGGATCTGTCGGCCATCGCGGTGCCGGCGGGTTTCCGTCCCAAGGACGCTCCGAAGGGCGGGCTGCCCTTCGGCGTGACGCTGATCGGGCGGGCTTTCGCGGACGGAGCGCTGGCGGCGCTGGCCGACCGGCTGCACCGCGCCCAGGCGTTGCCCATCGGCGCCACGGGGCAACTGCCCAAGGGGCCGGCGCTCGACGCCGACACGACGGCGCCGGGCACGGTGCGGCTGGCCGTGGTCGGGGCGCATCTGACGGGGCAACCGCTGAATCACCAGCTCACCGGGCGCGACGCCCGGCTGGTCCGCACCACGCGGACGGGCCAAGGCTACCGCCTTTACGCGCTGGCGGGCACCACGCCGGCCAAGCCGGGGCTGGTGCGCGACGAAAGCGGGCCGGGCGGAATCGAGGTGGAGGTCTGGGAACTGACCGAGGCCGCCTTCGGCAGCTTCGTGGCCGAAGTGCCGCCGCCCATGGCGATCGGCACCGTGGTGCTGGAGGACGGCACCTCCGTGAAGGGCTTTCTGTGCGAACCCATCGCTCTGGTGGGGGCTGAGGACATCACCGGCTTCGGCGGCTGGCGCCGCTGGCTGGCGCGGTAACGACATTCCAAGGAAAGGGATTTGACAATGCGGACCTTGCTCAAGCGCGTTGTTTTCGGTGTGGCCCTCGCCAGCGCCGTTGTTGCCGCCGAATCGCCCGCCTTCGCGGCGGAGAAGAAGAACTTCCGCGTCGCCTGGTCGATCTACGCCGGCTGGATGCCCTGGGGCTACGCCGCCGACAGCGGCATCATGAAGAAGTGGGCCGACAAGTACGGCATCAAGGTCGAGATCGTGCAGATCAACGACTATGTCGAATCCATCAACCAGTACACGGCCGGCGCCTTCGACGGCTGCGTCATGACCAACATGGACGCGCTGACCATCCCGGCCGCGGGCGGCGTGGACACCACCGCGCTGATCGCCGGTGACTATTCCAACGGCAACGACGGCATCGTCCTGAAGAAGGGCACCGCCCTAAAGGACATCAGGGGCCAGAAGGTCAATCTGGTCGAGCTGTCGGTGTCGCACTACCTGCTGGCCCGCGCGCTGGACTCGGTCGGGCTGAAGGAGCGGGACGTGACGGTGGTGAACACCGCCGACGCGGACATCGTGGGGGCCTTCACCTCCTCCGCCGACGTGACGGTGACCGTCACCTGGAACCCGCAGCTGAGCGAGGTCGCCAAGGCCCCCGGCGCCACGATGGTGTTCGACAGCAGCAAGGTGCCCGGCGAGATCATCGACCTGATGGTCGTCAACACCGGCACGCTGCGCGACAACCCGTCGTTCGCCAAGGCGCTGGTCGGCGCCTGGTACGAGATCATGGGCCTGATGACCAAGCCGGACACGCCGGAAGGCAAGGCGGCGCTGGAGGCGATGGCCAAGGCGTCGGGCACGGATCTCTCCGGCTACAAGCAGCAGCTCGTCACCACGAAGATGTTCTACACCCCGGCGGAGGGTTCGGCCTTCGCCGCCAGCGCGGATCTGGTGAAGACCATGGATCTGGTCCGCACCTTCTCCTTCGACCACGGCCTGCTGGGCGAGGGGGCGAAGAGCCGTGACGCGGTCGGCGTCCTGTTCCCCGGCGGCACGGTGCTGGGCGACGTGAAGAACGTGAAGCTGCGCTTCGACGACACGGTGATGAAGCAAGCCGCCGACGGGAAGCTCTGATCGATGCGCCGGATCATCAACCGGCGTCCGGGTCGGGGAGGTGCCCTGTTCTGGGGTGCCCTTCCGTTCCTGCTGGCCTGCGGGGGCTACGCGGTCGCGTCGGCCCTGCGGCTGGCGGAAAACCCGAACGACAAGCTGCTGCCTCCGCTGTCCGGCATGGTGGCGGCGGTCGTTCGGGTGGCCTTCACCCCCGACGCGCGCACCGGCGACTATCTGATGTGGGCGGACACGCTGGCCAGCCTGCACCGGCTGGGGCTGGGGCTTGGGGTGGCGACGGCGCTGGCTTTGGTGATCGGCGTTGGGATGGGGCTGATCCCCTATGTGCGGGCGGGCCTGTCGCCCTTCGTCGCCATGCTGTCCATGGTGCCGCCGATGGCGGTGCTGCCGGTGCTGTTCATCGTCTTCGGCCTGGACGAGCTGTCCAAGGTCGTGCTGATCGTGGTGGGCATCGCCCCCTTCCTGATCCGCGACCTCGCCATGCGCACGGTGGAGATGCCGCGCGAGCAGCTGATCAAGGCGCAGACGCTGGGGGCGAGCACGTGGCAGATCGTGCTGCGCGTGGTGCTGCCGCAGATGCTGCCCCGGCTGGCCGACGCACTGAGGCTGTCGCTGGGGCCGGCGTGGCTGTTCCTGATCTCCGCCGAGGCCATCGCGGCGACGGAGGGGCTCGGCTACCGCATCTTCCTGGTGCGGCGCTACATGGCGATGGATGTGATCCTGCCCTACGTGGCCTGGATCACGCTGCTGGCCTTCGCGTCGGACCTCCTGCTGCGCTGGTTCAACGCCCGCTGCTTTCCGTGGCTGAGGGCGGGAAAGGGTTCCTGATGAGCAACGTCTCCGTCCGCGACCTCTGGATGGAATACCCGAACCAGGTGGTGCTGGAGCGCGTCAACCTGGAAATTCCCTCCGGTGAGTTCTGCGCCCTGGTCGGCCCGTCCGGTTGCGGCAAGACCACCTTCCTGCGCCTGCTGCTGGGGGAGGAGCGGCCGACCCGCGGCGCCATCCTTCTGGATGGGAAACCGCTGGTGGCCGAACCCGGTCCCGACCGCGGCGTGGTGTTCCAGCGCTATTCGGTCTTCCCGCATCTGACGGTGCTGGAGAACGTCATCCTGGGGCGCGAGTTCGCCGGCTCCCGCCTGCTGGGCCGCCTGTTTGGCGCCCGCCGCCGCGCCGCCATGGAGGAGGCGACGGGGGTGCTGGAGGCGGTCGGGCTGGGCAACCACCTGACGAAATACCCGGCGGAGCTGTCGGGCGGCATGCAGCAGCGCCTCGCCATCGCCCAGGCGCTGATCCTGAAGCCGAAGATCCTGCTGCTGGACGAACCCTTCGGCGCGCTCGACCCCGGTACGAAGGTGCAGATGTACGAGCTTCTGCTGCGGCTGTGGTCGGAGGAGAAGATGACCGTCTTCATGGTCACCCACGACCTGAAGGAGGGCTTCACGCTCGGCACCCGCGTGCTGGCCTTCGACAAGGTGCGCGTCGACCCCACCGACCCCGGCGCCTATGGGGCGACGGTCACCTACAATCTGCCCCTGACGGAGAAGAAGGCAGCGCAGGCGCGGTTGGTTCCGGCACAGTAAGAGGGCCTTCGCCGTACCTCCGCTCGCCCGAAAAATGTCCCAACGGAGACCCTTGGAGCGGGAGCTTGGGCACACGATTTGTGTGCTAAGGTCTCGTAAAGAGTTCGCGATAAAGGGGTGCGGAAATGATCGCCAAAGCTGCCATGCGTGGGTTTGGTGTCGCGTTGGGTGGATTGGTCCTGTCGCTCGCGCTGGCGGGCCCGGCGGCGGCCGATCACAAGCACAAGCATCACGGCCACCACCATGGCCATGGTTACGAGTACGGGTACGGTGGTCCGGTCGTGGTCTATGAGGAGCCGCGCCCGGTCGTGGTCGTGCGGCGTCCGCCGCCGGTCTATTACGCTCCCGCGCCGCGCGTGGTCTACGCGCCGCCGGCCTACTACGCGCCGGCTCCGGGCATGAGCGTCCAGATGAACATTCCTTTCCGGTAATCGGCCCTTCCGGTAACCGGGGTTCCGCTGATCGGGGGCGCCTCACCGCAGGATGGTGCAGTCCTTGATGATCAGCATGTCCGCGGGTTCGTCGGCGGCCGGAGGCTGTGGCGTATCCTCATGTTCGGGGATCACGACGCAACCGCCGCCGCCGTCGCCCGGCAGCACGCTCTTGACCCGGAAGCGCATCGTTTTCGGGTTGCTGCCGAAGGTCACCTCGAAGGAGTCGCCGCGGGCGATTCGCTCCGGAACGTCGATGTGACCGTACTCACGGCATTGCTGCCGGAACAGCCAGTCACGGCAGAGCTTCAGCGTGGCTTCCCCGTCCGTCGCGACGAGGGCGATGCCGTCGGCGCCCGGCGGGCTCTGGGATGGCTCGGCCGCCGCTCCATGGAGGGGCGTGACGCACAGGGTGATCTGGACGCCCAGGGCGACCTGAATCAAGGCCGTCGCCGCGATCCTCATGCCCGTCTCCGGCCTGTGTTGTTGCACGCTTCGATAAAACCATAACGCGAATCCGCTGAATGCGATCCTTGCCCGCTGCCGCTTGCCCCGGCATTCTGGCGCGCATGGACGACCGGCTGATCCTGAGCGTGAGCGACGATCCGGGCGCGCCGGACCAGCTCGCCGAGTGGGTGGAGGCGTTCGTGGCGCGTGCCGGACTGCCGGCGGAAGCGGCCTTCCGGGTAAACCTGTGCTTCGACGAACTGATCGCCAACGTGCGGACCCACGGCCGCGCGGCGACGATCCGCGTCGGTCTGGAACTGGAGGAGGGCGCCCTGCGCGGCTGGCTCGAGGACGACGGGGCCGCCCACGATCCCTTCGCGAATCCGCAGTACCCGGACCTGACCGCCGGCATCGCGGACCGGCCCGTGGGCGGGCTCGGCATCCATCTCGTCCGCCAATCGGCCACCGAGGTCGCCTACCGGCGGGAGGGCGGGCGCAACGTCACCAGCCTTTTGATAAAAACGTCCTGATAAAAACGTCGGCGGAGGCTTCACATTGGGCTGGACAAGCGTCTCCGTTCTTCCTATAAGGCAGCCCCCGCACGTTGCGGCGCCCAGGTAGCTCAGTTGGTAGAGCAGGGGACTGAAAATCCCCGTGTCGGCGGTTCGACTCCGTCCCTGGGCACCATTCTCCCTTCAAAATCAGTGGCCCTCAAAAATCAATGGTGCGCGAAAGCGGTCCGGCTTCAGTGCGGGCTGCCCTGGACGCGCATGTGGCCCAGGCGAACCAAGCCTCCGATGTAATCCATGATGAGGGTTGGCGGCGTCGGCTTGCAAAGCAGGGAAAAGCCGCCGCTTTTGACTTTTGCAGCGGTTTCCTCCGACGTGTCGCCGGTCAGGACGGCGATGGGTGTTTCCGGGATGCAGTCCTTGATGGCGCCAATCCGTTCCTCGAACGTGAAGCCGTCATTGAGGTGAAAATTGATGATGGCGGCCGCCGGGATGATTTTGAATCGCCGGCACACGCTCAGCGCTTCCAGGATTCGGCTTGAGGCCAGGGTCTCGTAGCCCGAGGCGGAAAAGAAGGCTTGAAGGCTCGACAGAACCAGTTCGTCGTCGTCCACGATCAGCAATATGGGGATCTCAAAGCGCTCGGCCGCCATTGCGCCCTCCTTGCACGCCTTCGCCAGAAGGTGGGGCGTTTCCGTGCGGGGCCGAGTCCCCTTTCGGTGATGCCCGGTCCGCGTGTGGGCTGCGGACGACTGGACGGTCGGCATAGGCCTGGGTCCCGGAACCATCCGCGGCATCAACCGGACAGCATGGCGTTGGCGAGGTCGAGCGCGCGGTGCGGGGTGTCCGCGTAGGCGTTCGCCTCCAGCCGGCTCAGGATGGCGGGGTCGGCGGCGAAGGCTCGTCCACCGATGAGCACCGGCAGGTCGCGGGTGTCCGGATCGGCGCGGACCGCGCGCAGGATGTCGCGGGCGCTGCGCAGGTGCATGGCCATCGACACGGACAGCAGGAGAAGGTCCGGGCGCGTCTGCGCGATCATGGTGATGACGCCGGACATCGGCACGGAGGCGCCCAGGTAGGTCGTCTCCCAGCCTGCGGCGCCGAACAGGTCGCACACCATGCGCAGGCCGAGTTCGTGCAGGTCGCCGCCGACGGACGCGGCGACGAGCGTCCGGTCGTTCCGGCGCTGTTTGCGCATGGCCACGATGCGTGGGTAAAGCTGCGCGACGGCCAGTTGGGTGATGGCGGTGCAGCGGTGCTCCTCCGCCGTGGTGATCCGGTTCAATTCCCAAAGCCGCCCGATCTCGCGCTGCGCGGGGCCGAGGATGTCCTCGTAGATGGATTGCAGGCCGAGGCCCTGCGTGTAGGTGCGCTTCACGAGGGTGACGGCCTGGTCGCTTCGCCCCTCCATCGCCTGCAGGAAATAAGTCTGCGCCAATCCATCCAGGGCGTCGGCGCCGATCGGCTCGTCGGGGTCGGGGAGGACGGGCGCGTCGTCGAGGGCCGTCTGCGCGGCGTCGATGATGGGCAGGATCGACGCGGCCGACCGCTTGGGGATCAGGCCCGCGATGGCCTCCCGCAGGCAGGCGATGTTGGCCGTCAGGTCGGCGGGCTGCACGTCGCGCGTGGCGAGGACGCGGCGCGTCCACAGCATGTAGTCGGTGAACAGGGCGGGGCTGGCGAAGGCCGTCGCGTTGACGAGAAAGGCGATGTGGAAGGTGTTGTCCAGGGTGCAGGAGGCGCGGACCTGATCGGCCAGCGCCTTCGGGATGATGGGCCGCTCGCGGAACAGCCGGGTCATCGTCGCGTCGATGACCCACCAGGTGCGGGCCTCCAGGCGATCCGCGGCTTCGTCCCTGTCTTCGATGGCGGTCATGGGCCACCTGCACGGATGTTCAGCGTGGAAGCCTAGCCCAGCCGACCCCGTCGCGCACCTGCGCGGAAGAGACGGCGCGGCGGCGCCTCAGTCCGGCCGGCTCAATCCGCGATGACGATCTGGCGCTCTTTCCCGCCTTTCCCGATGATCTTCAGAACGCGGCGGCCGCGTTCGTCCTTCGTGGATTCGTCCAGGACGATCCGGCCCAGCGTGGCGAGCAGGTGCAGCAGTTCCCCGTTGGAGGCGGCGCCGAAGCCTTGGCGCAGCTCGGCCAGCAGGGCTTCCGTGTCGTCGCGTTTGGGGGCGTCGCGTTTGGTCACGGCGATGGGCTCCGGCGTTCGTGGTGGCGGTGGGGTCAGCCTGCCGCAGGGCGGACCTGCAATCAAGGGCGCGGCTGTGCTGTTATCCCCCTTGGCAGTTCGCCAGCGGAGAGGGCAACCCATGGAAGACAAGCTGATCGCCTACATCGGCCGGTTGAAGGATCGCATCGCGATGATGCGATCCGGCACGTTCGATACGCCGGAGGAGCGGATTTCGTGCGAGGCCGTCGCCGACAGCCTGGAACTGGTTGTGCGCGAGCTGACCGACCTGATCGAGATCCGGTGAGGCCGGGGCCGAATATTGCATTTGCGCTACAAAGCCGGCGCGCATGGGATTATTAGGAAGGGTCCGAACCGATCGAGAGAACCGCTCCCATGCTGCTGCGCGCCATCCGCTCCATGATGCCGAAGGAAGAGCGGATCATTGAGCAATTCATCGAGCAGGCCCGCCACATCGTCGCGGCGGCCGAGGCGCTGGAAGCGGTCATGGAGGCCGCGCCGGAAGACCGGCCCGACCGCACCGCCGCGCTGAAGCGCATCGAGAAGGACGCCGACCGCGTCGCCAAGGACGCCGGGCGCGGGCTGCACCGCACCTTCATCACGCCCTTCGACCGTTCGGAGATCCAGGCGCTGATCAACGCGCTGGACGACTGCATCGACCTGATGGACGAGGTGCCGCGCCACGCCGCGCTCTACGGCATCGACAGCTTCGACACGCCGATGCGGCGCATGGCCTCCATCATCCGCCGGCAGGCGGCGCTGCTGGTCGAGGTGATGCCGATGCTGACCGCCATCACCGGCAACGCCGAGCGGATCCTGCAGGTGTGCAGCCAGATATCCGACCTGGAGGACGAGGCCGACGAGATCCTGCGCGATTCGCTGAAAAGCCTGATCGCCGAACGGCCGGAGATGATCGCCTTCCTCGGCCGGCGCGAGGTCTACGAGATGCTGGAAGCGGTCACCGACCGCTGCGACGACGTCGGCGACCTGATCGAGGGCATCACCCTCGATCAGGCGTAACCGAGAAGACGTCCGGGGGGCGCGTCAGGGGGCCAGGAAAACGGTGTCGGTCCGGCGGACCGTGCCGTCGGCCCGGTTGGTCAGCGTGACCGTAACCGGGGTGGAGGCGGGCAGGGCGGCCTTGGCCGGCATCCGGACATGGACGCGGTAGGTCTGCACCATGTCCGGTTCGGCGGACAGTTCAAGCGCCGAGCCGCCCGCCGCGTTGGTGCCCGCCGTGGCGAGCGTGGCGCCGTCCAGGCCCGACAGGGTCAGGCGGTAGGCCTGCGGCTGGCGGGTCATGTTGGCGATCTTCACGGTGTAGCTGTTCTGGATGCCGCCGTCGGACAGGGCGACGTAGAGCGGGGCGCGGTCGCGCAGAACGGCCACGTCGGCGCCGGGCTTCAGCAGCAGCCCCAGAGCCATCAGCCCGGCGACCACGACCAGCAGCAGCGTGTAGACGATGGTGCGGGGGCGGACGAGGCGGTAGGGCTCCGGCATGCGGGCGGCGGCCTTGGCGGCCTGCGCGGCCTGGGTGTCGTAGCGGATCAGGTCGCCCGGACGGCCGATGCGGATCATCACGTCGTTGCAGGCGTCGATGCACAGGCCACAGCTGATGCAGTCCATCTGAATGCCGTTGCGAATGTCGGTCCCGGTGGGGCAGACATGGACGCAGGCTTTGCAGTCAATGCAATCACCGAAGCCGGTGGTCTTGCGCTCCTCCCAACTCTGGTCCTTGCGCAGGGGCGCGCGACCCTCGCCGCGCCAGTCCTGGTAGGTCACGACGAGGCTTTCCTCGTCCAGCAGCGCGGCCTGGATGCGCGGCCAGGGGCAGACGTAGGTGCACATCTGTTCCCGCATGAAACCGGCCATGGCGTAGGTGCAGGCCGTCATGAACAGCATCCAGCCGGACGCGAGCGCCGACGGTTCGAGGCGCGCCAGATCGGCCATGTAGCCGGGCGCGTCCACGAAATAGAGGATCGCCGTGCCGCCCGTCCCCAGCGCGATCAGCAGCCAGACCGCGTGCTTGGCCGCCTTCTTTGCGAACCAGGAGGCCGTGCGCGGGCCGTTGTCCAGGCGGATGCGGGCGCCCCGGTCGCCCTCGATCCACTCCTCAACCTTCACATACAGGTCGGTCCATACGGTCTGCGGGCAGGTGTAGCCGCACCAGACCCGCCCCGCCAGCGCGGTTGCCAGGAACAGCCCGACCGCCGCCAGGATCATGGCGCCCGTGACGTAGTAGATGTGCTGGGGCCACAGTTCGATGGCGAACAGGTGGAAGCGCTGGGCCTCCAGGTCCAGAAGCACCGCCTGATCCGGCAAGCCGGGGCCGCGGTCCCAGCGGAGCCAGGGCAGGACGACGTACAGCGCCAGCAGCACGACGGTCAGGACCCATTTCAGCCGCCGGTACCGGCCGTGGGCCGCCTTCGGGTAAATCTTCTTGTGCGACGCGTAGAGCGGCGCCGGGGTCGGACTTGGTGCGGCGGGCGGGGGAGCGGCTTCCCGGGCGCTTGCAACCGGGGAGCGGGCGAGTTTCTGCATGGCGTGCCTCTGCGCAAACGGTCATGCCCAAAGGCCCGCCGAAGCGCCGGCCCTACGGCATAGCGCACATTGTATGGCTGCGCAGGGGCGACGACAAGCTATATTGAATGTATTGAAGCGGCGCGAGCCTGTGTCCTTCTGCGGCTTCCTCGCTGAGATCCAATCAATGCGACAGTTTGAAGCAGCGCGTCGGGCCGGCTCGAGTTTGCAAGTTTATAGGGACGCGGCGCATTGGAACATACAATGCACGTCTCTTAACCGTCATCCCCGCGAAGGCGGGGATCCAGGCCGATCAAGCACTTAGACGCGGAGTTTTCTGGATCCCCGCCTTCGCGGGGATGACGGGGAAATTCCTCGCCAATAATCTCACAGCCTCCCACCCCATCACTTGCCCACCCCATCAAATGATGACGCCCGCAGAGGCGGGGATCTGCTCCAGGGCCTCCGCGAGGATCGACAGCACGCGGCGGGTTTCCGCGCGGTCGATGGGGCTGCCCAGGCAGATGCGCAAGGCCTCCGGTGCGTCGGGCGTGGTGGCGAAGGTGTCGGCGGCCACGGCGGCGATGCCCTGGCTGCGCAGATGGGCATTGAATTCGCCGCGCGACCACGCGTCCGGCAGGCGGAGCCAGAGGTGGAACGCCTCGCGCTTGGTCGCGATGCTCCCCGCGGGCAGGATGGACTCGGCGAGCGTGCGCCGCTCCATGGCTTCGGCGCGGATGGCGTCGCGGACGGCTTCGGCGGTGCCGTCGAGGATCCAGCGGCGGGCGATGGCCGTGGTCAGCGGGGAGGCCATCAACATGGTGGCCCGCAGCGCCGTGGCGACCCGCAGCGTCTGTCGCGCGCCGGGCGTGACCACATAGGCGACGCGCAGCATCGGCGACACGCACTTCGCCAGCCCCGCGATGTGGAAGGTGATCTCCGGCGCCAGCGCGGCGAGCGGCGGGGGAGAGGGATCCGGCAACGGTCCGTAGATGTCGTCCTCGATGATCGGGACGTTGAAGTCGTGCGCCGCCTCGACCACCGCCTTCCGCCGCTCCGGCGGCATGGTCGCGGTGGTCGGGTTGTGGAAGGTCGGAATGCAGTAGAGCGCCTTGGGCCGATGCTGCGCCAGCGCCGTCCGCAACGCGTCCGGGTCGATCCCGTCGCCGTCCATCGGAACGCCCACGACCCGCAGGCCGAGCTGCGCCGCGACCGCCCGGAAGCCGGGATAGGTCAGCGCCTCGGCGCAGACGGTGTCGCCGGGGCGGGCGAGCGCGCTCAGCAAGGCCAGGATGGCGCCCTGCGTCCCCGGCGCGACCAGCACCCGCTCCACGGCGAGCTGCGGCAGGCGGTCGCGCAGCCAGTGGGCTCCCGCCGCGCGCTCTTCCTGCTGGTCGCCGGCCTCCGGGTAGCGCAGCAGCTCGGGCAACGCGAGGCCGGAGGTCACCACGGCCATGTCCTGGCGCAGGCGGGCCAGCAGCGCCGGCGCGTCGGGCAGCGGCGGCTGGTTCATGGTCATGTCGACCAGGGACGGAGCCGGTCTCGGGGGCGTCGGGGAGGATTGTTCCAGCGTGGGGCGCGGCGCTTGGGCGGCGGCGCGGACGTAGGTGCCCTGCCCGACATGCGCGTCGACCAGCCCGCGGCGCCGGGCCTCGCCATAGGCGCGGCTGACGGTGGTGAAGTCGATGCCCATGCGTTCGGCCAGCAGCCGTTGCGGGGGCAGGCGTTGGCCGGCGGTCAGGCGGCCGATGGTGATGTCGGCTGCGATGGCGTCGGCGATGGCGAGATAGACGGGCTTGGCCCGGTCCGCGATGTCCGGGACCCAGATGGCTTGGTCCGGGGTGGTTTGTTCCGGCGGCATGCGGTCCCTCGCGGCTCTGCACTCAGCAACGCTCCGGGCATAAGGCCCGGAATTGTATGGATTGTCAATATGCCGCCCCGCCCGGACACGCAAAAGGCCCGTGCCTTGCGGCACGGGCCTTTTTTGAGAACGGACAGGCGGTTCGGATCAGTCGGCGTTGACCGCCCCGGCCGGGATCTGCGGCTCGGCACCGCTCTTGCGCTGGCCCAGCACCAGGGCGATGATGGCGAAGGCGGTCAGGTCGAAGACCGAGAGGCAGGCGAACAGCGGCTCGTAGCCGATGGTGTTGGCGAGCTGGCCGATGATCAGGGAGAAGATCATGCCGCCGAGATAGCCGGCCATGCCGCCGAAGCCGGTCGCGGTGGCGACGTCCTGCTTCTCGAAGGTGTCGGTGACCAGGGCGTAGAGCAGGCTCGACAGGCACTGGTGGGCGAAGGCGCCCAGGGAGA
>NZ_JBPXMQ020000030.1:0-78009 GCF_053470405.2 Azospirillum mesophilum
CGTCAAGCCATCCTGGAACGCTGCATGACCGTCTACGTCCGATGTCCGGAATGCCAGCACAGCTTCCGCTTCCTCCCCAATCCATAGGGCTGGCAGAGTAGTGTTAGACCGCGACGGCGGGCCCGGACGCCCATGCGTCCGAAGCCCGGCCTCTCGCGGGAACGTAGTTCCCGCTGGCGGCAGGCGGATGCCACGGGCATCCGCTGAGAGCCGGCAAATGAGGCCATCTGAATCTAGAGCGAACGGAAGTTCGCTCTAGCGGGCGAACTCCAGGGTGAACTGGCTGCCCTGGCCGGGGTGGCTGTCGATGAGAAGCTGCCCGCCGTGCGCTTCCATCAGCGACTTCACGATGGGCAGGCCCAGCCCGCTTCCCTGCCCCGGGCGGGCGACCATGGCCGCGGACTGGCCGAAGGGGACGAGCGCGTGGCTCAACTGCTCCGGCGTCATGCCGATGCCGTTGTCGGCGACGCGGAGGCGGATGCGCCCGTGCAGGCCGGCGGACACCGTGACCAGGACGCGTCCGCCCTCCGGCGTGAAGGTGACGGCGTTGGTCAGCAGGTTCAGCAGCATCTGCTTCAGCGCGCGCTCGTCCACCGTAAGGCTGCCGATGCCGGGCTGGACGTTCACGTCCACCTGGATGCGCTTGGCCTCGGCCTGCGGCGCGATCATGCGGATCGCCCACTCGATGGCCGTGGCGATGTCCAGGGGGCGCGGGTCCAGCGCCAGGGTGCCTTCCTGAAGCCGCGACAGGTCCAGGATGTCGTTGATCAGCGTCAGCAGGTGCCGTCCCGAATCGTGGATGTCCTTGGCGTAGCCGGCGTAGCGCTTCGTATCCTGAGGTCCCAGCAACTGGTCACGGATGATTTCGGAGAATCCGAGGATGGCGTTCAGCGGCGTGCGCAGTTCGTGGCTGATGCGGGCGAGGAAGTTGCGGTTCACGTTCAGCGCCGCTTGCAAACGCTCGGCCGAGCGGTGCTGGACCAGCAGGAAGGCCGCCACCAGGATGATGGAGGTGGTCAGCAGGACCGCGATCACGAACAGCGTGCGGCGCAGTTCAGCCACGCCGGCCTCGATGTCCGCGGTGGCGACGCCCACCGCCGCCACCAGCGGGTATCCCTCCACCACGCGGTAGGCGTAGGCGCGGAGTTCGCCGTCGGTCATCGTGTCCTGCCAGTAGACGCCGGCCACCGACCGGCTGACCTCCTCCCACAGGCGGGAATGGGGAATGGCGCGGCCGACCGCTTCCGAAGCCTGTTGCGCGCCCCGCGCGCGGATGACCTTGTCCAGCCCGATCAGGGTGGCGGTGCCCAGCGGCCCCAGGTTGGCTTGCCGATAGAACTCCCCGAAGATGTCCGGATCGACGTTCGCGACGATGATTCCGGCGAAAGCGCCGTCCGGCCCGTTCAGGCGCCGGCTGAGCGGCAGCAGGGGCTCGCCGCCGTTGGTGCCGGGAAAGGGCCGCCCGATGCGCATCAGGTCCCGCCCGGTGCCCTGGTGGAAAGCGACGGCGTCATCGTCGATGCGATCCGCCGGGCCGCCGGTCCTCTCGCTACGCCCCTCGCTGCGGAAGACCATTTCGCCCTTCGCGTTCAGGATCGCGAAATGGTGGATCAGGGAACGGTCGTAGAGGTCCTGGTCGAAAAGGCGCCGGGCGTGCTCCAGCCCCCCTTCGGCATACTCCAGCGCCACGTTGCGCAGCGTGATGTCCACCTCGTGCAGGGCGCGGTGGGTGCTCTTCTCGAAGGCGCCGACCATGGTTTCGGCGCGCGCGACGGCTTCCAGCGTGTGGTCGTGGAGCACGGCGCGGGACACCTGGGCATAGCCGCCCCATACGGCCACCAGCGCGACGGCCGTCAGCACGAATACGCCCCACCGGAAAGAGATCGGTGCCCGCATCTCGCCCATTTCCGCCCGTGGCGCGCCCACTGCACGCCATGGCTTCAAATTGTCTCAATACAGTATCGACCCTAAACCAAAATCAGGCCGAACACCGCACGAAATCGGATGAAGCCCCGTGGCTTTTCGCCGCCAAATTGTCGCAGGGCGGGGCGTCAGCGCGCCCCAAAGTAGGCCCGCAACCGCCGCACCGCCTCGTCCAGGATCTCGTCCTTCTTGGAAAAACAGAAGCGGATGAGGGACTTGGGTGCATCTTGAACGAAGAAGGCGCCGACCGGAATGGCCGTCACGCCGGCCTCGGCGGTCAGGCGCCGGCAGAAGGCCTCGTCGTCACCGTCGAAGCCGAAGGGAGCCACGTCGGCCACCACGAAATAAGTCCCGGCCGAGGGCAGCACGTCGAATCCGACCGCGCGCAGGCCCTCGGCCAGCCGGTCGCGCTTGGCTTGCAGCCCGGAGGCAAGCCCCGTGAAATAGGTGTCCTCCTTGCCCAGCCCATAGGCGACGGCGGTCTGGAGGTTCGGCGCGGTGGTGAAGGTGATGTACTGGTGCGCCTTGGCGACCGGCTGCAGCAGGTGCGGGGCGGCGGTGACGTAGCCGACCTTCCAGCCGGTCAGCGAGAAGGTCTTGCCCGCCGAACCGATCTTCAGGCAGCGGTCGCGCATGCCCGGCAGCGTCATCAGCGGGATATGCGGGCGCCCGTCGAAGACGATGTGCTCGTACACCTCGTCGCAGACGGCCAGCGCGTCGAAGCGCTGCACGAACTCCGCGACCAGTTCCAGCTCGGCCCGGGAGAAGACCTTGGCGGCGGGGTTCAGCGGGTCGTTGATGAGGACGAGTTTCGTCTTCGGCGAGAAGGCCGCCTCAAGGTCCGCGCGGCTGAAGCTCCAGTCCGGGGCCTTCAGGCTGACGAAGCGCGGCACGCCGCCGGCCAGCCGGACGATGGGCAGGTAGCTGTCGTACATCGGCTGGAAGAGCACCACCTCGTCGCCGGGGTTGATGAGGCCGAGCAGGCAGGCGGTCAGCGCCTCCGTGGCGCCGGAGGTGACCATGACCTCCGTCTTCCAGTCGATGTCCAGCCCGTAGAAGCGCTTGCCATGCGCGGCCAGCGCCTGCCGCAGCTCCGGCGTGCCCATCATCGAAGGGTACTGGTTCCATCCCTCCAGCAGCGCCGTCGACGCCGCCTCCAGCACGTCGGCGGGGCCGCGGTCGTCGGGGAAACCCTGGCCGAGGTTGATCGCCTTGTGCTCCTCCGACAGGCGGGACATCACCTCGAAAATCGTCGTACCGTAGCTCGACAGGATCGCGTTGCCGGACTTCACCACAGCCTCCAGTGCACCGCCGGACCTTTTCCGGGGGCGGACAGGATGGACGCAGCGGCCGACGGCTGTCCAGTCCCCTAGAGCGAACCTCCGTTCGCTCTAGCTGTCAGGTTGCGACACCTCCTTGGCGCTGTAGACCTTGATCTGTGCGGCAAGTTTGGTTTTGGTGAGGGAGCAGGGATCGGGAGGTCTATAGGCTGGGTTGGTCAGTTCCGGCTTTGCCTTCAGGCGCTCGCTCACGACCTCGTCGGGGGAGCGGCCATCCAGCATCCGTTGGCGGCGGGCATTGTAGGCGAGATTGTAGCCTTTCAGCAGACACTCCAACGCTTGGTGGGTGCCGATGCACATGACCAGCACCTCCCGACCGATCCGGCCGTTGAAGCGCTCGACCATACCGTTGGTTTTGGGGGTGTAGGGCTTGGTCTTGCGGTGTTCGATGGCGAGCGCGCGACAGGCCGCCTCGACGGCATCGGCAGTGAAACAGCTTCCGCGGTCGGTCAGGACATGAGTGATGGTGAAGGGGAAGGCGGCGACCGCCTCCTTGAGAAAGGCGGTGGCACAGGCTTCGGTTTCCTCGTCCTTGACCGCCAGGTGAACCCGCCGCGAGGCGCGGTCGATGGCGACGTACAGGTAGCGCTTGCGCGGTTCGCCACCGATGACCTGCAACTTGGGCAAGTGCTTGATGTCGATGTGCAGGAAGCCGAGGTCATACTCCTTGAACTCTTTCACCTCCTTCACCGGCTTGGTCGATGGAGGCGGTGGCAGTCGGCCCAGCCCTTCGGCCTTCAGAATGCGGTAGACGGCGTCGCGGTTCAGGTGCGGCAGGAAGTGGCGCAGGGTGAAGGTGAGATCGTCCAACGCGAAGCCGGTGCTCCGGCGCAGCTCGCAGACGATGGCGCGCTCCTCCTCCGAGGCTCGCCACCGCAGCCGCTTGGGCCGGGCGGAGTGGTCCTGGCAATCGTCCACTCCACGTTTGCGCCATTTGCGGATGGTCTCGCCGCTCACGCCGTAACGGCTGGCCAGCACCCCCGTGGGTTCGGTGGACAAGGCAATGGTGGCGCGCACGGCTGGGGTGGTGCGGGCATTGGGGTGGATTTGGTACATGGTGGCGCTCCCGGGCTGAAACGGGGAGCCCGCCGTCGCCGCCAGTCAGCAGGGTACCCGGCGTCCGAGGTCCGTCAACCCTGGCCCTGACGGGCCACCGCCACAGGCGGCGTTGGGGTTGACCGACCTCAGCCCGCCGGGTTCTTTTGGCTGTCCATGGCTGCGCCGGACGGGTCTGCGTCGGTTGGACCGCAAGTCCGCGATGGCGCCAATCGCCGTTCGAACCAGTGGCCATACTCAGCAATGGCCCAACAGCTCAAATCCCAACAACGTTCCGCAACCTGACAGTTTAACCCCCCGTTAATCCGCTCTGGCGCTGATGCGGCCTTCGAACCGGCGACGGCGCAGCTTCACGCGGATGCGCTCCACGGGGTGGAACAGGCGGGGATGGCGGCGCTTCATCCGCACGAACAGGCGGCGGGCGTCCGAGGAATTGCGCAGCAGGATGGCCCCGCCGATCAGGACCACCGGCAGGCCGCCCGGCCCCGGCAGGGGTGCGATGAGCACGCCGAGCCCGATGATGGTCCATCCCGTGCCGATCAACGCCAGCTGGCGCAGGCGGGCGAGGGACGGGGTGCGCGCGCTGGCGGCGGGGCGATGCATCGGACGGGCGTTCCTCCCAAAGGGTCCCGACCCATATGGGGGCGGATCGCCGCGCGACCAGGGGGAGCGCCCCGCCCCTGGCCCCTCGCCCGCCGTCCGGGCGCCCTTAATGGAGCGTCCGCACCCGTTTGCCCACAGGCGCCCGGGGTAGCGACACGCCATCCGGCCCAGCGGCGTCCAGCACATGCAGCGCGGCGCTGACCTCCGCCGGGGCGGGGTTCCAGCCGAAATCGCGCATCAGCTCGGTCCGCGCGGCGTCGGCCCGTTCGCTGAGAGCGGCGCAGCCCGGCCGTCCCGCTTTCTTCACGGTGCTTTTCACGGCAGTCCGGCAGCGGCGATCGGCGCAGCTTTCCAGCATCAGCCGGATCATCCGGTCCCGCTTGGCCGCGTCGACGAAGCCGGACTGGTCGAAATAGAGCTTTGTGAAGGCGACCTCCGTCACCTGGGCGGCGCGCGCCCCGTCGCCCACCAGCACGGCCGCCACCAGTTCCACGCAGCGGCCGGCGAAGTCCGGGATGGGCGCCGTGCCGTCGTCGGCGCGGTCGTAGAGGCGGCTCGGCAACTCGACGAGCCGGCCGGATGTTTCCTTCACGAGGTAACGGCGCCACACCGGCATACCCGCCTCCCGTCTGGTTTCCCCACGCCCCGGAAAAAGGGTACACCAGACCGGACCGCAGCGGAACAGCCCCGTTTCCGCTTGGGACCAACGCATGACCCCGGGGAGAGCCGCGGCTCAACCGCCGGGGAGGGAAAGGGATGATACATGAAGCTGCTGCGTTACGGCCCGCCGGGCCATGAGCGGCCGGGCCTTCTGGACCGGAACGGCGTGATCCGCGATCTGTCGGGCGTCATCGCCGACATCGACCCGTCCACCCTGTCGGACGCGGGGCTGGCGCAGCTCCGCGCGCTCGATCCGGAGCGGCTGGCCCAGGTCCCCGAAGGCACGCGCATCGGCCCCTGCGTGGCCGGCGTTTCCAAGGTGGTGTGCGTCGGCCTGAACTACCGCGCGCACGCCGCGGAGTCCGGCATGGCGGAGCCGAAGGAGCCGGTGCTGTTCATGAAGGCCACCACCTCCATCAGCGGCCCCAACGACCCGGTGTTGATCCCGAAGGGCTCGACCAAGCTCGACTGGGAGGTGGAGCTGGGCATCGTCATCGGCCGCACCGCCCGCTACGTCGACCCGGCCAACGTCTTCGACCACATCGCCGGCTATTGCGTCGTCAACGACGTGTCGGAGCGCGCCTTCCAGATCGAGAGCACCGGCCAGTGGGTGAAGGGCAAGAGCGCCGATAGCTTCTGCCCCCTCGGCCCCTGGATGGTCACCCGCGATGAGATCCCGGACCCGCAGGCACTGCGGCTGTGGCTGGAGGTCGACGGCCGGATGATGCAGGACAGCACCACCGGTGACATGATCTTCAACGTGGTGGAGATCGTCTCCTACATCAGCCGCTTCATGACCCTGCTGCCCGGCGACGTCATCGCCACCGGCACGCCGCAGGGCGTCGCCATGGGCCAGAAGCCGAACCCCTGGCTGCAACCCGGCCAGACCATGCGGCTGGGCATCGACGGCCTGGGTGAACAGCGCCAGACCGTCCGCCCCTGGGAGGGGTGAGGGCTGCCTGTTTCCACATTGGATGAAGTCCCCTCGCCCGCCTCCGGCGGGAGAGGGGACACAAGCGCGATCTGTTTTCCGCAAAGCACAGCAATGTTACCGATCACTGCGACTTCCCGGATCCGGCGCCGTTCTTGCCATTCCCCGAACTCCCGGCGCTGCCGTTCGTCTTCGACGGCGACCGCGCGTCCTGGATCAGTTGGCCGCAGTGGGGCTGCTCGTGGCTGCCGGGGTCCAGGAAGGGAAGGACGCTCGCCAGCGGGGTCAGGAGGGCGCCCAGGGCCACCGCGGCGGCGCCGCGCGCGGCGGACTCCGTGGGGTTCACGCCGATGTCGGGCTCGCCCAGCGTGCCGGTCACACGGACGGGCACATGGGTGGCGAAGATCTGCGGCTTCTTCGCCCGGCCCAGGATGCGCATGTCCAGCGCCTCGGTGCGCAGGTTGATGGTGCCGTCGGCGGTCACCACCGTTTCCGGCGTGTCGAGCACCAGCGCCTCGCTGTTCACCACCCCCTTGTCCACCGAAAGGTTGGCGACGAGGCAGTTGAAGGGCAGCGGCTGGTCTCCGGACAGGGCCACGCCCAGCGTTTCCAGGATGTTGGTTTTCAGCCCCTTGACGGCGTAGCTGGTGATGCGCCCGCCATCCACCGCGACGCCGAGCTTCCCGTCGGACGAGCCCAGGATGTCGGCCACCGTGGCCCCGCGCCCGGTCAGCTGGATCCGGCCGCTCGCCGTGCCTCCCATCTCCTTGGCGAAGCGGGTTTCGCGGAACAGCTGGGCGAGCTTGATCTGCCGCACCTCCAGGTTCGATCGCAGGGTGGGCACCTTCTGGCTGCCGTCCAGCACAGTGGTGCCGGCGATCCGCCCGCCGCCGACGCCCAGCGCCAGCGGATCGACCGTCAGCTTGCCGTTCTCCAGCTTCAGATGCGCCTTCAGGTCGTCGAGCGTGGAGAAGGGCGCCTCCACATGGTCGCCCTTGAAGCTGACGTCCATGTCGGCCTTGCGCAGCTTGTCCAGCGGCACCGGCGTGTCGGGCAGGATGCGGTCCGGCCCCTTGGTCGGGTAGCTGCCCTTCCCTTCCGGCGAGGCGCCGACAAAGCCGGCCATGTCCACGGCGGCCAGCTTTTTGGACACCAGATCCCCGGTGACCTTCGGCCGCTCGCCGCCCAGATCCACGGCCACCGTGCCGGACAGGTCGCTTTCGCCCACCTTCCCCTTCATCCCGTCAAAGCGCCACACTTGCCCTTCGCGGCCCAGATGGCCGGTCAGGCTGTAGGGCCGGGTTTTCGGGGTGGGTATGCCCAGGATCGGAAAGACGTCGGCGAGGTCGTCACCGCTGAGCGCCACCGACAGGTCCACACCCTCCAGCTTCACCGGCTCGGCGATGGAGCCCTCGATTTTGCCCTTGGTCTTGCCGACGGCGGTTTCGACCTTCAGCGGGTAGGGCTTAGGGTTGTCGCGCAGGTATTGAAGCGAGCCGCCCTCGACCAGCAGCGTGAAGGGCTTGCCGGCGAAGTTGCCGTTGCCGTCCAGATGGACTTGCGCCTCCCCATTGCCGCCGGTGGCCGTGTTGATGCCGCTGTCGATGTCGATGCGGCTGGTCGGGTCGCGATAGCGGACACGCCCTTCCTCGATGGCCAGAGCCTCGATGATCGGGATGTCGCTGCGGCTTTCCGGCTTCACGGCCTCCTTGGCGGCCGTTTTGCGGGGGTCCGGCCCGCCGAAGTTCCAGTTGGGCTCGCCGTCCTTGTTCTTTTCCAGCACCAGCTTGGGTGCGGACAGGCGGATTTCCGGGAATTCGTAGTTCCCGCGCAGCAGCGGCCACAGGCGCAGTTGGGCGTCCAACACCTTCAGGGCCGCCATGGTCTTCTCGTCGCTCCAGTCGGCGTTGGCGACGCGGACGCCTTCGACATGGATGTGGATCGGATCGCCGAGCTTCACCTTCAGGTCGCCGTCGATGGCGACCTCGCGGTTCAGGGCCTTGGTCGCCTGCCTGGCAATGAATCCGCGCGCGTCGTTCCAGTCGAACACCGCCGCGGCGATCCCGATGCCCGCCGCGATCACCACAACGAGCCCCAGCAGGCCGAGGCCGATCCATTTCAACACGGCCATACACCGCGCCTCCTGTCCATGACTGACCAATTAACGGGCAACAGGGCGGGGACGCGGCTTGTTACCTCCAAAGGATTGAATTCCCCTCCGAACGCGCCCTTTTTCCTGCCCTCCGGGCGCGCCGATTTAATGAAAAATTGATTCAATCCTGCTTTAATGACTGCGCTGAACTGTCGCATATCCAAAGCCGGTCAAGATCATGCGTTCGCTTACGAATTTCGCACCCTCGACCTTTGAGGAACGCGGCGCGGCGGTGGGCTTCACCACGCCCGTGCTGGCTCAGACCCGCGTGCGCAAGACCGACCGCGAGCAGCTGGAAGTGCTGATTCCCAACTTGTCGGAAGGGCGCGGGGTTTACGTCGTGCCGTGGAAGGGGCTGCCGCTCGCCTTCCCCATGACGGTGCACGACCGCATGCTCCAGGACCTGATCCGGCGGGGGGAAGGCTGCTCGCCCGACGACATCCGCAAGGCGGTGCTGGAGGCGGCGCGCTGCGGGCTGGCCGGCCCGCTGGCGGTGGAGTCGGCGGAAGCCGCGTTGCGCGACGACGACGAACAGCGCCTGCTGATCAACTTCCAGCTCATTTCCGAGGTGCTCTCGGCCGTCGGCCTCGCCTCGGCCGAAATCCTGCGTGCCGGGCTGGCGTCGGAGGAAGGACAGCGGCTGACGCGCTCCTACATGCTGAAGGCGTCGCAAAGCCTGTCCATCGAACCGACCGAGCTGTACGCCCGCGTCGCCGAGCTGGCGGCCTACATGGAGCCCATCGGCGTCGCCAGCTCGCCCAAGCCGGCGCGGCTGCGGCGCCTGATGCGCGACCTCGTGCACTTCCGCGACAGCGTCACCGAATGGTCCACCGACAACGTGTCGGAGGCCGCCCCCATCGCCGCCTTCTGCGCGGAGGTGGCGGAGCACACGCTGAACCACGTCCGCAACGTGGTGACCCAGCTCGACCAGGCGGTGGCGTCGTTCGAAAACCTGCTGCGCCAGTGGGAGACCAAGCGCGTGCTGGTCCGCCGCGCCACCACGCGGCTGTCCTGGCTGCTCGACGGCTGGGATTTCATCAGCACCACCTGGGCCGAGGCGCAGGGCAAGAGCCGGCACGAGCAGGACATGACCGTGCACGAGCTGTTCCGCGTGTTGCCGCTGCTCCCCAAGGATGAGGAGCACACCGACCACGCGCTTCAGGCCGACCGGGTGATGGCGGCCAACCGCCGCACGGTGCGGGCCTATGTGGACTGGCGCAGCGGCCAGATCGACACCGACCTCGTCATGCGGATCGAGGCGATCAAGGCAAAGGCGGCCTGACATGATCGACGCGCAGGCAATCCTCGGGCTCGGCAGCAAGCTTCTGGACATCGACGAGGAGCGGTTCCGGCAGGTCGTCGGCCTGCTGGAGCAGATCGGCGACCATCCGGACGTGCAGAGAACCTTCTCCATGATCCGGCCGCGCCTGGCGGAGGTGCGCCCGAAGCGACGCCCCACCTTCAAGCGCCTGTTCTGCGAACCCTTTGAGGATCTGTTCGAGGTTCCGTCGGGCAACCAGCCCGCCCCCCTGAACAAGATCGACCGCGGCGTGGTCAACAGCCTGTGGCCGCTGGTGGAAGGGCAGATCGGCAAGGATCGGCTGCGCGCGCTGGACGGTGCGCTGGGCGGCGACGCCGAGCAGGCCAAAACCTTCTGGGCGCAGGCCACGGCGGCGGTCAACGGCATCGTGGCGCAGCTGGAGACCGGGCGTTTCGTCGACGACCTGGACCTGCGGCTCAACCCCGACCGCATCCGCACCATCCACGATATCGCGGAGATCCTGGCCATCGCCCCGGCGGCGGCGGAGCTGAAGGCCGTCCTGGCGCCCAAGCCCGTCCAGAAGCTGCACAAGGATCACTTGGACGGCATCCAGGCCATCGGCCGCACCGTCTCCCGCGCACGTCCGAAGGCGCTGAAGCTGTTCGTCCTGCTGGCGGCGGCGCGCCTGTCCAACCCGTCCATCCTGCTGGGCAGCCTGTGGGACATGGACCTGGGGCAGAAGTCCAGCGACCGTGCCGCCCTGTTCCTGGATCTCGGCGGCACCGTCGTGGCGCAGATCGAGGAGCGGTCGCGCGGCGCCTCCACCACCGACAGCGGGGCACCGGACCGTATGGCGGCGGCCGACCTCGCCATCGATCTGGTCGCCAGCCTGGAAGCGACCCGCGCCGCCATGGAATACAGCCGCAACAAGGAGTTCGACCAGCGGCTGAAGGTCATCCGCGAATCCGTGCACGAGATGGTCCGGACCCAGGTGCTTCAGGGCGCGGATGGGGAGATCCTGAACGCCGTCGGAACGCTGACCACCGGCATCAGCGACACGGGCGGCATGGTGCAGGCGGAAAACCAGGCGCGGGCCTTGCGCAAATGCTCGACCATCGCCGACACGCTGGGGCTGCGCGGCGAGTTGAAGAGCGTGACGCAGAAGACCACGGCCTCCCTCACCGACACGGCACGGCAGGCGCTGGGAGACGACAGCGGCGACGCGCGGACCGGCTACACCGCCATCCGCATGATCGAGCTGATTGCCGGCCCGGCCGAGGCCAGCCAGATCATGGACGAGATTCTGCGGAAGGGCCGTCCGTAGGAGGTGCCGTGCGCAAGGACCGTTCTGGCCGGGGCTACATCGGCTGGGCGCTGCCGGACGAGGAGCGCGGCCGGCTGCGGGCGCTTTTCCCAGCCGCTTACGACCGCCACATCGGGCACCACGTCACGCTGGCCTTCGGCGTCGGCCCTGACCGTCCACTGCCGAAGGAGACCGGCGGCGCGGTCGTCGGGATCGCCGACGACGGGGCCGGGGTGCAGGCGCTCGTGCTGTCCATCGGCGGAACGACCGACCGGCCCGACGGCTCGGCCTATCACGTCACATGGTCGCTGGAGCCGGGCCGCAAACCAGTGGAGTCCAACGACGTGATCCGCCGCCACGGCTGGACGGCGGTTGAGCCGGTGGCGGTCCGTCTGGAGCCGCGCTTCTTTCCGTTTTAATGCGGATCAATCCGCCTTAAGGCAGGTCGGTTTGCACCGTCGTGCGGCGGTTCAGCACCTGCTCGCGGTGGAAGACGAACAGGCCGCTGCCGATGATCAGCGCGGCCCCCGCCGCGATGCGCAAGGTCGGCGCCGTGCCCCAGACCAGCAGGTCGAGCACCACCGCCCACACGATGGACACATACTGGAACGGCACGACCACCGCCGCCGGGCTGAGCTGGAGCGAGCGGTTCATCGCCGCGTGCCCGGCCAGCGCCGTGATGCCCAAGGCGCCCAGCAGCAGGAAGTCCAGGCCCGGCGGCGGCACCCACACGAAGGGCAGCGACGCGGCGCCCAGCAGGCCCGTCCCGAAGGTCTGGAAGCTGACCAGCGTCAGGTTGCTGGACTGCCGCAGCAGCCGGGTGGTGATCATCCCCGTCGAGAAGATGGTCGTGCCGAGCAGCGCGACCAGCGACGGGATCGGGTCGAAGTCGCCGGACGGGTTCAGCACGACCACCACGCCGACGAAGCCGACCAGCACCGCCGCCCAGCGGCGCCAGCCCACCTTCTCCCCCAGCAGCGGCACCGACAGGGCGGTGACGATCAGCGGCGCAGCCATGTAAATCGTCATCACATTGGCGAGCGGCAGGTAGCGCACCGCCCAGTAGAAGCAGGCGACCTCCGCCGTCACGCAACCGACGCGCAGAAGATGCAACGGCAGCCGCTTCACCGCGAAGACCGCACCGACGCCTTCCCGAAGGATCATCGGGGCCAGCAGAACCGCGCCGAACAGGCTGCGGATGGCCAGCAGCATGCCCACCGGGTACTCGGCGACCAGCCACTTGCCCAGCGCGTCGTTGATGGTGAACAGCGACATGCCCAGCAGCATCATCAGGATGCCCAGCCGGGAATCGGTAGCGGCGGTCGAGGATGTGGCGGTCACGGTGGTCATGGAACCCAAAAAACAAATCCCCTCCCCTGCGAAGCGGGGGAGGGTTAGGGAGGGGGCGCGCAGAGTGAAGGCAAGAGGGCGGCTAGATCACGCCCTTATCCCGCAGGGCGGCGATGTCCGCCGCGCATAGGCCCAGCGCCTCGCCCAGCACCGTTTCGGTGTGCTGGCCCAGCGTCGGCGGGGCGACCGTGTGCTCGATCGGCGTCGCGGAGTAGCGGATCGGGCTCGCCACCGTCGGCACGGTCCCGGCCTCCGGATGCGGCAAGTCCTGGCGGATGTTGCGGGCCTGGACATGCGGATCGGCGAAGACCTGCGACAGGTCGTTGATCGGCCCGCAGGGCACGCCCACCGCCTCCAGCGCGCTGAGCCAGTCGCGGCTGGTGCGCTGCTCCAGCAGCAGTTCCAGGATCGCCACCAGCTCCTTGCGGTGGGCGACGCGCGCCGGGTTGGTGGCGTAGCGCTCGTCCTGCGCCAGTTCCGGCCGGCCGGCGACCTGACAGAACTTCGCGAACTGGCTGTCGTTGCCGACCGCCAGGATGATGAAACCGTCCAGCGTCGCAAAGGCCTGATAAGGCACGATATTCGGGTGCGCGTTGCCGAGCCGCTGCGGCGCCTTGCCGCCCACCAGATAGTTCATCGCCTGATTGGCGAGCACCGCCACCTGCACGTCGAGCAGGGCGAGGTTCACCCACTGCCCCTCCCCCGTCCGGTCGCGGTGCGCCAGCGCCCCCAGCACGCCGATGGTCGCGTAGAGGCCGGTGAAGACGTCCGTCACCGCCACGCCGACCTTCACGGGGCCGCCGCCCGGCTCCCCATCCGGCAGGCCGGTGATGCTCATCAGCCCGCCCATGCCCTGGATCATGAAGTCGTAGCCGGCGCGCTTGGCGTAAGGCCCGTCCTGCCCGAATCCGGTGATCGAGCAGTAGACCAGCCCCGGATGGACCGCCTTCAAGCTGTCGTAGTCGAGCCCGTACTTGACCAGCCCGCCGACCTTGAAGTTCTCGATCACCACGTCGGCCTGCGCGGCGAGCTTGCGCACCAGTTCCTGCCCTTCCGGCCGCTCGAAGTCGATGGTGATCGACCGCTTGCCCCGGTTGGTGGACATGAAATAGGCCGACTGCTCCCCGGCCCAGGGCGGACCCCAGGCGCGGGTGTCGTCGCCGGCCCCCGGCCGCTCCACCTTGATGACGTCGGCGCCGAGGTCGGCCAGCGTCTGCGCCGCCCATGGACCGGCGAGCACACGGGACAGTTCCAGAACGCGAACGTGGGACAGAGGGCCGGGCATGGTGGGTCCTTTGGAGAGTGCGCTCAAAATCCCCTCTCCCGTCCCGGGAGAGGGAGGGGCCCACCGCGACGCGGTGGGAGGGTGAGGGTCCCGACAAGGAGCAGTGCCTTGATCCTCGGCGGTACCCTCACCCTGCGCCTTCGGCGCTTCCCTCTCCCCGGAGGGGAGAGGAAACGATAATCACCCCGTGAAGGCCTGGAGGCCGGTGATGGCGCGGCCGAGGATCAGGGCGTGCACGTCGTGCGTGCCCTCGTAGGTGTTCACCGCCTCCAGGTTCATGACGTGACGGATCACGTGGAACTCGTCGGCGATGCCGTTGCCGCCGTGCATGTCGCGGGCGATGCGGGCGATGTCCAAGGCCTTGCCGCAGTTGTTGCGCTTGATGAGCGAGATCATCTCCGGCGCGGCCTTGCCCTCGTCCATCAGGCGGCCGACTCGCAGCGCAGCCTGCAGGCCCAGCGCGATCTCCGTCTCCATGTTGGCGAGCTTGAACTGCGGCAGCTGGTTGGCGGCCAGCGGGCGGCCGAACTGCTTGCGGTCGAGCTGGTACTGGCGCGCGGCGTGGAAGCAGAACTCCGCCGCACCCATGGCGCCCCAGGCGATGCCGTAGCGGGCGCGGTTCAGGCAGCCGAACGGGCCGGCGAGGCCTTCGATGGTCGGGAAGCGGTTCTCCTCCGGCACGAAGACTTCGTCCATGACGATCTCGCCGGTGGTGGAGGCGCGCAAGCTGAACTTGCCCTCGATCTTCGGCGCGGACAGGCCCTTCATGCCCTTTTCCAGCACGAAGCCGTTGATCTTGCCCTCGTCGTTCTTCGCCCACACGACGAACACGTCGGCGATGGGCGAGTTGGTGATCCACATCTTGGATCCGGTGAGGATGTAGCCGTCCGCGACCTTCTTCGCGCGGGTCTTCATGCCGGCGGGGTCGGAGCCGGCGTCCGGCTCGGTCAGGCCGAAGCAGCCGACCCACTCGCCGGTGGCGAGCTTCGGCAGGTACTTCTCGCGCTGCGCCTCGCTGCCGTAGGCATAGATCGGGTGCATGACCAGCGAGGACTGCACCGACATGGCCGAACGGTAGCCGCTGTCGACCCGCTCCACCTCGCGGGCGACGAGGCCGTAGGACACGTAGTTCACGCCGGCGCAGCCGTAGCCGTCGATGGTCGAACCGAGGAAGCCCAGCTCACCCATCTCGTTCATGATTTCGCGGTGGAAGATTTCGTGCCGATTCGCCTCGACCACGCGCGACAGCAGCTTTTCCTGGCAGTAGGCGCGCGCGGCGTCGCGGATCATCCGCTCGTCTTCGGTCAACTGCTCGTCGAGCAGCAGCGGATCTTCCCAATTGAAGGATGCGAGCTTCGCCGACGCGGCTCCGGTCTTGGCGGCCATCGTGTGTCTCCCTAGTGCCTGTTGGCTGCGAACTTGGCGCAGACGCTTTCATGGTTCAAATACATTTCTTTGACGATATTCATAGCTTTTTCCTATAAGTGAACGCCATGGATCTCCGTCACCTCCGCCACTTCGTCGCCGTCGCCGAGGAGCTGCATTTCAGCCGCGCCGCCGCGCGCCTCGGCATCGGGCAACCGCCGCTCAGCCAGTCGATCCAGGCGCTGGAGGCGGAACTCGGCGCCCGCCTGTTCGAGCGGACCAAACGCCGCGTCGAACTGACGGAACCCGGCCAACTGCTGCTGACCGAGGCGCGGGAGATCCTGGCGCGGGCTGAGCGCGCCGCCGTGCTGACCCGCCGCGCGGCCAGGGGGGAGGTCGGGGAGCTGCGAGTCGGCTTCACGGCGGCGGCCCCCTTCGTGCCGGTGGTGCCGCGAATCATCGACGCCTACCGGCGCGCCCACCCGGACGTGCATCTGACGCTGGTGGAACTGCCGTCCAAACAACAGCTGACCGCGCTGGCCGATCACAGGCTGGACGTCGGGTTCATCCGGCAGCCCCGATTCGTCGCCGACCCGACCGCCTTCCGATTCCATGAGGTGATGCGGGAACCTTTGCTGGCGGTGATGCGCGCCGACCACCCGCTGGCCGAGCGCGACGTGGTTCCGCTGGCCGCGTTGCGCGACGAGCCCTTCGTCTTCTATCCCGCCGATTTCGGAACCAGCACGCACGAGCAGGTCTTCGCCCTGTGCGCCGCCGCCGGATTCCAGCCGAACGTCGCGCAGGACGCGCGCGAGGCCTTCACCATCATCGGCCTGATCGCCGCCGGGCTGGGGGTGTCGATTCTTCCCGGACAGCTGCGGCAGGTGGCGCTGGAGGGGGTCGTCTACCGCCCCCTGGACAGCGCCGACGCCTTCACGACGCTGCAACTGGCCCAGCGCGCCGGCGAACGGTCGCCGCTGGTGCGGAACTTCACGGATTTGGTGGCGCGAATCGGGGCGTGAGTGTCCCGAAGCGCCTTAAACCGCCCCCGTGCCCTCCCAAAGTCGGGCTTCTCATCCGATCACAGAGAGGGCACACTGGCGATCAAAGAGCGTGCAAGCCCTTCGCACCTGCACAAAAAATCATCAGCCCGTTGAATCGATCACGACATGAGCAACGGGCTTGTCGAATTTATTAAACGCGTATACCGTCTCTGCCATTGCATGGGACGTGTTCCGGAAACGCAACCCGGAACGCGAAGCCTGGACGGGGGTAGGAATATGGACGGCGGCATGGTCGCGGCGACGCAGGCACTGGTGCGTTTCGTCGGGGTGCAGAAAACCTACGACGGCGAGCATCTGGTGGTGAAAAACCTCGATCTCGACATCCGGAAGGGCGAGTTCGTCACGCTGCTCGGCCCATCGGGGTCGGGCAAGACCACCACGCTGATGATGCTGGCGGGTTTCGAGGTGCCGACGCACGGCGAGATCTACCTCGCCGACCGGCCCATCAAGAACATGCCGCCGCACAAGCGCGACATCGGCATGGTGTTCCAGAACTACGCGCTGTTCCCGCACCTCACCATCGAGGAGAACGTCGCCTTCCCGCTGACCGTCCGCAAGGTCAACCGGTCGGAGGTGAAGGAGCGGGTGCAGGCCGCGCTGCGCATGATCAAGCTGGAAAACCTGGCGCATCGCCGGCCGGGGCAGCTGTCCGGCGGCCAGCAGCAGCGTGTGGCGCTGGCCCGCGCGCTGGTCTTCAACCCGCAGCTGGTGCTGATGGACGAGCCGCTGGGCGCGCTCGACAAGCGCCTGCGCGAGCACATGCAGCTGGAGATCAAGCAGCTGCACGAGACGATGGGCATCACCGTCGTCTACGTGACGCACGACCAGGGCGAAGCGCTGACCATGTCGGACCGCATCGCCGTGTTCAACGACGGCATCGTCCAGCAGATCGACAAGCCCGACGCCCTGTACGAGCGCCCGGTCAACAGCTTCGTCGCCAACTTCATCGGCGAGAACAACGTGCTGTCCGGAACCGTCGAGAATATCGAACAGGGCTATTGCCGGGTGGCGCTGGCCTCCGGCGGCTCGGTCGTGGCGCAGGCGGTCAACGTGGCCGGCACCGGTGCGGCCACGTCGCTGTCGGTGCGGCCGGAGCGCATCACCATCCTGCGGGACGGCGAGGCCACGGACAGCCCGAACCGCCTGCCCGCCACGGTGCAGGACACGATCTATCTCGGCGACCACGCTCTGGCCGTGCTCAAGGTCGCCGGCAACGGGGAGTTCATGGTCAAGCTTCCGCCGGGCGCCCACGCGGGCCTCGGTCACGGCCAGGCCGTGTCCATCGCCTTCCGCCCCGAAGACTGCCGGGCTCTCGATCCCGTCTGATCTCGCGGCCGACCCGGTCTCGGCCGGGCGTACCAGCTCCAAAACGCAACCTTCCAAAACGCAACCATAGAAAAGAAGGAACGGGGATCGATGTCGAAGAATACTGGGTCGAAACTGAAGGTGACCATCGGGTTCGTTGCGACGCTCACCGCCGGCATTGCGCTGGCCTCGGCCGCCCAGGCCCGCGACCTGACGGTTGTGTCGTGGGGCGGTGCGTACCAGGAAGCGCAGAAGAAGGTCTATTTCGAGCCGTTCAAGAAGGCGACCGGCATCCCGATGAACGACGAGTCCTGGGACGGCGGCATCGGCGTGCTGCGCGCCAAGGTCCAGGGCGGCGCGGCCACCTGGGACGTCGTGCAGGTCGAGAGCGAGGAACTGGCCGTCGGCTGCGAGGAAGGCCTGTTCGAGAAGATCGACTACGCGAAGATCGGCGGTGAGGCCGCCTACCTGCCCCCGACCGTCGACCCGTGCGGCGTCGGCGCCATCGTGTACGATTTCGTCCTCGGCTACGACAAGGACAAGCTGAAGGACGCGCCGAAGAGCTGGGCCGATTTCTTCGACACCAAGAAGTTTCCGGGCAAGCGCGGCCTGCGCCAGGGCGCCAAGACCACGCTGGAAATCGCCCTGATGGCCGACGGCGTCGCGCCGAAGGACGTCTACAAGGTTCTGGCCACCGAAGAGGGCATCGAGCGCGCCTTCAAGAAGCTGGACACCATCAAGAACGACATCGTCTGGTGGAAGGCCGGCGCCCAGCCGCCGCAGTTGCTCGCCTCGGGTGAGGTGGCGATGACCTCGGTCTACAACGGCCGCATCGACGCCGCCAACAAGGCCGAGCACAAGAACTTCGGCATGGTGTGGAACGGCGCGCTGTTCACCATCGACAGCTGGGTCATCCTGAAGGGCAGCCCGAACAAGGACGCCGCTTACAAGTTCCTGGACTTCGTCGGCAAGCCGGAGAACCAGGCCAAGCTGTCGGAGAACATCGCCTACGGCACGTCGAACAAGGAAGCCCCGGCGAAGATCCAGCCGGCCGTCCTGAAGGACCTGCCGACCGCGCCGGAGAACATGAAGAACGCGGTCGAGATCAACGTCCCGTTCTGGCTGGAGAACATCGACCGCCTGACCGAGCGCTTCAACAAGTGGGCCGCGAAATAAGCGCGTTTTGAAGGTCCCCAAATTCCCTCTCCCCTCTGGGGAGAGGGTTAGGGTGAGGGGGTCCGGCATTGTCGAACTCGCCGGTCCCCCCTGATCCCCCTCACCCCGCCCCTCTCCCCGGAGGGGAGAGGGAGAGTGTGGTGGGAAAGGGAATTTTTATGAGGTCTCGCCCATGACTGCCGCGTTCGTCGCCGGCGCCGATGCGTCACAAGAGGTGCCGCTCAAGCGCCGCCTGAAGCGGGCGGAGCGGGCCCGCCAGTTCAAGGCGCTGGCGCTGGTCCTGCCGCTTCTCCTGTTCCTGCTCTTCACCTTCCTCGGCCCCATCGCCGGCATGCTCTGGCGGTCGGTGGACGATTGGGAGGTGCCGCAGACCCTGCCCCACACCGTGTCGGCCCTGTCCGGCTGGAACGGCAAGGATCTGCCCGACGAAAAGGCCTTCGCGGCTCTGGCCGGCGATCTCCAGGCGGCCCGCGCGGCCGGGACGGTCGCCATCGCGTCGAAGCGGCTGAACTATTCGCTGAACGGCTTCCGCACGATCCTCGCCAGCACGGCGCGCAACCTGAAGACCCTGCCGGAGCCCGGCACGGCTAAGGACACGCTCATCGCGATCAACCCGGCCTGGGGCGACCGCGCCACCTGGTCGGCGATCAAGGGGGCGAGCGGGCCGGTGACCGGCTTCTACCTGCTGGCCTCGCTGGACCTGACGCGCAACCTGGACGGCGCCATCGTCGCCGCCCCTCCGGATCAGGCCATCTACCGCGACGTGTTCGCCCGCACCTTCACCATCAGCTTCGGCGTGACGGCGCTGTGCCTGATCCTGGGCTTCCCGGTCGCCTATCTGCTGGCGGCCCTGCCCGCCGGCCGGTCGAACCTGCTGATGATCTTCGTGCTGCTGCCCTTCTGGACGTCGCTGCTGGTGCGCACCTGCGCCTGGATCGTCCTGCTGCAGAGCGAGGGCGTGGTGAACGACAGCCTGCGGTGGCTCGGCCTGATCGACGAGCCGCTGCGCCTGATCTACAACCGCTTCGGCGTCTACGTGGCGATGACCCACGTCCTGCTGCCCTTCATGATCCTGCCGCTGTACAGCAGCATGAAGTCGATTTCGCCGGCCTACATGCGCGCCGCCGCGTCGCTGGGCGCTTCGCCGGTCACCGCCTTCCTGCGCATCTACCTGCCGCAGACGCTGCCCGGCATCGGGGCGGGGAGCCTGCTGGTCTTCATTCTGGCCCTTGGCTACTACATCACGCCCGCCCTGGTCGGCGGTGCGGCGGACCAGATGATCAGCTACTTCATCGCCTTCTACACCACCGAAACCGTCAACTGGGGCTTGGCCTCCGCTCTGGGCGCCGTGCTGCTGCTCGCCACGCTGCTGCTGGCCGTCGTCTACGGAAAGCTGGTCCATGGCCAGCAGGTCACGGGAGGGATGAAGAATTGAGCGACAACCACGCCCCCCGCACGGCCAGCCAGCGCGCGGCCTGGATCACCACGGTCGTCACGGCCTCGCTGGTCTTCGTGTTCCTGATGGCGCCGATCCTGGCGATCATGCCGCTGTCCTTCAGCAGCGGCGCCTACCTGACCTACCCGCTGCCGGGTCTGTCGTTCCGCTGGTACGAGGACTTCATCAACTCCCCGCGCTGGATGCTGTCGCTGAAGAACAGCATCATCATCGGCGTCGCCTCGACCATCCTGTCGATGGTGCTGGGCACGCTGGCCTCGCTGGGGCTGGCGCAGTGGAAGAGCAAGTTCAAGCCGCTGGTGCTTGCGGTCGTGCTGTCGCCGGTCGTCGTGCCGGGCGTCATCACCGCGGTCGGTCTGTACTTCTTCTTCGCTCCCATCGGGCTGACCGGCAGCTACGCCGGCCTGATCCTGGCGCACACCGCGCTGGCCACGCCCTTCGTGGTCATCACGGTCAGTGCGACGCTGCAGAGCTTCGACATGAACCTGGCGCGCGCCGCCGCGTCGCTGGGCGCCTCGCCGGTCTACGCGTTTCGGCGGGTGATCCTGCCGCTGATCCTGCCGGGTCTGGCCTCGGGCGCGCTGTTCGCCTTCGCGACCAGCTTCGACGAGGTGGTGGTCGTGCTGTTCATGGCCGGGCCGGAGCAGCGCACCCTGCCGCGTGAGATGTTCAGCGGCATCCGCGAGAACATCAGCCCGACCATCACGGCGGCGGCGGTGATCCTGACGACGGTCTCCGTCATCCTGCTCGCCACGCTGGAATGGCTGCGCCGCCGCAACGAAAAGCTGAAGGGCAACGTCGAAGGCTGAAAACGGGTAGGGCCGAGCGAAAGCCCGGCCCAACCTCGTCCATCTGACGGTTTTAAGCCCCAGTGGTGTTAAAGCAATGTCACAGATAGGGCGGCGTGCAGGCACTGATGATTTCGCACTCTTCGTCGCCGATGTTGCGGAAGCGGTGCGGAACGCGGCTGTCGAACAGGTAGGCGTCGCCGGGGCCGAGGATTTCCTTGCGGTCGCCGACCGTCAGCTCGATCCGGCCCCGGACGACGATGCCGCCCTCCTCCGACTCGTGCTGGAGCATGGTGCGGCCGCCGGTGTCGGCGCCGGGCGCGTAGCGCTCGTGCAGGATCTGAAGGTTGCGGCCACGCAGGTCGCCGACCTGCCGGTAGGAAATCACGCCGACCTTGCTCTTCACCAGCCCGGTCAGCTCGACGAGCTGTTCGCCCTTGAAGAAGATCTGTTCGCGCGGCGGCAGGTCGTCGGAGGAGAAGAACTCGGCCAGCGTCATCGGGATGCCTTGCAGCACCTTCCGCAGCGACGAGACCGAGGGGCTGCACCGGTTCTGCTCGATCAGGGAAATGGTGCCGTTGGTGACACCGGCGCGTTGAGCCAGTTGGCGTTGGGACAATCCATGCGATTCACGCACCTGCTTCAGGCGCGCGCCGACGTCGAAATCCACAGCGTCCACATCCATCGGGCGGTTCCTCATTCCTGACCGGAAGCCATACCGGATTCGCGTGTGTGCGTCATCAAAATCTCAACACCCGATTAGGGTTGTTTAATTTATTAAACATGGTACGCTCTCAACACGTTCCTACTCAAGGCGGATCACAATGCTGTCGCTGAACGACAAGAGCCTTCTTCAGACACAGGCCTACGTGAACGGCGCGTGGCGCAACGCGTTCTCCGGCAAGACCTTTCCGGTGACCAACCCGGCGACGGGCGAGGAGCTGGCGCGCGTCGCCGACGTCGGCGCGGAAGAGACGCGGCAGGCCATCACCGCCGCCGCCGACGCCCTGCCGGGGTGGCGCGCCAAGACCGCCAAGGAACGCGCCGTCATCCTGCGCCGCTGGTACGAGCTGATCGTCGCCGCCCAGGAGGATCTGGCCGTCCTGATGACGCTGGAGCAGGGCAAGCCCCTGGCCGAAGCGCGCGGCGAGGTGATCTACGGCGCCAACTTCATCGAGTGGTTCGCCGAAGAGGGTAAGCGCGTCTACGGCGACGTGATCCCGACCTTCGCCAGCAACAAGCGCATCGTCGTCCTGAAGGAGCCGATCGGCGTCGTCGCGGCGATCACGCCCTGGAACTTCCCCAGCGCCATGATCACCCGCAAGGTCGCCCCGGCGCTGGCCGCCGGCTGCACGGTCGTGGTGAAGCCGGCGGAGGACACGCCGCTGTCCGCGCTGGCGCTCGCCGTGCTGGCGGAGCGCGCCGGCATCCCGGCCGGTGTGTTTAATATCGTCACCGGTTCCGACCCCGTCGCCATCGGCGGCGAGCTGACCGCGAATCCGCTGGTGCGCAAGCTGTCCTTCACCGGCTCGACCGAGGTCGGCAAGATCCTGATGCGCCAGTCGGCCGACACGGTGAAGAAGGTATCGCTGGAACTGGGCGGCAACGCGCCCTTCATCGTCTTCGACGACGCCGACCTGGACGAGGCGGTCAAGGGCGCCCTGGCGTCGAAGTACCGCAACAGCGGCCAGACCTGCGTCTGCGCCAACCGTCTGCTGGTGCAGGCCGGCGTCTACGACGCCTTCGCCGCCAAGCTGGCCGAGGCGGTGAAGCAGATCCGCGTCGGCAACGGCATGGACTTCGGCGTCCAGCAGGGTCCGATGATCAACGCGCAGGCCATCGACAAGGTCGAGGAGCTGATGGGCGACGCGGTGGCCAAGGGCGCCACGGTGGCGCTCGGCGGCAAGCGGCACGAGCTGGGCGGCAGCTTCTTCGAGCCGACCATCCTGACCGGCGTCACGACCGAGATGCGCGTGGCCCGCGAGGAGATCTTCGGCCCGGTCGCCCCGCTGTTCAAGTTCGAGACCGAGGCCGACGCGATCCGCATGGCCAACAACACCGAATTCGGCCTCGCCGCCTATTTCTACAGCCGCGACATCGCCCGCGTCTGGCGGGTGGCGGAACAGCTGGAATACGGCATGGTCGCCATCAACGAAGGCATCCTGTCCACCGAGGTGGCGCCGTTCGGCGGCATCAAGCAGTCGGGCATCGGCCGCGAAGGCTCGAAGTACGGCATGGATGACTTCCTGGAAATCAAATACCTGTGCGTCGGCCTGGGCGCCTGACGCGATCTGACTCGGGGGTAGAAGACATGAGCAACCAGTCCTTCCAGGATCGTCGCAACGCCGCCGTTCCGCGCGGTCTCGCCAACGCCATGCCGGTCTACATCGACCGCGCGGAAAACGCCGAGATGTGGGACGTCGAGGGCAACCGTTTCATCGACTTCGCGGGCGGCATCGCCGTGCTGAACACCGGCCACCGCCACCCGAAGGTGGTCGAGGCCGTGAAGGCCCAGCTCGACCGCTTCACGCACACCTGCGCGATGGTCACGCCGTACGAGTCCTTCGTGGCCCTGGCCGAGCGCCTGAACGCCCTGGCGCCGGGCAAGTCGCCGAAGAAGACCGCCTTCTTCACCACGGGTGCCGAGGCGGTGGAGAATGCCGTCAAGATCGCCCGCGCCCACACCGGCCGTCCGGGCATCATCGCCTTCTCCGGCGCGTTCCACGGCCGCACGCTGATGGCGATGGCGCTGACCGGCAAGGTCGTGCCCTACAAGGTCGGCTTCGGCCCCTTCCCGTCCGACGTCTACCATGTGCCGTTCCCGAACGCCTACCGCGGCGTCAGCGTCCAGGACAGCCTGAAGGCGCTGGACCAGCTGTTCAAGTCGGACGTGGAAGCGTCCCGCGTCGCCGCGATCATCGTGGAGCCGGTGCAGGGTGAGGGCGGCTTCAACATCGCCCCGCCGGAGTTCCTGCAGGCTCTGCGCGCGCTGTGCGACCAGCACGGCATCCTGCTGATCATCGACGAGATCCAGACCGGCTTCGCCCGCACCGGCAAGATGTTCGCGGTGGAGCATTCGGGCGTCGAGCCGGACCTGATGACCATGGCGAAGAGCCTCGCCGGCGGCTTCCCGCTGTCGGCCGTCACCGGCAAGGCGGCGATCATGGACGCCCCGGTCCCCGGCGGCATCGGCGGCACCTACGCCGGCAACCCGCTGGCGACCACCGCGGCGCTCGCCGTGCTGGACGTCATCGAGGAAGAGAAGCTGATCGAGCGCGCCCAGACGCTGGGCGAGCACATCGCCGGCCGCTTCCGCACCATGGCCCAGCGCAACACGCTGTCCTGCATCGGCGAGGTCCGCAACCTCGGCGCCATGATCGCCATGGAGCTGGTCAAGGACCGCTCCACCAAGGAGCCGGCGCCGGAGCTGACCAAGGCGCTGGTCGCCAAGGCGGCGGAAAAGGGCCTGGTCCTGCTGTCCTGCGGCACCTACGGCAACGTGATCCGCATCCTGGTCCCGCTGACCGCGTCCGACGCGCTGGTGAACGAGGGACTGGACATCATCGAACGCTCTCTCGAAGAGCTGGTCGCGGCCTGAGCGTTCGCGATCCCCTCAGCCTGAACGCCCTCCTCCCGAAAGGGAGGAGGGTTTCTTTTTGCCTGATGGCCCAAGAACTGGCGCCTGCCGTCACCACGGACCGGATACCGGCATCGCGCGCCGGATCACGGTGGCGTCGAGCGGCTGACGAACGCCCCTTTTACGGGCTCAGCAGCGGCCCCGACCGGCGCAGGGTGGTTCCCGCCACCTTGCCGATGCGCTTGCCGGCGGCGGTAAAGCGCGTGGCGATGCGCGCGTAGAGAAGGCCGGCGGAGCCGGTGCGGACCTGGGTCAGGGTGCCGTCCAGCGGGTCGATGATGTCGGCGATCACGTCGCCGGCCTCCACCCGCTCCCCCACCGACCGGTGGAAGACCAGCACGCCGCCGACCGGTGCGGTCAGCGGTTCGGAGGACTCCAGCGGCGTCGGCTGGCAAAGCGGCTCCGGCAGGGCCGGCGGGTCGCCCGCCACCGCGCCGACATGGACGAGGAAGCCGGCGATGGCCTGCGCGTCCGCCTCGGCCACGCCGTGCCCCACATCGGCCTGTCCGCGCAGTTCCACCGTCACCGAATGGCAGCCGAAGGGGATCGGCTTGTCCGGCCAGCGCTCCCGCAGTTCGTTCCAGGGGCGGCTGACCGCCTCGTCGAAGGGGTCGCCGCCGGATTCCGTGGCGAGGAACACCGCCTGCGCCCCCAGCAGCCGCTGCAGCGGCGCGAAGGCCTCCGCCGACGGCGTCAGGGTGTAGAGGTGCATGACCGCCTCCACGTCGCAATGCAGGTCCAGCACATAGTCGGCCTGGAGCGCCAGCCCGAGCAGCCTGTGCTTCAGGTGGTCGGCCTCGGTCTGCGGCGTGCGCTCGGCCAGCGCCTCGGCCAGGGCGGCGCGGATCGTGGCCGCGTTGGCCAGCGCGTCGCCGGTCAGACGCCCGTCCACGCGTTCGGCCACCGCCTCGGTCAGATAGGCGTAGTCACGGTTGAAGTTGCGCCCGTCGGCGAGGTCGAAGCGGCCGATGTGGTCGCCCATCACCGACTGGCCGAGGCCGATCGGGTTGGCGACGGGGACCAGGATCACCTCGCCCGCCAGACGCCCCTCCGCCTCAAGGCCCGTCAGGATGCGGCGCAGCTTGTCGGCCACCAGCATGGCCGGGATCTCGTCGGCGTGCAGTGACGCCTGGAGATAGACGCAAGGCCGCGCGCCGCGCGCGCCGAAGCGCTGGACCGTCAGGGTCCGATGGGTACCGGGCGTGGAGGACGGAAGGGCGATGGTTTCGCTGTGCATGTCGGGCCGGCGCTGGTGGAACGTGGAAACCGAACCATACACCCTAACCGTGCCGGGCACCTCCCCCGGCGTCAGATTCCCGGCGCATGGAAGGGTCGCCCCGGAAGAATGCTGCCCCCCGCCGGCAAACCCTTACCGTCCCCCCGTCAGCACCGCGTCGAACTGCTCCAGCGCCCAGTCCACCTGTTCGCGGGTGATGACCAGCGGCGGGGCGATGCGGACGGTGTGGTCGTGGGTGTCCTTGGCGAGCACGCCGCGCGCCCGCAGGGCCTCGCAATAGCGGCGCGCACCGCCCGCCTCCGGGTGCAGCTCCACCGCCAGCATCAGGCCGCGCCCGCGCACCTCGCGGACGAGGTTGCTGCGAATGCCGGCAAGCTGCTCCTGGAAATAGGCGCCCTGCACGGCGGCGTTGTCGATCATGCCTTCCTCGACCAGCACGCGCATGGCGGCGCGGGCCACCGCGCAGGCCAGCGGGTTGCCGCCGAAGGTGCTTCCGTGCTGGCCGGGCTTCAGCACGCCCAGAACCTCCGAGTTCGACAGAACCGCCGACACGGGGTAGAAGCCGCCGGACAGCGCCTTGCCGATCAGCGTCACGTCGGCCTCCACGCCCTCATACTCCTCGGCCAGCAGCCGGCCGGTGCGGCCGAGGCCGGTCTGGATCTCGTCCAGGATCATCACGACGTTGCGTTCGGTGCACAGGTCGCGCACCCGGCGCAGATAGCCGGGCGGCGGGATGATCACGCCGGCCTCGCCCTGGATCGGTTCCAGCAGGACGGCGACGGTGTTGGGGTTCATCGCCGCTTCCAGCGCCCCGGCATCGCCGAAGGGCACGGTGCGGAAGCCCGGCGTGTAGGGGCCGAAGCCGCCGCGCGCGTCGGGGTCGGTGCTGAAGCTGATGATGGTGATGGTGCGGCCGTGGAAGTTGTCGGAGCAGACGATGATCTCCGCCGCGTTCTCCGGCACGCCGCGCACCTCGTAGCCCCATTTGCGAACGGTCTTGATGGCGGACTCCACCGCCTCCGCCCCGCTGTTCATCGGCAGGATCTTGTGGGAGCCGGTCAGCGCCGCCAGTTCCTCGTAGAAGGGGGCCAACTGGTCGTTGCGGAAGGCGCGGGAGGTCAGCGTCAGCTTGGACGCCTGCTCCACCATCGCCTCCAGGATCTTCGGGTGGCAATGGCCCTGGTTCACGGCCGAATAGGCCGACAGGCAGTCGAGATAGCGGTTGCCGTCCACGTCCCAGACATAGACGCCCTGCCCCCGCGCCAGAACCACGTCCAGCGGCTTGTAGTTGTGGGCGCCCAGGCGCGATTCGGTCCCGATCAGGTCGGCGGCGTGCTGCGTCATGGCGTTTTCTCCGGGTTCGTTTCGTGGCGGGTTCGTTCGTGTCTGGGCTTTTCAGACGGCTTGCCCGCCGATCTGGGACTGGGTGACGGCCGGGTCGATGATGCGGCGGCCGAACAGGCTGGCCACCAGATCAACCAGCAGCAGGGCGCTCTTGCCCCGCTCGTCGAGGAAGGGGTTCAGCTCCACCACGTCCAGCGAGCCGACGATGCCCGCGTCGTGCAGCATCTCCATGATCAGGTGCGCCTCGCGGTAGGTGGCGCCGCCCAGCACCGCCGTACCGACGGCCGGCGCGATGGAGGGGTCGAGGAAGTCCACGTCCAGGCTGACGTGCAGGTGGCCACCGGCGGCCTTCACGCGATCGATGATGCGGCGCATGTGGACGCCGACGCCGTGCTCGTCGATCAGCCGCATGTCCACGACGTCGACGCCGCGCGCCCGCAGCAGCTTCCGCTCGCCGGGGTCAAGGGAGCGGATGCCGAACAGGTGCACATGGGCCGGATCGACCAGCGCCCGCTGCTCGCCGGCGAAGACGCCGTCGAAGCCGTCTTCCCCGCACAGCAGGGCCACCGGCATGCCGTGCATGTTGCCGGACGGCGAGGTGGTCGGCGTGTTGAAGTCCCCGTGCGCGTCGAGCCACAGCACGAACAGGGGCTTCCCCGTCTCCCGGCAGTGGCGGGCCACGCCGGTGACCGATCCCATGGACAGGCTGTGGTCGCCGCCCAGGAAGACCGGCACGCCACCCGCCTGCATCATGCGATAGGAGCGGTCGGCCAGCGCCCGCGACCATGCGGTGATCTCCCGCAGGCGGGCGGCTTCGGCCTCATCCGCGTTCCACGGCTCCGGCACCAAGTCGCCGAGGTCGCGGACCTCGTGGCCCAGGTCGCGCAACGCGCGGACCAGACCCGCCGTGCGCAGGGCCGCCGGCCCCATCACGGCACCGGGATGGCCGGCCCCCGCCTCGATGGGAACGCCCAGGATGTCGATGAACCGCTGAACCTCCGACGTCATGCCGCCCGCCTCCCTTCCGCAACGCGATGCTTCGCCTTACGGACAAATATCGGGAAGAGCGGAGGCGGCAAAAAGACGGCAAAGTGGCAAGAATCGGCGGCCAAAGTGCCAGTTTGCGAAGTACCGCTTACCGAAACGGCACGGGCAATACAAAACCCTGCGTCAGCCGCCCAGCCCGGCCAGCACCGTGCCGAGGATCGGCGGGCCAACCACCGCGCCCAGCGCGAAGCCGACGGCCAGCCCGATCAGCGCCGCCACGACCGCCCGGCCGGAGGAACCGGACTTGCCGCGCTCCGCCGTCCGCGCGTTGCCGCTGCCGCCGCTGGCGGAGGAATCGTCCGATTCGTCCGAGGTGGAGGCCGCGCGCCGCGCGCTGTAGGAGGCGTCGGTGGCCTCGTGCCAGGAGCGGATGCGGTCCAGCGCCGGGGCAATCTGCTCGTCCGCGGGGGCGGTGCCCCGGCCGTGGATGATCTCGTGGGCCAGCGTCAGAAACCGCGTGGTGGTGCGCCCGTCGGGGCTGTAGATCGCGGCAGGCATGCGGCGGTAGGTGGCCTTCACCACATCCACGTCGTAGGGGACCGCCGTGCGGAACATCAGGTCCGGATATTCGGTGCGCAGCTGGGTCAGCGATTCCCGCCCGACCTCGTCGTTGGTGATCGACAGCATCAGGATGCCGGCGACCGTCAGGTTCGGGTTCAGGCCCTTCTGGATGTGCTCCACCACCGACAGGGTGCGGCGCAGCCCGTCCAGCGCGTAGCGTCCGGGAAACACCGGCAGCACCAGCCGGTCCGAGGCCGCCAGCGCACCGGCCGCCAGATGGCCCAGCGCCGGCGGGCAGTCGATGACCACATAGTCCGGCGGGCTGTGCGTGAAGTGCAGCGCCTTGCGCAGGCCCCGCTGCGAGCCGCCGCGCTGGTCCAGCGCGTGTTCCAGCGAATAGAGCTTGCGCGCGCCGATGATCATCGACAGCCCGTCGAAGCTGGTGGGCGTGATGGCGTCCTCGACGAAGGTTTCCTGGCTCAGCAGGTCGTTGATCCCGACCCTGGCCTTTTCCCGCAGCAGGAAGTTGCTGGTGGCGCTGCTCTGCGGGTCGAAGTCGATCAGCACGACGCTCTTCCCCAGCGCGGCCAGCGCGATGGCGAGGTTGACCGAGGTGGTCGTCTTGCCGACGCCGCCCTTCTGATTGTACACCGACAGAATGGTCGGCTGCCGCGTCTCCGGCGCGTCGAAGACGTCTTCGTGGCTGTGCATGTCCGTTCCGCTTCGTCGTTCTACGGCAACACTTTGGGGCTGGAACGCCCTGCCGCCGGGCCTCTGGTGATTCGGAGGGCGCACTATAAGCATCCGACCCTCCCGAGTCTCCCCGGACGTTCGGTCGCTCCCCCGAAGGAGCCACCCGCCCCTTGCGCCAGATCATCGCCGGCCCCGATTCGGCGTGCCACGCTGGCCGAGGATCGCAGAGAGACCGGAGGTGCCGCCATGCCGTGCCGGATCGTCGTCATCCAGGGCCATCCCGACCCCGACCCGCAGCGCCTGTGCCGCGCGCTGGCCGACGCCTACGCCGAAGGCGCGCGCGACGCCGGACATCTGGTGACGCGGGTGGACATCGCGTCGCTGGACTTCCCCCTTCTGCGCAGCCAGACCGACTTCGAGCATGAACCGCTGCCCGACAGCCTGCGCCCCGCCCAGCAGGCCATCCTGGCGGCGGAGCACATCGTGATGGTGTTCCCGCTCTGGCTCGGCACCATGCCGGCGCTGGTGAAGGCCTTCCTGGAGCAGGTGATGCGGCCGGGCGTCGCCTTCGACTATCAAAACAAGGGCGGCCCGAAGCTGCTTCTCGCCGGCCGCTCCGCCCGGCTGGTCGTGACGATGGGCATGCCCGCCTTCATCTACCGCTGGTGGTTCTTCGCCCACGGGCTGAAGGGGCTGGAGCGCAACATCCTGCGCTTCGTCGGCATCAAGCCCGTGCGCGAAACGCTGTTCGGCATGGTCGGCAACGCCAGCGCGGCGACGCGGCAGGGCTGGCTCCGGCGGATGCGCGACCTCGGCGCCCAGGGCGCGTAGGGGCGGGAGGTGCCGGGGATCACTCCATCGCCACGCTGTGGTCGACGGCGGCGGGACGGGCCGGCTTGCGCAGAAGGAGCACCAGCGGCATCACCACCAGCGACAGCAGCATCAGCAGCTTGAAATCGTCGACATAGCTGATGATGGTCGCCTGCTGGGTGATCAGCCCGTCCAGCGCGGCACGTCCGGGGGCGGTCAGCGGGCTCAGCGCCTTGGCGACCATGGGGGCCTCGAACAGGTGGTTGAACGGGGTGATGGTGGTGGCGATCTCGGCGTGGTTGATCTGGGTGTTCCGGACCAGCAAAGCCGTGACGATGGAAATCCCAACCGCCGAGCCGATGTTGCGCGACAGGTTGTACAGGCCCGTCCCCTCCCCCCGCTGCTCCGGCGCCAGGGTGGAGAAGGTCACGGTGGTCAGCGGCACGAAGAGGAAGCCCAGTCCCGCCCCCTGGATGAAGCCGACCCGGATGATGGTCCACTGCGACACGTCGGGCGTCCAGCCCATCATGTCGTACATGGCCCAGGCGGTGATCCCCAGCCCGGTCAGCAGCAGCCAACGCGTGTCCACCCGGCCGATCAGCTTGCCGACCAGGAACATGCAGGCCATGGTCCCCAGGCCGCGCGGCCCCATGACGATGCCCGCCGTCACCACCGGATAGCCCATCAGCGTTTGCAGGTAGGGCGTCATCAAGGCCAGCGAGGCCAGATAGGTGATGCCGATGATGAAGATGAAGAGCATCCCCACCGTGAAGTTGCGGTCCAGGAACAGGCGCGGCTTCACGAAGGGATCCCTGGCCGTGAAGGTGTGGGCCAGGAACAGGTAGAAGGCCGAGGCGGCCACCAGCGCCTCCACCTGGATCTCGCCCGAGGAAAACCAGTCCAGCTGCTCGCCCCGGTCCAGGAAAAGCTGCAACGATGCAATAGACAGGCTGAGCAGGCCGAAGCCCAGCCAATCAAGCTTCGCCCCCATATCCTTGCGGCTTTCCGTCACGAAGGCGGAGACGCCGGCGAAGGCCAGCGCGCCGATGGGCACGTTGATGTAGAAGACCCAGCGCCAGCTTGCGTGGTCGGTCAGCCAGCCGCCGATCACGGGGCCGAGCACCGGCCCCACCATCACCGACACGCCGAACAGCGCCATGGCGGAGCCTCGCTCCTCCGGCGTGTAGATGTCCAGCAGAATGGCCTGGGACAGCGGCACCAGCGCCGCCCCGAAGAAGCCCTGCAGCAGCCGGAACAGCACGATCTGCACCAGCGACTGGGCAAGGCCGCAGAGCACCGACGCGATCACGAAGCCGGCGATGGAGATGTTCAGCACCTGCTTGCGGCCGAAGCGGGTCGCCAGATAGCCCGAGGGCGGGGTCATGATCGCCGCCGCGACGATGTAGGAGGTCAGCACCCAGTTGATCTGGTCGGCGCTGGCCGACACGCTGCCCTGGATGTAGGGCAGCGCCACGTTGGCGATGGTGGTGTCCAGCGCCTGCATGATGACCGCAAGGATCACGCAGACCGTGATCGCCCCGCGGTTGGCGACATGCGGTGTGCCGGCCTTACTCATGGCCCTTACTCATGGCCCTGGGCGTGCGCCGTGCCGAACAGGGCGCTGGCGAATTCCGGAAGGCCGCGGGCGTGGCCGGTGTCCACGTCGACGACGACGCTCATCCCGACGCGCAGCGGCGGCTTGCCGTCCGGCGTGTCGATGCGGACGCGCATGGGGATGCGCTGCACCACCTTCACCCAGTTGCCGGACGTGTTCTGCGCGGGCAGCAGGGCGAAGCTGGCGCCCGACGCCGGGCTGATGCTGTCCACCGTGCCGGCCCATTCCACGCCGGGATAGGCGTCCACCGTGATCGTCACCGGCTGGCCGGGCCGGACGTGGGTCAGCTCCGTCTCCTTGGGCGAGGCCTCGATCCAGGCGTGATCGGTGGCGACCAGACTGAAGGCCGCCGTCGCCTCCGGCAGGTACTGGCCGACCTGGAGCGACGGGACCTTGGTCACCACGCCGTCCATCGGCGCGCGCACGATGCTGTGGGACAGTTGCCGGGCGACCTCGTCGCGGGCGGCCACCGCGTCGCGGTAGCGGGGATGCTGCTCCACCGGCGCGCCCGGCTGCCCGTTCAGGTTCGCGGCGATGCCGGCGAGCTGCTGGTTCAGCGACGCCAGCTTCTGCTGTGCCGTCTGCACGTTGTGCTGCGACTGGTCGTAGGTGGCGCGCGAGGCGAAGTTGCTGGTGGCGAGCTGCTTCTGCCGTTCCAGGTCGGTGCTGTAGAAGGCAAGGTCGGCCTGCGCCTGCGCGATCTGCGCCTGCATGTCGCGGTAGCTGGCCTGCAGGGCGGTCAGCTCGTTGCGCACGATGCCGATCTGCGCCTCCGCGCGCTCCAGCGACAGGCGGAAGGGCAGATCGTCCAGCCGGAACAGCACGTCGCCGGCCGTCACCCGCTGGTTCTCGCGGACGTCGATCTGCTTGACGATGCCCGACACGTCGGTGGCGATGTTGACCATGTCCGCCTGCACGTAGGCGTTCTCCGTGGACATGATCTGACCGCCGGTGACGTACTCGTAGCCGCCCACGACCAGCGCCACCGGCAGCAGCGCGAACAGCAGCGGGCGCAGCCAGCGCCGCTTCGACCGGGCCGGTGCCGCCGGCGTCCGGCCGGGCTCCGCACCGACCAGGGCGGCCGGTTCCTTCACCGTGCTTCCGTCAGCCATGTTTCTTCGTGCTCTGTTCGTCGATCGGGCGTTCGCACGCCTCGACCAGGTTGGATTTCATGGTGGTGAGCGCCCGGAACAGCGCCTCGCGGTCGGCCTGCGATACGCCCTCCAGCGCTTCGGCGCGCGTGGCGTCACCCAGCTCCCGCATGGAGTCGATCAGGGGGTGCGCGGCTTCGGTCAGGTACAGCAGCCGGATGCGGCGGTCCGTCGGGTGGGAGCGCCGTTCGATCAGCCCGATAGCCTCCAGTTTGTCGACGAGGCGCACCAGCGTGATCGGCTCGATGTCCAGCAGTTCCGCCAAGCCGCCCTGGTGGATGCCTTCGCAGGTCGCCAGATAGGCCAGCACCTGCCATTGCGACCGGGTGAGCCCGAGGTGGCGCGCGCGCTGCTCGAACCGCTTGCGCAGAAGCCGCGCCGTGTCGTGCAGCAGGAAGCCGAGGGTCGGTTGGTTTGGCAAGGACATGAAAAGCGGCCTTATGATAAGCTTGCTTATGATATGGATGCTTGGCATTGCGGCGCAAGGGGGCCGGAAGCCCCTCGCCCAGCGCTCAGCGCAGGCCAGCCCGTCAACATTTTCTTAATCGGACGCCCGTAGCTAAAAAGATCGGGCTCCGTTTCGGCGAGACATCACAAAATGAAAAAGCAGCTTGGTGCCGCAGCCGGCCTTTCAACGGCAATCGAACGTCACCAAGCCGGCAAAATCTCCGAAGCCGAGGCGATATACCGCTCCCTCATTCGCCGGGACCCGAAGAACAACGACGCGCTGCACCTGCTCGGCGTCGCTTGCTACCAGACGGGCCGCCTGGACGAGGCCGAATCGCACATCAAAAGCGCCCTGCGTTTCAAAAAGGACGCGGCCTATTATTCCAACCTCGGCCTTGTGCTCCACGACCGGGGACGTTGGGAGGAGGCGGTTGCCGCCTGCCGCAGCGCGCTGGACCTCCATCCCCATTACCCGGAGGCCCACAACAACCTGGGCAATTCGCTGAAGGCGCTGGGCCGCCTGGACGAGGCCATCGCGTCCTTCTGCACCGCCATGGACCTGCGGCCCGGCTATCTGGACGCCATTAACAATCTGGCCCACGCGCTTTTCCAGATGGGGGACCTGGACAACGCGGCCGCCGCCTATGGCGCCGTGCTGGAACTCCAGCCCAACCACGGGGAGGCCCGGAACAACCTGGGCGCCGTTCTGCAACGGCAAGGGCGTCTGGACGAGGCCGTCACCGCGTTCCGCGCCGCGCTGGACCTCCGGCCCGGCTTTCCGGACGCGCTCAACAATCTGGGCAACGCGCTCCGGAAACTCGGGCGGCTGGACGAGGCCGTCGCCGCCCATCGGGCCGCCCTGGACCAGCGTCCCGACGATCCGAACATCCTCAACAACCTCGGCCTTTCCCTTCAGGAACAGGAGCATCCGGAAGGGGCCATCGCCGCCTACCGCGCGGCGCTCGACCGGCAGCCCGAACACCGGGACGCCCGCTACAACCTGGGCACCGCCCTTCAGGATCTGGGACGGCTGGAAGAGGCCGCCGCCGCGTACCGCGCCGTGCTGGACCTTTGGCCCGACGACGCGGAAACCCTCAACAACCTGGGCTACACCCTCCATCTGCAGGGGCACATGGCCGAGGCGGACGAGGCCTACCGCGCCGCGCTGGCGCTGCGGCCCGACCACCCGGAGATTCACCTCAACCGGTCGCTGGTCCTGCTGCTCCAGGGAAGGCTCCGCGAGGGATGGGACGAATACGAGTGGCGGTGGTTGCGCGAGAAGGAACGCGCGACCAAGCGCGACTTCGCCCAGCCCCTCTGGTCGGGGGAGGAACTGGCGGGACGGACGATCCTGCTGCACCCGGAGCAAGGGCTTGGTGACACCTTGCAGTTCGTCCGCTACGCCCCGCTAGTCGCCCGGCGCGGCGGCCGGGTTGTCCTTGAGGCACCGCCGCCGCTGGTGGCCCTGTTCCGGACTCTGCCGGGGGTCGAGCGCATTATCCCACAAGGCGATCCCCTGCCCGCCTTCGACCTGCACTGCCCGCTGCTGAGCCTTCCGCGCGCCTTCGGCACCACGCTGGACAGCGTCCCGGCCGAGATCCCCTATCTGAGCGTGGAACCGGAGCGGGCGGCCGTCTGGCGGGAGCGGCTGGCCGGGCCGGGATTGAAGGTCGGGCTCGTGTGGGCCGGCAACCCGAGCTTTGCCCGCGACCGGGAGCGCTCGCCGGGGCTGGAGCCGTTGCTGCCGGTTCTCGACGTTCCCAACTGCCGCGTGTTTGGGCTCCAGTTCGGCCCCGGCCGGGACGCGCTGGCCGGACGGGTCCTGCCGGCGTCCTTCACCGATCTTGGGCCGGAGCTTGGAGACTTCCGCGACAACGCCGCGGCGATCCTGGCGATGGACGTGGTGGTCACCTCCTGCACCGCAACCGCGCATCTGGCGGGGGCGCTGGGCGTGCCGGTGTGGGTGCTGCTGTCCTACGTGCCGGACTGGCGCTGGATGCTCGACCGCGACGACAGCCCCTGGTACCCCACCGCCTGCCTGTTCCGACAGCAGCACCCCGGCGACTGGACTGCGACCGTCGAACGGGTCGTCGCGGAGCTTTCCCGCGTGGCAGCGGGCGAGAGCGAAAGCTTACGGCCATCCACCGGCTGAACCGGCGCGGACGCGCTGAAAAGGGAGAATTGGCTCAAGCGGTTCGGTAGCCCGTCAGCGACGCTGACGTGACCAGATTGGGAGGCCAACCTGCGGCTTCAGCCGACACCACTGTTCTTTTGGGGAGAAAGTGGTGCCCAGGGACGGAGTCGAACCGCCGACACGGGGATTTTCAGTCCCCTGCTCTACCAACTGAGCTACCTGGGCACCGGGGCTGCGGCGTTGTCGGCCGGGGAGGCCACCGCAGCGCGTCGAGGCGCGCTTTGTAGGCAAATTCGGAGGGCCTGTCTAGCCCAAAAATGCAAAATTTTGACGGTCCCGAACGGCGCCCCGCGACGCTCATTCCTCCGCGTCGTCGGTGGCGTCCGTGTCACCGCGATCGTTGCTTTCGATGCGGTAGACGCCGCCCAGCCAGCGCGACAGGTCCACGTCCGCGCAGCGCTTGGAGCAGAAGGGGCGCGCTTCCGGCGTGGCCGGACGGCCGCAGATGGGGCAGGCCTTTTCGGGCTTGTTGTTGTCGTTCATCGCTTGTCCTCTGTCGCCGGGCCACGGGCCGGGCAACGGATGGGCGCCAGCAGGTCGGCCAGGGCCGTGCCCCGCCGCGCCCGCGTCATCTCCACCAGCCCGAGTTTCGACAGTCCATACACCTGGGTCTGCGCCGGGTCGTCCTCCACCGCGCGGGAGAGGGCGTTCAACAGGCGCTCCGCATCGCCGCGGTTGCGCATGTTGACGAAATCCACCACGACGATGCCGCCGACGTTGCGCAGGCGCAGTTGCCGGGCGACCTCCGTCGCCGCTTCCAGGTTCACGTCCAGCGGGTTGCCGCGTTCCCCGGCGTTCACGTCCACGACGGTCATCGCCTCGGTGCGTTCGATCACCAGCGAGCCACCACCGGACAGCGGCACGCGGGTGCCGAGCAAGTCCTCGATCTCCGCATCCAGGTCGCGCAGGTCGAACAGGCGCCTTGTCCCCGGCAGGCGGGCGTCGTGCGGGACGACGCGCTCCTCCAGGTCCGGTGCGCGGTCGGCGCACCAGTCCGTCATTTCCCGCGCCAGCGCCGCGTCGTCCACGGTGATGCGGGTCGGGGTGGCCGCGCCATGCTCGATCAGCGCCCGCTGCGGCGCGTCGGGGCCTTGCAGCAGCAGGGCGGGTGCGGTGGCGCGTGCCGCCGCGTCGCTCAGCGTCCGCCACGCCAGATGCAGCGCGTCGGATTCGGTCTCCAGCAGCGCGTCGGGCGCGTCCACCGCCCCCGCCCGGACGATCCAGCCGGACCCCGGCGCGATGTCCTGGATGCGGCGGGCCAGTTCGGCCCGCTGAGGCCCGCTGCCCAGCCGTTTCGACACCGCCACGTCCCGCCCCAGCGGGGCGTGGATCAGGAAACGGCCCGGCAGCGTGATGTCCATGGTCAGGGACGGTCCCTTGGCGCCGACGGCGTCCGTTTTCACCTGGACCAGCACCGGCTGCCCGGTGCGCAGCAGCGTCCCGATGCGCTCGACCCGGCCCTTCGGCCCCCGCGCGTCCCCAACCGACAGCAGGCCCGACACGCCATTGCCAAGGTCCACGAAGGCTCCGTCCAGCCCCGTGGCGATGCGCTCCACCTTGCCGAGGAACACATGGCCGAGCAGCGAGGGCCGCCCGGCGTGGTCGATGTAGAGGTCGGTCAGGCGGCCCTTGGTCAGCACCGCCGCCCGCGTCAGCGGACCGTCCCGGTCCACCAGAATTTCGATGGAAGCGGCGCCCCTGGTCCCGCTCACGGCAGCGGGTAGCCCGCACCGCGGAGCAGCGCCGACACCTCGAACAGGGGCAGGCCGACCACGTTGCTGTAGGAGCCGCCGATCCAGCGGACATGGGCCGCCGCCCGGCCCTGGATCGCGTAGCCGCCGGCCTTGCCGTGCCATTCGCCGGACGCGAGATAGGAGTCGACCTCCTCCGCGGCCAGCGTCTTGAAGGTCACGTCGGTGCGCACCGCCCGTTCCGACCGGCGGGGGGCTTCGCCGTCCCCGGCGGGGGACAGCAGCACGACGCCGCCGAACACCCGGTGCCGCCGTCCGGACAGCAGGCCGAGGCAGGCGCGCGCCTGCTTTTCCTCCTCCGCCTTGGGCAGGATGCGGCGGCCGCAGGCGACGACCGTGTCGGCGGCCAGCACGAAGGCGCCGGGGTGGCGCGCGGCCACGGCGGCGGCTTTTTCACCGGCCAGACGCAGCGCGTGCTGCGGGGGCAGCTCGCGCGGCAGCGGCGATTCGTCGATGTCTGCGGGGTCGACCGCGTCTGGAACCACGCCAATCTGGCGCAACAAATCGAGCCGGCGGGGCGAGGCGGACGCCAGCACGAGCCGGGGCGTGGACACTGTGTTCATCACGCGGAGAGGATTGCCGACTACTTGAACCGGAACGTGATCCGGCCCTTGGTCAGATCGTAGGGCGTCATTTCGACGTTGACGCGGTCACCAGCCAGCACGCGGATGCGGTTCTTGCGCATCTTGCCCGACGTGTGGGCCAGCACCTCATGCTCGTTGTCGAGCTTCACACGGAACATCGCGTTCGGTAGCAGCTCAACGACGGTCCCGGAGAACTCGATCAGATCTTCCTTAGCCATAGCCCCTATAGTCCGTAACAGTTTCGAGGCAATAACTGACCTCCCGAGGCCCCGGGGTCAAGTGGGATTCCACCGCAGGGATCTTGCCGTGACGTTCAACCGGGAACGCGCGGCCTTCGTCACGCCTCCGCGGCGGGTCAGCCGAGCAGCGACTCGCCGTCCACGCCATCATCATCGGCCGCGCCACCCGGCAGCGCCGCCGACTGGAAGGAACTGAGCGGCGACGGGCTGCCGTCCAGCCTTTGCCGAGGCTCCGCGGCCTGGGCGATGGCCTCGAACATCTGCTTCTGGTCGGTCTCCATTCGGCGGGTCAGCCGCGAAATGGTCTCCGACGCGGTCAGCTCCCGGCCCGAGGAGCGGTCGTAGAACAAATTCCGGTTGCTCTTCGCCGCAGACGGCAGAAGCTCGGCCGCCGAGGCCCTCGGGGTCGACTCGGACGCGCGGATCAGCTTGGCAGCACCGCCCACGCCCATGACGTAGGCGATGCGGCTTTCCGTCTCCGTCACGGGGCGCTTCAGCCGCGATTCCAGCCGTTCCCGTCCGTCGGCAAGATAGCGCGCGGCCATGCCGGCGGACAGGTCCACGTTCTGGCGCAGGTCGAGAATCTTCTTGCGCAGCGCCGGGTCGGCGACCGACGGGATGCCATTGCGGCTTTGGATCGCGCTGGCCAGTTCCCCCTGCCCGTAGGCGGCACCATAGCGGCGGAACAGGTCGAGCCAGGTGCGCTCCAGGAACTGGAAGGGACCGGCGGCAGAGCTGGAGCGGTTCTTCGCCATGGCGTTCAGGCCGCTTTCCTGGGTCGCCTGGGCAAGGATGGCGGTGAAGCTGTGGCCCGACAGGCCGGCCACCTGCTGCGCGGCCAGCACGACCCGCCCGGCCTCCGCCCGGCTCGCCAGGGCGGTGGGGGAAGCTGCACTGTCCTCGGCCTCTGGCTTGCGGCCGGGAAAGGGCACGCGCGTGCCGTCGGACAGCTGGATGGGGGCCTCGGGCTTCTGGACCGGAGCCGGCGGCGCCTTCTGCCCGTTGCCCAGCCGCCCGCGCGGCACGGGCTGCGACTGGGCGAGGAGATCCTGGAACGACGGACCGGCGTCGTCCGCCACGTTCGGGCGCGGCGGGGCATCCGGCTTTCGCTCGGCAATCGGGGCGAGAGGAGGCTGCGCGACCTTCATGGAACACCAGCACCGTCAGGGCGGTGCCGCCACGGCCCTTCGAAAAGGCCGGGCGGCGGGGAACAACAGTTCCCGTATAGCACACACTCGTTAATTTTATTCAATCAACTGGGTGGCGAGCGCAAGCCGGCCGGACGTGCTCCAGCGGTCCACGGCGGCCAGCAGCTTGGCCTTCTCCAGCGGCTTGGCGAGATGGTCGTCCATGCCGGCCTGCCGGCAGCGCTCCACCTCCACCGCCAGCACGCCGGCGGACAGGGCCAGGATCGGGATGCGGCCGACCGGACCCGGCAGGGCGCGAATGCGGCGAGTCGCCTCCAGCCCGTCCATCACCGGCATCTGCACGTCCATCAGCACGAGGTCGTAGTCGCGCTTCTGCACCGCCTCCACCGCGCCGGCACCGTCCGGCACGGCGTCCACATGGTGGCCGGCCTTGGTCAGCATGGTGATGGCAAGGTCCCGGTTCATCGCCAGATCCTCGGCCAGCAGGATGCGGGCACCCCCGCCGGCCGGCTCGTGGTGGAGGGACGGCCCGCCGTCCAGCTCGTCCACGTCGGAGGCGCTGGCGGGTTGCAGCGGCAGGCTGAACCAGAAGGTGCTGCCCACCCCCGGCCGGCTCTCCACGCCGATCTCGCCGTTCATCAACTCCACCAGCCGTCGGCAGATCGCCAGCCCCAGCCCGGTGCCGCCGCGCCCGCGCTCCAGCTGAGTGAAGCGCTGGAACAGCTCCCGCTGGCGGTCTTCGGGCACGCCGATACCGGTGTCGGTGACCGTGAAGGTGTAGCGCCGGGCGCCGGCCTCGTCGCCCATGGCCTTGACGGTCAGGCGCACGCTGCCCTTGTCGGTGAACTTCACCGCGTTGCCCAGCAGGTTCAGCAGGATCTGGCGCACCCGGTCGGGGTCGCCCAGCACATAGCCGCGCGCCGCCGCCGACACGGTGGTGTGCAGTTCCAGCCCCTTCTGCTCGGCAGTCAGGCGCACCATGGCCTGGCAGCGGTCGGCGAGATCGTCGATGCGGAAGGGCACGCAGACGAGGTCGAGCTTCCCCGCTTCCAGCTTCGACAGGTCGAGCACGTCGTTGATGACCGTCAGAAGCGACCGCCCGGCCTCGCGCACCTGGGTGGCGTAGCGTCGCTGCTCGACGGTCAGCGGCGTTTCCAGCAGCATCTCCGCGAATCCGATCACGCCGTTCATCGGCGTGCGGATCTCGTGGCTCATGGTCGCCAGGAATTCCTCCTTGGCGCGGCTGCCGGCGCGGGCCTCCTCCATGGCGGCGCGCAGTTCCGCCTCGCGCGACTTCAGGCGGCCGGACATGTCGTTGAAGGCGGTGGCGACGAGGCGGATTTCCTCCGGCGCCCCCTTGGTCTCCACCACCGCGCCGACCTCACCCGCACCAATGCGCGACGCCGCCTGGCTGAGCAGCCGCATCCAGCGCAGCACGGACGCGTGCAGCAGCGCCCACAGCGCCGCGACGCTGAGCAGGCCGGCGACCCCCAGCAGCACCAGCCCGCGCGTCAGGTCGCGCCGCGCCTCGGCCAGGATGGGTTCGGTCGGCATGCCCACGGCGAAGGTGGTGTCCGTTTCCGGCGAATGCTGGAAGGCCCAGATGCGGGTGTGCCCATCGACGCTGGTGCCGTCGAAGACGCCGTTCTTCTCCGCAAGCATGCGTTTGACGTGCGGGAATTCGGCGAGACTGCGGCCGACCCAGCCCTCCGGATCGGGCTGGCGGGCGATCAGCGCGCCGTTGCGGTCCAGCACGATGATGCGCGCATCGTCCTGCTTGGTCACCTTCACGAGGTCGGTCAGCCAAGCGAGGTCGATGGCCACGCCCATGACGCGCCGGATCACCCCGTTCTCGACGAGCGGCTGCACCGCCAGGATCAGCGGCTTGCCGGAGCGCTTGCCGATGACGAAGTCGCTGAGCACGAAGGAGCGCGTGTCCAGCGCCCGCTGGAAATACTCGCGCTCGCGCAGGCTGATGCCGGCGCCGGGGCCGGTGGTGTCGCAGATGATGTTGCCGTCGCCGTCGGTCACCCAGACGCCGGTGGTCCAGCGGTGCTGGCGCGGCATCGGCGCCAGCGTGGCGACGCAGGCGTCGGTGTTGTCCGGGGTGGCATCGCGGATGGCCGGCACCAGCGACAGGACGCCCAGCAGGTTCCGCGCCTCCCCGATCAGGTCGCGCTGCCGTTCCACCCCGTCCTCGGTCAGGTGGCGCGCCAGCTCGCGGGCCGTCGTCAGCCGCTGTTCGAGTTGCTGGTCGAAGAAGTAGACGACGCCGGCCAGCGGCAGGGCCAGCGACGCCAGCACGACCCCCATCAGGCGCACACGAAGGCTGCGCGGGCCACAGGCACGGTTCAGGCGGGACAACAGGCCAGAGGGCATCAGGCGGTGAACCTCCCCAAGGAACGCCTCAGCCTATCCGGCGACCGGCGCCCCCTTCGATGATTCACCTCAATAGCACCGCAACCCGGCCTTGTTGAACTGGATTCCCTATCTCTTGGGAAAAGAGCGCCAAAATGGCACATGCCCGGAAAGCGAGGCCGTTGCGGCGCTAAACCGTCGGCCCGCGCGAGAGCGGGAAGCGCTCCTTGATCTTGTCGAGCAGGCCGTCGCGGACCTTCCGGTAGGCATCCAGCATCAGGTCGCGGTTGCCGTCCACCAGCGTGGGGTCGAAGGTGTTCCAGAACTCCACGTCGCAGGCCATGGTGCGCGTCATCTCGATGGCGCGGTGCTGGGCCTCCGGCGACAGGGAGACGATCAGGTCGAAGTTGGTGTCTTCCAGATCCTCGAAGGTGCGGCAGCGGTGGCGGGACAGGTCGATGCCCATCTCCTCCATCACCGCGACGGCGAAGGGGTCCACCTCGTCGCCCTCGCGGACGCCGACCGAGTCGACATAGACGCGCGTGCCGTGGAAATGCCTCATCATCGCCGCCGCCATAGGCGAGCGGATCATGTTGTAGGTGCAGGCGAACAACACGCTCGTCACGGGGAGCGGCTGCATCACCGGGGCCATGCGCCGCCCCGCCCCGTCAGCCGCGGATGTGGAGGACGCAGATCAGCGTGAACAGCCGACGCGCCGTTTGCAGGTCCATCTCGACCTTACCGGCCAGCCGTTCGCGCAGCATCTCCGACCCCTCGTTGTGCAAGCCGCGGCGCCCCATGTCGATGGCCTCGATCTGCGAGGGGGTGGAGCGCTTGATGGCCTGATAGTAGCTTTCGCAGATCAGGAAATAGTCCTTCACGATCGACCGGAAGCCGGTGACCGGAAGGGTGATCTTGTCCAGCACCGTGTCGTCGTCGCGCCGGACGTCGAAGACCAGCCGGTTGTCCTCGATGGACAGGTGCAGGTGATAGGGACCGGCGTCGGCGTGGTCGCACGGACAAAACTCGTTGTCCTCCAGCAGGTCGAAGATGGCAACCGCGCGCTCGTGCTCCACCTCCGGCTTTCGCCGGACGACGGACTTCTCGTCGAGCGTCACGTGGACGATGCGGCGGTTGCTCTTCGCGGTCACGCCTTGCCTCCTCCAGTCATGCTGCTGCCAGTCAGGCGGAGCGCGACCGACAGCGCATGCGCGCCCAGCCCCTCCGCCCGCGCCAGCGTGACCGCGGCCGGACCGATGACGTTGACGCTCTCCGCGTCGCAGGCGACGAAGGTCGTCCGCTTCATGAAGTCCAGCACGTTCAGGCCGGACGAGAAGCGCGCGCTGCGCGCCGTCGGAAGGACGTGGTTCGGACCCGCGACATAGTCGCCGATGGCCTCCGGCGTGAAGCGGCCGAGGAAGATGGCCCCGGCGTTGCGCACGTTGGCGGCCAGCGCGTCGGGATCCTCCACCGCCAGTTCCAGATGCTCCGGCGCCAGCCGGTCGACCAGGGCCGGAGCGTCCGCCATGAGGTCGCGCACCGTAATGATGGCGCCGTGCTCCCGCCAGCTTTCGCCGGCGATGGCCGTGCGCGGCAGGGTTTCCAGATGCGTGTCCACCGCCTTGGCGACGGCGTCCGCGAAAGCCGCGTCGTCGGTGATGAGGATCGACTGGGCCGAGGTGTCGTGCTCCGCCTGGGACAGCAGGTCCATGGCGATCCAGGCCGGGTCGTTCTTGCTGTCGGCGACCACCAGGATTTCCGACGGGCCGGCGATGCTGTCGATGCCCACCGTGCCGTAGACCAGCCGCTTGGCGGCGGCGACGAAGGCATTGCCGGGGCCGACGATCTTGTCCACCGGCGCGATGGTCGCCGTGCCGTAAGCCAGCGCCGCGACCGCCTGGGCGCCGCCGACGCGGTAGATCTCGGTGATGCCGCAGCGCTTGGCGGCGGCCAGCACCAGCGGGTTGATCTTCCCATCGGGCGTCGGCACCACCATGACGATGCGCTCCACGCCCGCGACCTTGGCGGGCATCGCGTTCATCAGGACGGAGCTGGGATAGGCCGCCGTGCCGCCCGGCACGTAGAGGCCCACGGCCCCCACCGGGGTCCAGCGCGCACCCAGCCGCACACCCTGAGCGTCGCGGTAGTCGGTGACGTCCGGCACCTGCAGGCGGTGGAAGCTCTCGATCCGCTCCGCCGCGGTGTCGAGCGCTTGCAGCAGCGCCGCGTCGCACTGGCCGACGGCGGCGTCCACCTCGTCCTGCGCGATGCGCAGCGTGGCGGGGGTCAGCGTCTGGCGGTCCCAGCGGGTGGTGTAGTCGATCAGCGCCGCGTCGCCGCGCTTGCGCACGTCGTCGATGACGCCGGCGACCAGCGCCTGCACGTCCTCGCTGGTCTCCCGCTTGGCGTGCAGGAGCGCTTCGAAACCCTCGGCGAAGCGGGGATCCTGGGCATCAAGCCTGACGGGCATTCACGGCCTCCCGGAAGCGTTCGATCCAGCGGGAAATTTCCTCGGGCCGAGTCTTGAAGGCGGCCCGGTTGACGATGAGGCGGGAGGTCACGTCGGCGATGTGCTCGATCTCCACCAGCCCGTTCGCCTTCAGCGTCGACCCGGTGGACACCAGATCGACGATGCGGCGGCACAGGCCCAGCGTGGGGGCAAGCTCCATCGCGCCGTTCAGCTTGACGCATTCCGCCTGCACGCCGCGCGCGGCGAAATGCCTCTTGGTGACCTCCGGATACTTGGTGGCGACGCGCACGTGGCTCCAGCGCGAAGGGTCGTCGCTCTCGCCCAGTTCGACGGGCTCGGCGACCGACAGGCGGCACTTGCCGATGCCGAGGTCGAGCGGCGCGTAGATCTCGGGATAGTCGAACTCCATCAGCACGTCGTTGCCGGCCACGCCCAGATGGGCGGCGCCGAAGGCGACGAAGGTCGCCACGTCGAAGGACCGGACGCGGATGATGCTGAGATTCGGGATGTTGGTCGCAAAACGCAGGAGCCGGCTGTCCTCGTTGTCGAATTCCGCTTCCGGCTGGATGCCGGCGTGCGTCAGCAACGGGCGCAGTTCCTTCAGGATGCGTCCCTTGGGCAGGGCCAGGACCAGCGGGTCATTGACCGGCGGGTTGGTGGCCGGCGCGCCAAGAGCACGGGTATCGGCGGACAAAGAACTCTCCTCGGGCTGGACCGCTGCCCGGATATACCACATTCCGCGCCGCCGTCACTGCCCAAGGAGGCATAATCGAACTCAAGGTGTCCGAGGTTGGCGGTCCGCCCCTCCGTTCCGGGGAACTCCGCCCACCGGGTCCGGTTGGATTCGCCCCCCAGCGAAGGACACGAGCCATGGCAGAGGAAAGCGCCAAGCAGCCGGTCACCCCCCGCAGGCCGCCGGATCGGCCGGGGCGCTTTTCACGTCTGCATTAAGTTGTTCTGCGCTTTTTACACACGGCGGAGATTTTCCCGCTTGACGGAATGCCCACCAAAATTGTAGATAAATTCCCGGACGCCCATTCCGGGCGCCCCGCGGCAATTTGATCGCAGCAGCTTGCGCCGCGTCACCAAACGCTAAAGCGCCACGATACCGGTCGTGGACCTCTGAGAAGGAGAGACCGGAATGACCAAGACACTTTCCCCCTCCCCCGCCCATCGGATCGACACCCTCATGCGCATGTGTCGTCGCGACCTGTGTTGCCGCTGACCGCTTTCGCCTGACCACACCGATCCGATTTGCACGATCCCGCACGCCGGAGCGCGGCGGGACGAGGGGAGAATTCTGCCATGGGCACGTCCAACGCCTACGCCATCGAAGTCCAGGGCCGGTCCGCCGGAATCGTCGTCGCGGAGCGCGGCGGCTTCACCTTCTTCGTGTCCGACTGGACCTTCAAGGACCTGGACCGCCGGACCTTCCGCAACGTCTCCCAGGCCGAGCGCGCCGCCCTCCAGGTGATGGCCCGCCGCGCGAACACGCGCCGCCGTTGAACAGGCCGTATTTACATACTCGCGCTGAAGATTATTCCCATTGACGAGCGCCGCGGCGTTGAATATCCGTGTCTGCATTGAACAAGACAATGTGCGGAAAACGGCTATTCAACACCCGGCAATCGCACAATAACGCCCTTCAGGAAAGGATCCCCGCTGTGAAGACGCTGCTGACCTCCGCTCGCATGGCCGCTCTCGTGGCCGCCGGCCTGTTCTCCTTCGTCGCCGGTGCCGAGGCCGGGGCGCTGAAGCTCGGCGTGTCGGCCGGCCCCTACGGCGAGATTCTGGAGTACACGGCCAAGCTCGCCGCCAAGGAAGGGCTTGAGGCGAAGGTCATCGAGTTCACCGACTGGAACATGCTGAACGCCTCGCTCAACGACGGCGACATCGACGCCAACAACTTCCAGCACCAGCCCTACCTGGACAACCAGATCAAGCAGCGCGGCTACAACATCGTGTCCGTCGCCAAGAGCATCGTCGTGCCGATGGGCGTTTACGCCAAGAAGGCGCAGAAGCTGGAGGATCTGAAGGAAGGCGCCAGCGTCTCCATCCCCAATGACCCGACCAACGGCGCCCGCGCGCTGTTCCTGCTGGCCAAGGCCGGGCTGATCGGGCTGAAGGACGGGGCCGGCCTGAACACCACCATCGCGGACATCGCGTCCAACCCGAAGAAGATCAAGTTCGTGGAACTGGACGCGGCACAGCTTCCGCGCTCGCTGGACGACGTGGACGCGTCGGTCATCACGCTGAACTACGCCGTGCTGGCCGGGCTGAACCCGAAGACCTCGCTGCTGCTGGAGGACGACCAGTCCAAGTGGCACCTCGTCTGGGCCGTCCGCAAGGACCGCGCCGAAGACCCGGCCATCAAGCGCTTCATCGAGCTGTACCGCTCGCCGGAAGTCCGCGACTTCATCAACACGAAGTTCAACGGCACCATCATTCCGACCTGGTGATTGACGGCAACCGCCCACATCCCCTCTCCCCTCTGGGGAGAGGGTTAGGGTGAGGGGGTCCGGCGTCGCCCGCGCGTCCGGTTCCCCGACATCCCCCTCACCCCGCCCCTCTCCCCAGAGGGGAGAGGGAGATATGTTAAGGACCGCCCCCATGACCGCCCCGTTCCACCGCACCGCCTCGATCTTCGACCGCGACTTGGCGCCCGGCCCCGCCAACCATGTGCCGCTGAGCCCGCTCAGCTTTCTGAAGCGCGCAGCCAAGGTGTATCCGGACAAGCCGGCCATCATCCACGGCCGCCGGGTCATCACCTATGCGCAGTTCCGGGACCGGGTGCGGCGGTTCGCGGGGGCGCTGCTGGGGGCCGGGGTGGCGCGCGGGGACACAGTGTCGGTGCTGGCGCCCAACGTCCCGGCGCTGCTGGAGGCGCACTACGCCGTGCCCCTGGCCGGCGCGGTGCTGAACGCGCTGAACACGCGCCTCGACGCGGCGGCCGTCGCCTTCATCCTGGAGCACAGCGAGACCAGGCTGCTGATCGTGGACCGGGAACTGATCCCCGTCGCCAAGGCGGCGCTGGAGCAGACGGCCCGCCCCATCACCATTGTCGAGATCGCTGACGATCTGGTCCCCGACGCGCCCAGCCTGGGCGCCGTGGAGTATGAAGACTTCCTGACCGCCGCGCCGCCTGCCGCCTGGCGCGGCCCGGAGGAGGAGTGGGAGGCGGTGGCGCTGAACTACACCTCCGGCACCACGGGGAACCCCAAGGGCGTGGTGTACCACCACCGCGGCGCCTACCTGAACGCGCTGGGCAACGCCTTCACCCTGAACGTCCGGCCGGAGAACGTCTATCTGTGGACGCTGCCGATGTTCCACTGCAACGGCTGGACCTACACCTGGGCGGTCACGGCGGCGGGCGGCACGCATGTCTGCCTGCGCCGGGTCGAGGCCAAGGCCATCTTCGACGCCATCGCGGAGCATGGGGTGACGCACCTCTGCGGCGCGCCCATCGTGCTGAACATGCTGATCCACGCGCCGACAGACGTGCAACGCCGCTTCGGCCATACGGTTACCGTGGGAACGGGCGGTGCCGCCCCACCCTCGGCGGTGCTGTCCGGCATGAAGGCGCTGGGCTTCGAGGTGATCCACATGTACGGGCTGACGGAATGCTACGGCCCCGCCACCGTCTGCGCCCCGCAGGACGGCTGGGAGGATCTGAGCGCCGACGACCTCGCCGTGAAGTTCGCGCGGCAGGGCGTGAACCACATCGCGGTGGAGGACGCGACCGTCTTCGACCGTGACACCGGCCGTCCCGTGCCCGCCGACGCCCTGACCATCGGCGAGATCGCCGTGCGCGGCAACACGATCATGAAGGGCTACCTGAAGAACCCCGCCGCCACCAAGGAAGCGCTGGAGGGCGGCTGGTTCCGCACCGGCGACCTGGGCGTGCTGCACCCCGACGGCTACATCGAGGTGAAGGACCGGTCCAAGGACATCATCATCTCCGGCGGCGAGAACATCTCGTCCCTGGAGGTGGAGGAGGTGCTGTACAAGCACCCCGCCATCCTGGAGGCCGCCGTGGTCGCCCGCCCCGACGACAAGTGGGGGGAAAGCCCCTGCGCCTTCGTCACGCTGAAGCCCGGCGCGGAACGCCCGTCTGAGTCCGAGATTATTCAGTGGTGCCGGCAGCGCATCGCGCACTACAAGGTGCCGCGCACGGTCGTGTTCAGCGACCTGCCGAAGACCTCGACCGGCAAAATCCAGAAGACCGTCCTGCGCGACGCCGCCCGCGACCTGGGCACGCGTCGGGAGGCCCAGACCGTATGATCACCTTCGAGAAACTTCAGAAAACCTATCCTGCCCGCGGCACCGGCGCCCCGGTGCAGGCGCTGGCCGACATCGACCTGACCATCGAGCGCGGGGAGATCTACGGCATCATCGGCCGTTCCGGCGCCGGCAAGTCGACGCTGCTGCGCACCGTGAACCTGCTGGAAAAGCCGACCTCCGGCCGCGTGCTGGTGGACGGGGTGGACATGACCAGCCTGTCGGCGCGCGAGCTGCGCGAGGCGCGGCATTCCATCGGCATGATCTTCCAGCACTTCAACCTGCTGTCCTCGCGCACGGTGTTCGACAACGTGGCGTTGCCGCTGGAGCTGGCCGGCGTGCCGAAGGCGCAGATCCGGGAGGCGGTGGAGCCGCTGCTCGACCTCGTCGGCCTGACGGAGAAGCGCGACCGCTACCCGGCGGAGCTGTCCGGCGGGCAGAAGCAGCGCGTCGGCATCGCCCGCGCGCTGGCCAGCAAGCCGAAGGTGCTGCTGTCGGACGAGGCGACCTCCGCCCTCGACCCGGAGACGACGACCCAGATCCTGCACCTGCTGGCCGACATCAACAAGCGGCTGGGCCTGACCATCGTGCTGATCACGCACGAGATCGCCGTCATCAAGGAGATCTGCCACAAGGTGGCGGTGATGGAAAACGGCCGGATCATCGAACAGGGCCCGGTCTTCGACGTCTTCGCGCACCCGCGCCACGAGACGACCAAGACCTTCGTCGATCCGGTCATCAACCGCGGCATCCCCGATTCCTTGAAGGAGCGCCTGTCGGCGACCGAGGTGCCGGGGTCGAACATCGTGTTGCGAATCACCTTCACGGGCGAGCGCGCGACCTCCCCCGTCATCAGCGCGATCAGCCGCAAGCTGAACCTGGACCTGAACATCTGGCACGGCCAGATCGACGAGATCCAGGGCGCGCCCTTCGGGACGCTGGTGGTGGAAGCCATCGGCAACCCGCAGTCCATCGAGGCGGCCATCAGCCTCCTGAAAGTCAACAAGCTCGGTGTCGAGGTGCTCGGCTATGCTGTCCCCGGAAATCTACGCGCTGCTGTTTAAGGCGCTGCTCGACACGCTGCACATGGTGGCGGTGTCGGGCATCCTGGGCACCCTGCTGGGCCTGCCCATCGGCGTTCTGCTGGCCGTCACCGGCCGGGGCGAGCTGTTGCAGAATCTCGCCTTCAACCGGATCGTCGGCGCCGTCGTGAACATGACGCGCTCCACCCCCTTCATCATCCTGGTGGTGGCGATCATTCCCTTCACGCGGCTGGTCGCCGGAACCTCCATCGGCACGGGTGCGGCCATCGTGCCGCTGACCGTCGCCGCCGTGCCCTTCATCGCCCGCATCGTCGAAGGTGCGGTGCGCGAGGTGGACCGCGGCCTGATCGAGGCGGCGCAGGCCATGGGCGCCACGCCCTTCCAGATCATCCGCAAGGTCCTGCTGCCGGAGGCCATGCCGGCCATCGCGCTGGGTCTGACCTTGTCGGCGGTCAGCCTGATCGGCTATTCCGCCATGGTCGGCGCGGTCGGCGGCGGCGGCCTGGGAGATCTCGGCATCCGCTACGGCTACCAGCGCTTCCTGCCGGAGGTGATGCTGGCGGTCGTCCTGGTGCTGATCGTTCTGGTGCAGATCGTGCAGTCAACGGGCGACTGGATCGCCCGGCGAGTCAACAAACGAAACTTGAAGTCCTGAGGAGTTGGAGATGGTCCGTTCCCGCCTGCTCGGCGCAATTGCCGGCATCGCGACCCTGGCCGCCGCCTTCGGCGCGCCCTTTGGTGCCGCCGCCGAAGCCCTGAAGATCGGCGTCACCCCCGGTCCGCACGCCCAGATCCTGGAGAAGGTGAAGCCCATCGCCGCCAAGGACGGCCTCGACCTGACGGTGCTGGAATTCTCCGACTACGTGATCCCGAACCAGGCGCTGGCCCAGGGCGACCTGGACGTGAACTCCTTCCAGCACCAGCCCTATCTGGACAATCAGGTGAAGGACCGCGGCTACGACCTCGTCGGCGTCGCCAAGACCGTCATCTTCCCGATGGGCATCTATTCCAAGAAGGTGAAGAGCCTGGACGAGTTGCCGGCCGGCGCCAAGGTCGCCGTGCCGAACGACCCGACCAACGGCGGCCGCGCGCTGCTGCTGCTTCAGTCCAAGGGCCTGATCAAGGTGAAGGAGAGCGCCGGCCTGAAGGCTTCGCCGCTTGACGTCTCCGACAACCCGAAGAAGCTCCAGATCGTCGAGCTGGACGCGGCCCAGCTTCCGCGCTCGCTGGACGACGTGACCGTGGCGGTGATCAACACCAACTTCGCCATGGAAGCGGGCCTCGACCCCAACAAGGACGCCATCGCCCGCGAGGCCAGCGAGAGCCCCTACGCCAACATCATCGCCGTCCGCAAGGCCGACAAGGACAAGCCCTGGGTGGCGAAGCTGGTGAAGGCCTACCAGAACGACGAGGTGAAGCAGTTCATCCTCGACAAGTTCAAGGGCGCCGTCGTTCCGGCCTGGTAAGTTTCGGCCATTCAAAAGCCCCTCTTCCCTGGTGGAAGAGGGGCTTTTTTATGATTGCTTCAGTTCATGATCCGCCAGGAGCCGTCGGGCTGCTGGCATGCGGTGCCGTGGGTCTGCTGCGGGACGCCGCCGATGTTCACCGTCGACTGGTATTCCCGGCAGAGCTGCCCGCTGCGCGCGACGTAGGCCGGGCCGGCGGGGTTCACCGCCATGGGCTGCGGCGCCGGCTGGGTGAAGACCACGGCGGGCGGGGGTGCGGGTTCGACATACACCACCGGCGGGGGCGGCGCGACGTAGACGGGCGGCGGGTAATAATAGTGGTGGTGCGGATAGGCCGGATACACCGGGCCGCCGACCCCCACGAAGACCGAGGTGCGCGCCTGGGCCGCGCCGGGCAAGGCCAGCATCGCCGCCAGCGCCGCACCGCAGACCAACCGAACCCGACCGGACATCATCACTCTCCCGAAACAAAGCGGCGACAATATACGCCTAAAGCTTAAGACCCGCCACACCGTCGAGGACGACCCCGTCCATCAAAGCCTTGCGTTCCAGCTTCGCGCCGAACAGCCGGGCGTGGCTGAGGTCGGCCTTGGCCATATCGCAGCCCGTCAGGTTGGCAAAGGACAGGTCCGCGCCCGCGAAGTTCACGTCGCGCAGGCAGGACCCGCGCAGATCGGCGTAGCGCAGCCGGGCGCCGGCCAGTTCCGACCGCATGGAGCGCTTCTCGTCGAAATAGAGCGGGCGCAGGTTGACGTTGCGCAGGTCGGCGTTGTTCAGCTTGGCGTTCTTCAGGTTGACGCCGCGCAGGTCCCCGCCGACCAGCTTGGCAACGCGGAGGTCCCCATTCTCCAGCACCGCGGCCTGAAGCTGCACGTTGGTGAGGTCCAGCCCGTACAGCGTCGCCCCGACCGCGCGCAGCATGGTCAGGCAACTGTGCGCCAGCGAGGGGGCGTGCCGGAGGTCGAAGCCCGACAGGTCGAGCGGCGCGCCCTGGGCGCCGCCGGTGCCGACCCACACGATGTGGTCGTGCAGCAGCTCATCCAGCGGCCGGCCGAGTTCCGCCACGACGCGCCCGACCGGCTCGTCTGTCAGCGTGTCCTCCATCTCGGCGTCGGTCAGGTCGGTCATGGTCATGGAGGCGCCGGTCAGCACCGCGCCCCGCAGGCAGGCCCCGCGCAGGTCCGCGCCGGAAAGGTCAGCGCCTTCCAGGTTGGAGCCGCTGAAGTTCGCCCCGCGCATGGTGGCCCGCACCAGCTTGCAGCCCTTCATCACCGCGTCGGTGAAGTCGGTGTGGATCGCCATGGCGCCGGACAGGCGGGCGTTGGTCAGGTTGGCGCCCGACAGGTCGGCGCCGGTCGCTTCGGTCGGCTGGCTGTCCACCTGGATCATGCGCAGGTTGCCGTCGCGGTCCTTCTCGGCCAGCGAGCCGTCGCGCAGGTCGGCCTCGAACAGGTTGGCGCCGATCAGGATGGCGCCGCGCAGGCAGGCGCCGCGCAGGTCCGTCTTGATGAGGCTGGCGTTTTCCAGGTTGGACTGCCGCAGGTCGGTCGCGAACATCGCGGCGCAATCCAGCCGCGCTCCAGCGAGGTTGGCGCCGCGTAGGGACGCGCCGACGAAATCCGCGTGCGCGAGGTCGCGCCCCGACAGGTCGAGGCCGCTGAGATCAAAAAAGGATAAGGTCGCCCGCGCCCCGCCGATGCGCGCGTTGCGGAACATCTCGTGCCGCCGCACCACGGCGTCGAGCTGGGACTGGTCCAGGCGGGTGAGTGGGCGCTGTTGCATGAGCCGGGTCGACGTTCGTCATGTCCAACCCTAGCACCACCGTCCTTCAGGAAGTATTAACGCAAATTCGCGCGCTCAAGAGAGACAGCGTCACGCGGCGCTCTGCTGGGCCTGCCGGGCGGCGCGCTCCGCCGCCACCGCGCTCAGCGCATCGCGCAGAACGTCGGGGGTGAAGGGCTTGTGCAGCAGCCGGCAGCCGGCGGCCACCGCCTCGCGGATGCGTTCGGGCGCGGTGTCGCCGGTCAGGATGATGCCGGGGATGGGGCGCCCGATCAGTTCGCCCGCCCCGGTCACCGTCTGGGCGCCGGTCATGGCGCCCGGCAGGCGGAAGTCGGTCAGGATCACGTCGGGGCAGCGCGGCGAGCGGCGCAGGATTTCCAACGCCGAGCGCCCGTCCTCCGCCTCCAGCACCTCGTGCCCCCAGCTTTCCAGAAGGAGTTGCATGCCGGCGCGCTGCACCGGGTCGTCCTCCACAACCAGAATCAGGCGTGCGCCGTTGGGCTCCGCCGCCGAACCGACGATGGGGGCGGTGGCCGGCTCCGCCTTCGGTTCGCTGGCGGCGATCGGCACCATGATGGAGAAGACCGACCCCTGGCCGAGGCGGGAGCGCACCTCCACCGCGTGGCCGAGCAGCGCCGCCTTGCGCCGCACCTTGGCGAGGCCGAGGCCGAGGCCGCGCCTCCGATCGCGCTCCGGGTTGCCGAGCTGCACGAAGTCCTCGAAGATGGCGTCCAGCTGTTCCGGCGGGATGCCGGCGCCGGTGTCCCAGACCTCGATGCGAAGCCACTGGCCGCGCCGCCGGCAGCCCAGGACGACGCCACCCATCGGCGTGTAGGCGACGGCGTTGCGCAGCAGGTCGCCCAGCATGCGCGTCAGCAGCGTGGCGTCGGTCCGCACCACCGCGTCGCAGGCGCGCACCCGCAGGTCCAGCCCCTTGTCGGCGGCCGCCGCGCGGAACTCCCGTTCCACCGCCTCCAGCACCGTGGCGACCGGAACGTCGGTGATGTTCGGGCGCACCACGCCCGCGTCCAGCGTGGCGACCTCCAGCAGCGAGTGCAGGAGCTTCTCCCCGCTGTCCAGCGCTTCGCCCATCTTGTCGGCGATGGAGCGGTCGCGCGGGTCCTTCAGCCGCTCCGTCAGCAGATGGTGGAACAGGCGCAGGGCCTGGAAGGGTTGGCGCAGGTCGTGGTTCGCCGCCGACAGGAAGCGCGACTTGGCCTGGTTGGCGCGTTCTTTCTCGGACAGCGCGCGGACGAGCTTCTGGTTCAGCGTGCGCAGGTCGGCCGTTCGGTCCTCCACCCGCTGCTCCAGCCGGGCGTTGGCGTCGCGCAGCGCGTTGCGCGCGGCCTCCTCGCGGCGCAGGCTGACCCAGCCGAGCGAGGCGAGCCCACCCAAGGCCAGGAAGGCGACGCCGACCACCACAAGCCCGTGCTCCAGCCGGAGCTTCCAGGGCTCCAGCACCACGTCGCGCGGCAGGGCGACGGCCGCGACAACGGGAAAAGCCTCCATCCGCTTGACGCCGGTCACCGTCGCCGGGCCGGTCGCCGGATTGGTCCCGGAGCGCCCCTGCCCCGGCCAGCCGGCGTCGCCGATCCCCGCCAGCCGGACGCCGTCCGGCCGGTACAGGCCGGCGAAGCGGTGCTGCCCGTCGCCGAACACGGCCAGCACCTTGGACAGGCTCGACACCGGAAGGGCGAAGAGGACGGCGCCATCCACGAGGCCGGCGCGGTCGGCTGGACGCCGGGCGGTCAGGCGGCGGGCCAGCACGATGGAGTCCACCCCGTCGGCCCGGCCGGGCAGCAGCAGCATGTCCTCCGCCCTGTCAGCCCCGGCACCGCGGCCCAGAAGGTCCTCGTCCACCGCGATGGTCGGCCCGAACACCGTCCGCCCGGAGGAATCGACGATGGACAGCGCGCCGCGCGTCGAGACGGCCAGCGCCTCGCCCAAGGCGTTCTCCGCCAGCGTGGACAGGCCTCCGTCGCGCATGCGGTCGGCAACGCGCGCCAGGGCGCCGGCGCCACCGTCCAGGATCGCCGCCGCGTGCCCCTCCAGAAGGGCCGCGGCCTGCCGCGCGTCGCGTTCGGCGCGGTCGAGCGTGTCCAGATAGTCGAACAGGGTCAGCGCACCCCACGCCAAGGCCCCCAGGACCGTCATGGAGCCAACGATGGCCGCCAGGATGGCCTTGGGGTGGAAGTTCAGCAGTGCGCGGACCGAGAGGCGGAGCATGGGCATCAGCAACGCAAATGGGCCTGCCCGGCGATGGCTCGCCGGAACGCCGATTCAGGACAGCCGGAACAGGAAGCCGGCGCGGAGCGTCCGATGAAGGACCATGGCCGCGCGAGGGCTAGAGCCGCAGGCCGGGACGGAAAGAACCCTAGGTCGCGAAGGGTTTGGGCGTCTGAACTGTTCCACAAATCAGGATTGCCGATCGCAATCCCTGCTTGTTGTGGTGAGAAATCCCTTCCATTCAGCACCCACCATTCACGCCATTATCCGCTCTTCGAGGTACGTTTTCCTGCCTAGTATTTTATCATTATTTTTCGTCGCGGATGATAGCAGAAGCCCCTCCCCGGCGCGACCTGCCATGACGACTATGACCATGCTCATAACAGCGTCACACTTTGGGTTGGGTCCGATCATGACTCAAGGCGCCGAACCGGCGTCCGAGGGATCACCCCGCTGTCTCGCGTGTTCTTGTGTCGCCGTTAGCGCCACTCACGCCGACACGAGGTCCGTTTTGAAGAAGCCGCCCTATGCCACGCAGACGCTCCGCCGGTCGCGCATCCGCGAAGGTTTGCCCTACCCGCTGGGCGCCACCTGGGACGGGCTTGGAGTCAATTTCGCCCTGTTCTCGGCGAACGCCACCAAAGTGGAACTGTGCCTGTTCGACAACGAAGGCCGGCGGGAGCTGGAACGTGTGGAGCTTCCGGAATACACCGACGAGGTCTGGCACGGCTATCTGCCCGACGCGCGGCCGGGCACCGTCTACGGCTACCGCGTCCATGGTCCCTACGAACCACGCGCGGGGCACCGCTTCAACCCGAACAAGCTGCTGCTCGACCCCTACGCCAAGCACCTGATCGGGCCGCTGCGCTGGTCGGACGCGCATTTCGGCTACCGCGTCGGCTCGCCGCGCGGCGATCTCTCCTTCGACCGGCGCGACAGCGCGCCGGGCATGCCGAAATGCGTGGTGATCGACCCGGCCTTCACCTGGGGCCACGACCGCCTGCCCGCGATCCCGTGGGAGCGCACGATCATCTACGAGACCCACGTGCGCGGCTACACCATGCGCCATCCGGCCGTGCCGCCGCAGCATCGCGGCACCTTCGCCGGGCTCGCCCAGCAGGAGGTGGTGGACTACATCCGCTCGCTGGGCGTCACGGCGGTGGAGTTGCTGCCGGTGCACGCCTTCGTGGACGACCGCTATCTGCTTGAAAAGGGGCTGCGGAACTACTGGGGCTACAACACCATCTCCTTCTTCGCGCCCGATCCGCGCTACATGGCGACCGGCGCCATCTACGAGTTCAAGGAGATGATCGCCCGCCTGCACGAGGCGGGGATCGAGGTGATCCTGGACGTGGTCTACAACCATACCGCCGAAGGCAACGAGATGGGACCGACCCTCTCGTTCAAGGGCATCGACAACGCCTCCTACTACCGGCTGCTGCCGGACAATCCGCGCTACTACATCAACGACACCGGCACGGGGAACACGCTGAACCTCGTGCATTCCCGCGTGCTCCAGATGGTCACCGACTCGCTCCGCTACTGGGTGACCGAGATGCATGTGGACGGGTTCCGCTTCGATCTCGCCACCATCCTGGCGCGCGAAACCTACGGCTTCGACCACAGCGGCGGCTTCCTGGACGCCTGCCGGCAGGACCCGGTGCTGTCGCGCGTGAAGCTGATCGCCGAGCCCTGGGACTGCGGCCCCGGCGGCTATCAGGTCGGCGGCTTCCCGCCGGGCTGGGCGGAGTGGAACGACAAGTTCCGCGACACCGTGCGCGCCTACTGGAAAGGCGACGAGGGCAAGCTGCCGGAGATGGCGACCCGCATGTCCGCGTCGGCCGACGTCTTCAACCGGCGCGGCCGCAAGCCCTGGGCCAGCGTCAACTTCGTCACCGCGCATGACGGCTTCACGCTGAACGACCTCGTCTCCTACAACGACAAGCACAACGAGGCGAACGGCGAGGACAACCGCGACGGCCATTCCCACAACATCTCCTGGAACCACGGCGCCGAGGGGCCGACCGACGATCCGGAGATCAAGGCCCTGCGCTTCCGCCAGATGCGCAACATGCTGGCGACCCTGCTGCTGTCGCAGGGCACGCCGATGATCCTGGCCGGCGACGAGTTTGCCCGCACCCAGCACGGCAACAACAACGCCTATTGCCAGGACAACGAGATCGGCTGGATCGACTGGGAGAACATCGACGAGGACGGGCTCGCCCTGACCGACTTCGTCCGTCACCTGATCGGGCTGCGGCAGAGCCATCCGCTGCTGCGGCGCGGGCGCTTCTTCTCCGGCGCCTACAACCCGGACCTGGACGTCAAGGACGTCGCCTGGATCACCCCGGCGGGGGTGGAGAAGACGACCGAGCAGTGGCAGGACCCGATGGCGCGCTGCCTGGGCATGCTGCTGGACGGCCGGGCGCAGGCCACGGGCATCAAGCGGGCGGCGTCGGACGCCACGCTGCTGCTCATCATCAACTCCCACCACGACGTGGTGCCGTTCAAGCTGCCGGAGGTCGTGGGCGGCAGCCAGTGGCTGCGTCTTGCCGACACCATGGAGCCGGAGCGCGTCGAGGTCTCCACCGCGCGCAGCGGCGACGAGATTCCCATCGGCGGGCGGTCGCTGTTTCTGTTCGAGCTGATGCCGGACCGCCGTTCCGAAAGCTCGTTGCGGTCGGCCGCAAGGGCCTTCCGCAGCGCGGCCGAAGGGGCCGCGGACGACGCCAAGGCGGAAGTCACCGTCCCCGAAGCCCCGGCCGAGTCCACGGTCGTATCACCAGTCGATTCCGCCGCCGAACCCGCCCCGGAACCGGCGAACCAGCCGGGCGAGTGAGGGCCATCAATGCCAACAGGCGGTGCGGCAGGATGCCGCATCGTCAAGCGCCCGAGAAAGATACAATTTTAGACGAATAGAATTGATTGGCGGCGCCAATGGTCGGGTGCCGCCGGCACGGAGGTCCAACCATGGCGCAGGCCGACTACATCCGCTTCCTGGTGGCGACCAAGGACGATCCGGTCCTGAAGGCGGCGCTGCACCGCTCCTCGGGCGCCGTCGTCACGCTCGGCGACCTCGTCTCCTTCGCCGCCCGGCACGGCTACCGCTTCACCGAACAGGACATCCCGCTGAAGGCGGCGTGAGGGGCAGCGCAAGGAAAAGACAAGCCCCGCCCGTCACGGCGGGGGCGCGGTCGTGGCGGTCTGGCCACGGATGGTCAGCATGATGCCGTCGTCCGACGGGGCGATGTCCTTTTCGGCGTCGCGGGGGATCGGAATTTTCTGGCGGCGGCAGAACAGCAGCAGGACGCCCAGCGTCTTGCTGGGCATGAAGGGCACTTCGCGACCTTTGGTGGAACCGAGCTGCTGGACCGTGACCAACACGCCGCCCCCTGCCTTCGGGGTCACGGCCGTGATCATCCCGAATGGCAGGTCGGTCTGGTTCGGTACTTTCTGGTACCAGGCGAAGGCTTTTCGGAGGGCCGAGTTCGAAAAGAGAAGGTGACGCGTTTCAAAAATCATTCCGGACCATGCTTAGGCCCGGCCGCCCTCCAGTTCCGGGTTCAGTCGGAACGTGATCGCACGACCCAGCTTGGAGTCCCGCAGAAGGATCTGCTTGGTCTCCAGCAGCTTGATGGCCCGGTTGACGTTGGGCCTCTGCATGCCCAGCGCGTCAGCCAGCTCGGACTGAAGCACCGGAACGGGTCGGTCGAAGTGGAGCCGCCGGCTCAGGTAAGTGAAGACACGAAGCGCCTCCAAGGTGATGTCCCGATCGGTCGAAACGGCCCTGGAGAGGATGTCATGATGCTGCATGGCGGCCTCGGTACGCAAGGTTGCACGGCGTCGCAGTGCGGTTGAAACACAATACGGCTGTGCGCCGGGCACGGCCCGGCACGTCCTCTTGCGGTCAGGCCCCCGGATCCGCGTTGCGGCGTTCCCTTTCGGGTTCACCTTGAGCGTGTGGCCTCACCGTTCGCGAACATTAGCCTCACTTTGTTTTCTGAATGTGTCGTCACTGTTTCGTCTTTGACATAAACACGCTTTGCGAAAGCAATGATGGAACTCTTTCCCGCTCTTCCCGTTGCGTCCCCCAGGACCGAAAGAAAGGCGGGAAGGACTGCAGGGAGGGACGCGCCATGCACCGAATCGTGCTGCTTCGCCACGGCCAGAGCGTGTGGAACCGCCAGGACCTGTTCACCGGCTGGACGGACGTCGACCTGACCGAGCAAGGGATCGCGGAAACCCACCATGCGGCGGGCCTGCTGCGCCAGTCCGGGTTCGACTTCGACGTGGCCTTCACCTCCGTCCTGAAGCGGGCCATCAAGACGCTGGACATCGTGCTGGAAGATATGGACCGGCTCTGGCTGCCGGTGCACAAGCATTGGCGCCTGAACGAGCGGCATTACGGCGCGCTCCAGGGGCTGAACAAGACGGAGACGGCGGCCCGGCACGGCGCCGACAAGGTCTTCCTGTGGCGGCGGAGCTGGGACGTGCCGCCCCCGCCCATCGAACCGGACGACCCGCGCTCGGCCGTGTCCGACCGGCGTTACGCGGGACTTGGCAAGGCCAATCTGCCGCGCGGCGAGAGCCTGAAGGACACCACCGCGCGCGTGATCCCCTTCTGGCAGGAGGGCATCTGCCCCGCCCTGCGGCTCGGCGCACGGGTGCTGGTGGCGGCGCACGGCAACAGCCTGCGCGCTTTGGTCAAGCATCTGGACAATGTGCCCGACCAGGACATCCCGCTGTTCGAAATCCCGACAAGCCGCCCGCTGGTCTACGAGCTGGACAGCGGCCTTTCCCCCATGCGCCGCTATTTCCTGACCGACGACGGAGGGCAGGAGGAGATCACCTGGCCGGAGCGGAGTGCGGGGCAAGGGACAGCGGCAGCGTGATCCCAGGGATCGTCAACGGCGCGACGAAGCCCTTGGCTTCAGCAGTTCGTCGTCCGTGTCCCACGACGCAACCCACGCCTTGATGTCGGCCAGCGGAATCCGCTCACCGCGATCAAGCTGCCGGAGACCTTCGCGCACGGCGGCGCGCTTGGCCTCGTGCTCGTCGTGGTCGGGCATGGGTTTCGGTCGGGGTATCGCCATAACAGAAGATTAACAGACCACGACCGCAGGAGGCCAGAGCCTTCGGACGGCCTACGCCGCAAGCTCCCTCAGGTCGCGGCCGGTCGCCGGCCCCGATGGCCGGCGCCGCCCTTGCCGCGCTTCTTGCCGGGGACGGGGTGATGGAAATGCGGGTGGCCTGCGGCCTGGGGCTGGCCCGGTGCCGCCGGTGCCGCTTCCCCGCGGCCGTTCCGGCGCGGAGCGTCGCCGCCACCGCGGCGTCCCCGATGACCGCCGCTGTGCTCCTCCACACGGCCGGCATAGCAGCTGTCGCACACGCGGAAGCGGTGGTTGGCCTTCAGCCGCGTGCCGCAGACCGGGCAGGCGCGGGCGAGCGAGCGTTCGGCCAGCGTGCGCTCGATGAAGGCGTTCAGGGTGGCCCGGCGCTCCTGGCACAGGTCCATTTCCGGATAGGCGTCCGGGAAGCGGTAGGCCAGCCAGGCGTAGGCGGTCAGCTCCTTCACCGCGCGCTCCGCCCGCTCCAGCTCCACGTCGGTGCCGACGCGGTGGGTGAAGCGCTCGGCCTCGTCGGGCGCGGCGTTGGGCGTGCCCCGGCCCTGGTTGGTCGCCCAGCGGGCCAACAGCATCAGGTTGTTCTTGTCGCGCACGTCGATGGGGCAACGGGCCAGCATGTCGCGCACGGCCAGCGGCAGCTTCGCCTTGTCCACCGCGGCGGCGGCCTGGATGCGCTGCTCCAGGTCGGTCATGCGGAAGGTCTGGTTGGCGCGCAGCAATTCCTGCCCCGCCGTGCGCAGCACCTTGGCGAGGCTGTCGGTGTCCAGCTCCCGCGCGATGGCCTCCACATGGGTCAGGTTCGGCGAGATCCAGGCGCGCGGATCCTCCGGCGGCACCGGCGGGGTGGTCAGCGCCCGGCGCACCGGGTTGATGTTTTCGCCCTCCAGCACCGCGACGCGGCCTTCCTCGTGCATGCCGAAGCGGCCGGCGCGCCCGCCGATCTGGCGGATTTCCGAGGAGGTCAGGTCGCGCTCCTCCCGCCCGTCGTACTTGCGGGTGGTGGACAGCACGACGCGCGCCACGGGCAGGTTCAGCCCCATGCCGATGGCGTCCGTCGCCACCAGCACGTCGGCCGAGCCCTCGCGGAAGCGCCGCGCCTCGGCCCGGCGGACCTCCGGCGACAGGGCGCCGTAGATCACCGCCACGGTGTGATCGCGGGCCAGCAGGTCGCGCCGCAGCCCCATCACGTCCTTGCGGGAGAAGGCGATCACCGCGTCGCCCCGGCGCACGGTTGACAGCGCCACCCGCTCTTCCTGCACGCGCAGCGGCGACTTGCGGGTGAATTCGACGATCTCCAGCTCCTCGCCCAGCGCGGTGGCGAGGCGCTGGAGATAGGGAATCGCGTCGGCCGACCCGGTCATCAGGATTTCCGGCGCGGCCACGCCGGCCACCGCCTGGGTCCAGGCCCAGCCGCGGTCGGGGTCGCCGATCATCTGGATCTCGTCGATGACGCAGGCGCCCCACACCTTCGACGTGTTGACCATCTCGATCGTCGAGGAGGTGAAGGACGCCCCCGGCCGCACGTCGCGCTCCTCGCCGGTGACGAGGCTGCACGGGCGCCCGCGCGTCTCCAGCGCCTCCTGCCCTTCCAGAGCCAAGAGGCGCAGCGGGGCGAGGTAGCAGCCGCTCTCCGCCTCGGCCAGCCGGTCCATGGCGGCGTGGGTCTTACCGGAGTTGGTCGGGCCGACGAACAGCCGCAACTTGCGCACCATGGCGCGCGCCGTGGCGAAGCTGTCCAGATAGACGCCGAGGCCCGAGGCGTTCTCCAGCCGCTCCCGCCGCACCTTCAGGCCGGCGCGGGCGGCGGCGGTGGAGAAGGCCTCCTCCAGCGCGTCGAGCAGGGCCTGCAGGCGCGGGATGCGCCCGCCGAAGCCGACCACGCGGCCCAGCTCGTCGGCGAAGCCCTTGGGCCGCCACGCCTCGCCGAAGCCCTCCGCCCGCTTGGCCATGGAGGCGAACCAGGAGTCCACCCGGCCGCGCGCCTTCTCGATGGCCGGGGAGCCGAGCGCTGCCGCCTTGACCTTCTTGCCCAGCGCCTTGGCCTGCGGCCGGCCGAAGCCTTCCTCGGCGGTCATCAGGCCCCACAACTCCGCCTCGACGTCCGCCAGAGGGCCGAGCGCGACGCGGAAGCGCAGCTTCAATTTGCGGTCGGTGCCGGGCACCACGACCTCGTGCACCACGGCCACGGACCAGCGGGCCGGCGTGCTGTCGGCGTCCACCTCGATCCCGTCGCCGCGCACCACGGCGGCGATGGCGCGCAGCGCGTCGCGCCGGTCGAACTCGTCAGCGGTGCCGGGCTGGCGGGATGTGGATTCGTCGTCGTTCATCGGAGTCTTCTTTTCGTGTCGGCGCCCCTCCTTGGGAAGGGGGGCGCCGGGGATGCTGCGCGCGGGCTTTCGGCCAAAGCCCTGGATTGTGGAACAGCCTCGTGCCGGGGCCGGCACGCCACGGACGCCCATCCACCTTCTGCGCCCCGCTCGCCGGCGGACGTACCTATATGGGCGGAGCCCTTTGCCACAGCAAGCCGATTCCGTGGTCCCCCGGCGTGGCCGGGCTAATTCGCCTGACCTGCCCTTTCGCCGTTCCCACCGCTGCGAAAAAGGAGCGGCGCCAGCCACATAGTTCGTCTCCGCGCCGCGATGCTCCCCAAAAGGGTATCCACAGGCGCGGTTTGGCCCGATGCCCCGATCGGAGGTGTTAACAAGCATTACCGTCTGAACGGTCCGCATCCCGTCATGCATCATCATTGGTGTGCCAACGACTTGGCTTGGGTGTGCCAACGACTTGGCTTGCCGCCTTGGAAAATTGTTTAGGGCGAAATTGTTTAGGAGATCTGCATGCCGAGCCCTCGTGACGTCCTGGCACTGATCGAGAGAATACGGTGCATTTCCAGTGAAGAAGAGCGCCAATCGTTGCTGGAGTCATTGGCAGCCGTGGACCGGCCGACCATCCTGTCCTTCATCAACGCCCACGGGGTGAACCTGTGCGCGCGGTCGGCCCCGGCGCTGGCCGCCTTCCGGGCGTCGGACGTCCTGCTGCGCGACGGGATCGCGCTGGAGCTGGCCCTGCCAGCCCTGAAGCTGCCGGCGGGCCTTAACATGAACGGGACCGACTTCATTCCCCTGCTGCTGGGCCGCCTTTCCGCGCGTTCCGTGGCGGTCTACGGCACGGACTCGCCCTGGCTGGACCGTTGCGTCGAACGGCTGCGGGGCAGCACGCCGCACCGCTACGTGGACGTCGAGCACGGCTTCCACCCGCTGGAGCATTACATCGAGCGCGCCCGCCACCACCGGCCGGACATCATCCTTCTCGCCATGGGGATGCCCCGGCAGGAGGAGGTGGCGGTCGAGCTGAGGCGCGCGCTGGACCACCCCGTTCTGATCGTCAACGGAGGCGCCATCGTCGATTTCCTCGCCGGACGCTTCACGCGGGCGCCCGCGCTGGTCCAGCGCGCGGGGCTCGAATGGGCGTTCCGGCTCGTTCAGGAGCCACGGCGGCTGTTCCGGCGTTACTGCGTCGGGGCCTTCGGCTTCGCCCGCAACGTTCTGCTTATGCGCCGTGCCGCCGCAACGCGTTCGTCCAGCGCCTCAGCACCAGCGCCCATGCACAAGGAGCTTTGAGAAGTGGAAAACCTGCCCCAGATCAACCACGGCGGCCCGCCGGCCCCGGTTCCGGCCTCGGCCTGGCCCGCCGTCCCCGGCCAGCCGCCGCGCGCCGAGTTCGAGGGACAGACCCCGTCCATGGGCCCTGATTTCCGGTTCATCCTCCGCGTGCTGGGCAGTCACAAATGGCTGATCTTCGGCATCGTGGTGGTGCTGACCGGGCTGTCGGCGGTCGGCGTGTCGATGCTGAAGGACCACTACACCTCCGAAGCCCTTTTGCTGGTCGACAACCGCCAGGTGCGCGTCGTGCGCGAGGTCGAGCAGGTGGTGGGCGCCATCCCGACCGAGGACGCCGCCATCCTCAGCGAGATCGAGATCCTCAAGTCGCCGCAGGTGCTGAACCGGGTGGTCGAGGACCTGAACCTCGCCCGGCATCCCGAATTCAACCCGCCGGCGCAGGAGGACGAGACCCTGCCCTTCGTCGAGCGCGCGGTGGCCTACGGCCGCGACCTCGCCGGCCGGGTCTGGGGCGCCGACCTTCCCGGCCCCATAGCCTGGATGCTGAGCCACGGCGACGAGATGGCCCAGGACATCCGCACGCGCGAGGCGCACGCCGCACTGGGCAACGACCAGATCATCGCCCGCATTCACCGCAAGCTGGACGTGGCCATCGTCGGCCGGTCGCGCGTGATCCAGGTGCGCTTCACCGCCAAGGAGCCGGAGCTGGCCCGCAACGTGGTGGACGGCATCGTCCGCCGCTACATGGAAACCCGCCAGCAGATGGACCGCGACCTGTCGACCAGCGCCATCTCCTGGCTGCAGGACCGCATCAACACCCTGCGCAAGGAAGTGGCCGACGCCGACCAGAAGGTCGAGCAGGCCCGCCTGAAGGGTGGCCTGCTGAAGGGCGGCACGGGCCTGATGGCGCAGAACGAGCTTGAGCAGACCCGCCTGCGCCTCGCCGAAGCCTCGGCCAACCGCGCCCGCTCGGTCGCCCAGGCCGACGCGCTGGAGCGCAACCTGAAGGCCGGCAACTGGAACGCCATCGGCGGCAGCATCGCCTCCCCAGTCGTGGCCCAGCTGCGCGCCACGGTCGCGGCGATCTCCACCGAAATGGCCCAGCTGTCCAAGCAGTACGGCCCCCGGCATCCGCGCATCGTCGAGTTGCAAGGCCGCCTGAACGAGGCCAACGCCTCGCTCCAGCAGGAAATCCGCCGCGAGATCAACGGCGTCCGTGAGGCCGCCCAGGTCGCGGTGGAGCAGGAAACCGCCCTGAAGACCATGATCGCCCGCATGGAGGGCAGCTACGCCACCATGCAGGAACAGGCGATCCCGCTGCGCACGCTGGAAGCGGAGGCCACGGCCAAGCGCCAGCTTCTCGACAGCCTGCTCGGCCGCCTGGAGGAGGTGGAGGCCCAGAAGGACAGCCGCGCCTTCCCGGCCACCGTCAAGCTGGTCTCATCCCCGCAGGTTCCGCACGAGCCGTCGGGTCCGTTCCGCATCCTGCTGCTGCTGGCCGGTTTCGCCGCGTCCCTCACCCTGGCCGTCTTCAGCGTCTTCGGGCTGGAGCTGCTGCAGCGCCACATCCACACCCCGGACGCCGTCCGCCGCATCCTGGGCGTCGGCACCGTCCACATCGTGCCGCACCACAGCGACCGCGGCGCCAAGGGCCGGCTGTACAAGATCTTCCAGCGCCATCCCTTCTCGCTGTTCAGCGAATCCCTGCGCGCCCTGTTCCGCAACCATCTGGCCGACCTCGGCCCGGTGGGGTCGCTGGCGGTCACCTCGGCCCGCCCGCAGGACGGCAAGACCTCGCTCAGCCTCGCCGTGGCGCAGGTGGCGAGCCAGGCCGGCCGGCGCGTGGTGGTGGTGGACACCGACTTCCGCCGCTCGCGCATCGACGGGCTGTTCGACCTGTCCGCCAAGAAGGGCCTGTCCGACTGGATCTCCGGCGAGGCGATGCTGGACGAGATCGTCCACACCTCCGACGAGGTGCCCTTCGCGATGATCCCGGCGGGCCAGCTGAACTCGATGACGCTGGACCGCTTCAACGTGGACTGCCTGGTGCAGCTGATGGCCGGCCTGTCGCCCAGCTTCGACCTCGTGGTGTTCGACACCGCCCCGGCGCTGGCCGTGTCGGACGCCCGCATCGTCTGCGGTGCGGCCTCCAAGGTTCTGTTCGTCACCCGCTGGGGCCACACCACGGCGAACGACCTGCACGCGGTGGCCGACCTCGGCCCCATCGACCACGACAAGTTCGTGTGCGTGATGACCGACGTGAACCTGAAGAAGGCCGCCAGCAAGGGCTACCAGGGTCCGTACAACAGCTACGTCGCGACCCGGAAATACTACGGCAACCCGACCATGCGGGCCACGCCGTAACTTCAATCAAAAGCCCTTCTCCCCTTGGGGGAGAAGGGTTGGGATGAGGGGTCGTTACGCCCAATAGGGCGGAAAATTAGTTTCTGGCCGGCTTCGCCGGCGCCACCCTCACCCCAACCCCTCTCCCCTCCAGGGAGAGGGGCTTTCCCTTTTCCCAACGACACGAGGCCCGACGCCCATGGCCCAGACCTCGCCCGCTTTCAAAGCGCTCTCCCTCACCCGCCGCGACGCGCTGCGCGCCGCCGTCGGGGTGGCCGTCCTGGCCAGTTGCAAGGCCGCGACCGACGCCAAGGCCGCCGTCGCCGCGTCCCGCCTGCCGGAGGTGCCGAACCCGACGCTCCGCGACGTGTGCCGGGCCATCGGGGTGCTCCATGGGGCCGCCCGCGACCATGTCGTCGAACCGGAGGACCCGACGCTCGACCGCCTGATGGCGCGGGAATGCGACGTGGTCACGCCGGAAAACGGCGGCAAATGGGCGGTCTTCCAGCCGCAGGAGGGGAATTTCGACTGGCGCCGCTTCGACGCCAGCGTGGCGCTGGCCCGCCGCATCGGCGCCAAGCCCAACTGGCACTGCGCCCTGTGGCAGCACATAGGCATGCCCGAGTATATGAAGCTGCCGGCCGCCCGGCAGTCCGAACTCGGCATCGCGGAGGAGGGGTATTTCTCGCCCGAGGGCACCCTGTCGCCGGACAATTACTGGCGGCGCTTCACGGGCATGGTCGCGGCGGTGAAGGCGCGGTACGGCGACGTCTTCCACCGCATCGACGTGGTGAACGAGGCCTTCTTCTGGGAGACGGAGCGCAGCCACCCGCAGGAGCAGGACCGCCACGGCTTCCGCAAGGGCATGTGGTGGGTGGTGGCGGGCGGCGCCAAGGGGCCGGAATGGCTCGACCCCTTCTTCCACCACATGCGCAAGCAGTTCCCCTCCGCGAAGCTGGTCCTCAACGAGTTCGGCATCGAGATCGACGAGGGCTGGCAGCAGCGCAAGCGCGCCTATCTGCAAACATGGCTGACCGACGCCGTGGCGCGCGGCGTGCCGGTGGACGGGCTGGGCCTGCAAAGCCACCTGATGGCCGGCAAGCCCTACGACCGCGAGGGCCTGCGCCAGTTCCTGAAGGCCATGGACCGGCTGGGCCTGCCCATCCACATCACCGAGTTCGATGTGGACGAGCAGCACTTGCCCCGCCGCTGGTCCCGCGCGGAGAAGGACCGCGCCATGGCCTTCCTGGCCGGCCAGTATGTGGCCGACATCATGAACCACGCAAAGCTGGCCGAGCTGTGCTGGTGGAGCCTGCGCTCCGACCTCAGCTACATCGCGCGGGAGAATCCGGGGCTGAACGCGCACCCCGCGCCCTACGACGCGGGCGGGCGCCCGCTGCCGCTCTACGAGGCCGCGGTGCAGGCCCTGCGGGGGCTGAACCGGGAGGGGTAACCCTCCCGCGAGGCCCGCCCTGCCGGAATGAGCCCGCAAATCGGGCTAAGCTCCTGCCTTTGGTGGTATTTCCATCCCCGCAGCGATGCGGCATGTTCTGCGCCGGTTTTGGTAACCCCGACACGGCAGGGTCTTCCCCCGGCGATGGTTGCGACGGCGACAGCATCGACGACACGCTACGTGGTCTTTTCCGCATCCGGCAGGATTCTCGCGCTGCCGGCTGCGGCCGTGCGCCGGTTTTTGCCGCTGCCCCTGCTGGACCGCCCGCCGACCGCCCCGCCGGTGGTGGCGGGCCTGTTCCGCTACCAGGGCAAGGCCGTCCCGGTTCTGCGGCTCGACGTCCTGCTGGGGCTTGAGCCCGCCAAGCCGGAGCTGTACGCGCCGCTGCTGCTGCTGGAGCGGGAGGGGTGGCCGCTCGCCCTGCTGGCCGGCCGGGTGCACGACATCGTGCCGGTGCCCGACGGCGCCCTGCTGGAGGCCGAGGCCGGGCTGAGCTTCAACGCCTGCGCGGTGGGCAGCTTTACTTTCGGCACCGGCAACGCCACCCTGCTCGACCCCGAACGGTTGTTGACGGAGACGGAGGGCCGGTTGCTCGCCGCCTTCCAGGCGATGGCCGACGAACGGCTCGCCGCATGGCAGGCGCCGGAAGAACCGGCAACGGAGGATACGGTCGCCGGGGAAGCGGAGCCGTCCCGATGAGCCGCGCCGACGCCATCCTGCGCGACCCCGCCTTCCCGCGCCTGAAGGCGACCGTGATTGGCGCGACGGGCCTCGCCTACTACGCCGACAAGGACGCGGCGCTGGCCGAGCGCGTCGGCCGGCGGCTGGCCGAGCGGGCGGTGTCGGGGCTCGCCGGCTATCTGGCGATCCTGAACGGCGAGGGGCCGGATGGGCCGGAATACCAGGCGCTGATCAACGAGCTGACGGTCGGCGAGACCTTCTTCTTCCGCTACGCCGAACAGTTCGAGGCGCTGTGCGCCGTCGCCATCCCCGAATGCCTGCGCCGCAACCGGGAAAGCCGGCTGCTGCGGCTGTGGAGCGCCGGCTGCTCCATCGGCCCCGAGGCTTACACGCTGGAAATCCTGCTGAAGCGCCAATTCGCCGACCAGCTCCAGGGCTGGCAGGTCAGCATCGTCGGCACCGACATCAACGGCAGCTTCATCGAGACGGCGCGCCGGGGGGTCTACGGCAACTGGGCGGTGCGCGGCCTGCCGCCGGAGCTGCTGGAGGAATGCTTCGACCGCCGGGGCAGCCAGTGGGCGGTGAAGCCGCGCTTCCGCGAATGGACCAGCTTTTCCGTCTTCAACCTCGTGGAAGGGCCGTTGCCGAACTACCCGCGCGGGCTCGGCGCGCTGGACGTGGTCCTGTGCCGCAACGTCATGATCTATTTCGACGAGGCCACGCGCACCCGCCTGCTGAACGGGCTGCACGCCGTGCTGGCGCCGAACGGCTGGCTGGTGGTCGGCCATGCGGAGACGGGGCCGCAGGTGAACGCCCTGTTCACGCCCGTGCCGGTGCCCGGCGCCACGCTGTACCGCAAGCCGCTGCCCGGCCGCGCGCCGGAGCTTCCGCAGCCGGACGCCGTGGCCCCCCTTCCTCCCGCCGCGAAGCCGGCCCGCGCGCCAAGGACGGCGGCGAAGCCGGCCACCCCCGCGCCATCCCGCCGCCGCGCGCCGTGCAAGGCCGCCGAGCCGCCGCCCGCGCCGGCCGAGCCGCCCGCCCCCCTTCTGCCGGCCCCGTCCGCCGCTCCCACCCTTTCCGCGCTGCCGGAAGGCGACCGCGCGGTGGCGCTGGAAGCCTGCCTTGCGCTGGCCGAGCGCGACCGGTTGAACCCCGCCGTGCATTTCCGCCTCGGCCTGCTGGAGGAGGAACTGGGCGTCGGCGACCCGGTCGCTGCCTTCAAAAAGGCGCTTTACCTGGATTCCGGCTTCGCGCTCGCCGACTACCATCTGGCGCTGGCCTACTGGCGGCGCGGCAAGCTGGCGGCGGCGCAGCGCCATTTCCGCAACGCGCGCGGCACGGTCGCCGGCCACGACGCGACAGAGCTGGTCGCCGAGGGCGGCGGCCTGACCGTGGCGGAGCTGCGCAGCATGATCGACCTCTGGTTCTCGGGGGATGAGGCGTGATCCTCGAAAAGGCTCTCCAAGGTCCCTGGGGCGAAGCCCTGCTGCGCCGCCGCGCGGAGGAACTGGCGAAGACCCCCGCCGACGCGGCGGACACCGCACCGACCATTCCCCTGCTGGTCGGCCGGGGCGCCGATGGGCTGTATGGGCTGGAGCTTCGCCACCTCGCCCGCGTCGTGCCGCTGCCGCGCGTGGCGCGGGTGCCCGGCGCGCCGCCGGCGCTGCTGGGGTTGATCGCCATCGACGGGCGGGTGATGCGCCTGTTCGACGTGGACCGTCTGTGCGGGCGCACCGCCGTCCCGGCCGGTGGCGGCTACGCCGTGGTTCTGCGCAGCCGGGAGCGCCACGCCGCATTGCGCCTGCGCACCCTGGAGACGGTGATGGACCTCGACCCCGGCTCTCCCAACGCCCCGCCCGAAGCCGGGCCGTTCGTCACCACCGTCACCGAAGGCCGCATCGCCGTGCTGGACGTGGCGGCGATCCTCGACTCGCTGAGGAGCACGTAAGAAGCATGAGACTGAAAGTCGCGCACAAGCTGATCCTCAGCTTCGGACTCGTCTGCCTGCTGACCGCCCTTCTGGCCGCGTATCAGCTGGCGCGCCTGTCCGACGCGCTGAACGTCATGACGGCCATTTCCACCTACGACATCCAGGTGTCGGAGGCGGTCCGCGAGATCGAGGTGACGCAGAGCACCCTGCGCAGCGTCCGCGAGTCCGCGATGAACGCGGCGGCGGTCGCCCAGGCCCAGAGCCGCCCGGCGGACATCGGCCCGCAGCGCCAGCGCTACCAGGACGGAGCCGTCCACCTGTTCGAGGAGGTGGGGCGGCTGAAGGCCCTGGCCTCGGAGCTTTCCGGGCAGGGCATCACGGACGACCGGCGCCGCATCTGGGGCGAACTGCGCGGCGAGGTCGAGGATTTCGAGAAGATCTCCCGCGCCATCCTGGACGAGGCGGTGGTGATGCTCCAGCAGCTGGAGCACGGGGACATCACCGATGCGCTGCAGCGCCGGGCAAAAGTGGACGAGATGCGCCAGACGCTGAACGACCGGCTGGGCCGCCTGCACACCAGCATCCACCGGCTGGCGGAGGCCGGGCGAAGCGACACGCGCGCCATCTACGACGGCACCGTGCGCTCCTCCATCCTCGCGCTGTTCATCGTGGTCACGCTGGCCGTGATCATCGCCTCGGTGATGGGAAGCTCCATCGGCCGGCGGCTCGGCACCGCCATCGGCTTCGTCTCGCGCGTCGGCAACGGCGACCTGACGCGGGAGGTCACGGTGCCCGGCAACGACGAGCTGGCGGAGCTGGGCCAGCACCTCAACCAGATGACCTACGGCCTGCGCAGCATGGCGGAGACCACCCGCGCCACCGCCGAGAGCATGCACGCGGCCACGGCGCAGATCCGCGCCTCCACGCAGCAACAGGCGGCCAGCGTCGCCCAGCAGCTCGCCGCGGTGGAGCAGACCACCGCGACGCTGAGCGAGATCACCGAGTCGGGCGCCCAGATCAACCGGCGCGCCCAGGATGTGGCGCAGAGCGCCCAGGCGGCGGCGGCCACCAGCGAGACCGGGCTGAAGGCGGTGGAGGACACCAATCAGGCGATGGACGCCATCCGCGAGCAGGCGGAGGCGGTGGCCGAGAACATCGTCGTCCTGTCGGAGCGGACCCAGGCGATCGGCGAGATCATCCTGACCGTGAACGACATCGCCGAACGCTCGCACCTGCTGGCGCTCAACGCCGCCATCGAGGCGGCCGCCGCCGGCGAGCACGGCCGGACCTTCGCCGTGGTGGCCAGTGAGATCAAGAGCCTCGCCGATCAGGCCAAGGAGGCCACCGCCCAGGTCCGTTCCAACCTCAGCGAGATCCAGCACGGCATCAACTCCTCGGTCATGCTGACGGAGGAGGCGGTCAAGCGCGTCGGCGCCGGCAAGCGCCAGACCGACGCCACCCAGGCGACCATCCGCGACCTCGCCGAGAGCATCCAGGAGAGCGTGCTGGCCTTCCAGCAGATCGTCGCCGGCACCAACCAGCAGCAGATCGGCCTGGAACAGGTGATCCAGGCGCTCCAGAACATCCGCGAAGCCAGCAGCCAGACCGCCGCCGGCACCCGTCAGCTGGAAGGCGCCGCCGCCAACCTGAACGATCTTGGCCAGGGGCTGGTGGACGCCGTCCGGAATTATCGGGTGTGATGGCCTCCATGGACCGCAGGCTTCCGATGCCCCCCCTCACCCTCCCATGGCTTCGCCATGGGTCCCTCCCTCTCCCGCCGGAGGCGGGCGAGGGGATTGTGGGGGCCGCATGACCGACATCCGCGAACGGCTGCTGGCCGCCTTCGACCTGGAGCACAAGGACCACCTCGCGGCGATCCGCGAGGCCCTGCGCCTGGCCGAACACGATCCCGGCTACAGCCCCGACCTCGCGGAGATCCACCGGCGCGCCCACAGCCTGAAGGGCGCCGCCCGCGCCGTGGACCTGCCGGAGGTGGAGCGGCTGTCGCACCGGCTGGAAGCCGTCTTCCTGGCGGTCCAGCGCGGCACGGTGGCGCTGGACGCCCCGGCGCGCGCTGTGGTGCGGCACGCGCTCGACGCCATCGAAGACGTGGTCGCCTGGGCCACGCGCGGCGGCAACGCCGTGGAGACCGCCGAGGTGCTGGCCGACCTCGCCCGGCTCGGCGGCGAGGCCGGCGGGCCGGAACCGGTGCAGCGCCGCGCAGCGGGCGAGGAGCGCACGCCCGCTGCTCCCCCCGCTGCTCCCGTTGCCGTCCCGGCCCCCACCGCCCCGGCCCCCACCGCCCCGGCCCCCGTCACGCCAGCTTCTCGCGCCCTGAGCGAAAGCGGACCGTCGCTGGTCCGCATCCGCGCGGCCGGGCTGGACCGCCTCTTCACCACCACCGCCGGCCTGCTGCCGGAAATCGAGAACCAATCCGCCCTGGCCGAGCAGTTGCACGAGTTGCGCAGCGAATGGCGCGCGCTGGAGCGGAGCTGGCACGCGGTCCGGCCCCGCCTGACCCGCGCCGACGACGCGGCGGCGCGCCTGTCCTCCTTCGAACGGCGGTTCCGCGCACTGGGCGCCTCGCTGGACGCGGCCTACCGCGCGCACGACCGGCACCTGTGGTCGCTGCGCCGCTGGAGCGGCGATCTGCGGGAACAGGTGCGGCAGCTCCGCCTGCTGCCAGCTGAAACCCAGTTCAGCGGCCTTGGCCGCATGATCCGCGAGATGAGCCGCACCCAGGGCAAGGAGGTCGAGGCGGACATCCAGGGGCTGGAGACCCAGGCCGACCGCGTCGTCCTGCAACGGCTGAAGGACCCCGTCCTGCACCTCGCCCGCAACGCGGTGACCCACGGCATCGAGACCCCGCGCGAGCGGGTCGCGGCCGGCAAGCCGGCGGCCGGCACCGTGCGGTTCGAGGTCGCCGTGGTCGGCAACCGCCTGCTGCTGCGCGTGGAGGACGACGGGCGCGGTCCCAACCTCGCCGCCATCGCGCGCCGCGCCGTGGAGCGCGGGCTGCTGAGCGCCGAAGAGGCCGCCGCCGCACCGCCGGACCGCCTGCTGACGCTGATCTTCGAACCGGGCTTCTCCACCGCCGACACGACGACCGAGCTTGCCGGGCGCGGCATGGGGCTCGCCATCGTCCGGCAGGAGGTCACCCGCCTGCAAGGCACGGTAACGCTGGCCGCGCGCGAGGGCGGCGGCACCGTCTCCACCGTCGAGGTGCCGCTCAGCCTGCTCAGCCAGCGGCTCGTCTTCGTGTCGGTGCAGGGCGACATCCTGGCGCTGCCGAGCGGCGACGTGGCGCGGCTGATGCGCGTCCCGGCGGACGCTCTGCACACCGACCTGACCGCCCCGACGCTGCGCCTTGACGGGGAGGACGTGCCGGTGGCTCCGCTCTCCGGCCTGCTCGATTATGATGGGCCGGGGCTGGCGCCGGAGACGGCGACGCTGGCGCTGGTCGTCCTGCGCGGCGCCGGGCGGCGGCTGGCTCTGGTGGTGGACGAACTGCTGAGCACCCGCGACGCCGTCGTCGCCGCGGCGGAGGAGGTCGGCATCGACCCGGCGCGCTTCCTCGGCACCGTGCTGCTGGACGACGGCTCCCCCGCGCTGGTGCTCAACCCGGCCGGGCTGACGCCCCAGGCCGGGAATGCCCTGCCGCCGCTGACCCGTGTGGAGGCCACGCCCCGGCGGCGCCCGCACATCCTGGTGGTCGACGATTCCATCACGACGCGAACCCTGGAAAAGAGCATCCTGGAGGCGCATGGTTATCGGGTCACCCTGTGCGTGGACGGCCGCGAGGCGGTGGAAAGCCTCGCCGCCCTGGAGGACGTGGACCTGATCATCAGCGACGTGGAGATGCCGAGGATGGATGGCTTCGCGCTTCTTCAGGCGGTGAAGGGCAACCCGCTGACCGCCGACCTGCCGGTGATCCTCGTCACCTCGCGCGCCAGCGACGAGGACCGCGAGCGCGGCCTCGACCTCGGCGCCGATGCCTACATCGTGAAGACCCGATTCGACCAGAACGAGCTTCTGGCGGGCATAAGGCGGCTGCTATGACCGGCAAACGCAAGATCCGCGTGCTGGTGGTCGAGGATTCGCCGGTCGTCCAGCAACTCCTCGCCCACGTCATCGGGGAGGACCCGCGGCTGGAGGTGGCGGGCATCGCATCCTCCGGCGAACAGGCCCTGCGCATGGTGGAGACGGTGAAGCCCGACGTGGTGTCGCTGGACATTCGCCTGCCGGGCATCGACGGCTTCACGGTGACCACCCGCCTGATGCGAGAGCATCCCGTGCCCATCGTCGTGGTCGCGTCCGACGTGCACGACCTGGACATCCCCATGCGTGCCCTCCAGGCCGGCGCGCTGGCCGTGGTGGAGAAGCCGGGAAGCATGGCGCGGGCCGACTACGAGACCGTCGCCCGGCACCTGTGCACCCAGCTCACCATCATGAGCCAGGTCAAGGTGATCCGGCAGCGTGGCCGCCCCCGCGACGAGGCCCCCGCCCCATCCCCGGCCACCCCCACCGCCACCCCCGGGACCGTGAAGGGCGGACGGTCCTTCCGCGCGCTGGGCATCGTCGCCTCCACCGGCGGCCCGGCGGCTCTGGTCAAGGTGCTGAAGGGTTTGCCCGCCGGCTTCCCCCTGCCGATCTTCGTGGTGCAGCACATCGGCGCGCCCTTCGTCGCCGGCTTCGCGTCCTGGCTGGGTTCGGTCTGCCCGCTGCCGGTGGCGCTCGCCGCGCACAACGCGCCGTCCCGGCCGGGGCACGTCTATGTCGCCCCCGGCGAGTCGCATCTGGCCGCCGATCCCGGCGCGATGCGCCTCGTCTTCGGCGATCCAGTCTGCGGGCAGCGGCCATCCGGCGACGTGCTGTTCACCTCCATGGCGACGGCCTTCGGCGCCTCGGGCATCGGCGTGCTGCTGACCGGCATGGGGGAGGATGGCGCGCGCGGCCTTGTGGACATGCACCGGGCCGGCGCCTACACCATCGCCGAACACGCCTCCACAGCGGTCATCCACAGCATGCCGGGCACGGCGGTGCGGCTGGGTGGCGCCACCGAGGAGGTTCCCGTGGACAAGATCGCGGCCCGGCTGCTGGAGCTGGTCTCGACCGGAGTGGAGCCCTCATGAGCGGACCTCGCGCGCTGATCCTGGTGGCCTCGCAGACGCAGGGGTTGCTGCTGACGCTGCTGCTGGAGGAGCAGGGCATCGAGGCAAGCTGCGTCGACTCCGTGGATCCCGCCATCGCGGAGCTGTCGAGCCGGCCCGTCGACCTGCTGATGATCGAAGGCGACGGCGTGGCGTCGCGCACGCTGGCCGACCTGCGGCGCTTCTGCCCGGCCCCGGCCATCCTGCTCGGCCCTCCCGAGCGCGCGGCGGCCTTCCCCCTGCCCCCCGACGCCCACTGGGCCGACCCGGCGGATTCCGAGACCGTCGTGCGCGAAGCCATGGCGGTGCTGGAGCGGCGCAACGCCCCCCCGACCGTCGCCGACATCCTGAAGCGGGCCAACATCCTGGTCGTGGACGACAGCGCCACCTACCGCGAATTCCTGCGCGCGGAGCTGGAGGACGAAGGCTGCCACGTCGTCGCCGCCCGCAACGCCGACGAGGCGGTGGCCGCGCTGGAGGACGGCGGCCTGGACTGCGTGATCCTCGATCTGGTCATGCCGGGCACCAGCGGCACCCAGCTGTGCGAGCGGTTCGACCGCTTCCGCCGGCGCCGCGGCCTGTTCTTCCAGATCATCATCCTGACCAGCCAGGAAGGCGACGACCGGCTGGCCGCCAGCCTGACCGCCGGCGCCGACGACTTCATCGGCAAGTCCCAGCCCATGGACGTTTTGAAAATCCGCCTGATGGCCCTTCTGCGGCGCAAATACATGGTGGAGGATCATCTCCACCGGCTGTTGCACCCAGGGCCTTCCGCATAGGAACATATAGCGCTTTCGGGCGATTCCATAGTGTACCAACCAAAGGCTAAGGTGCAAACTTCCGCATCAGGGCCGGCAAGAGAAAGAGCCTCGTGACCCCTCGGCAACAGGACAGCGCAGCCACCGACACCGTACGGGACGGCACCGAGTGCGTCGCGAACGCGCGCCGTGTTTGCCGCGCCTGCGCGGTTCCGGCCTTCGTGCTCTGCGGGCCGCTCGACGGGGCCACCCTCGTCGCCAACGACGAGTTGGCCGCCCTGCTCGGCAAAAGCCCGGCCGAGGGCCTGCCCGCCGCCTCCTGGCTGGGCGACGGATGGCCGTCCGTCGCCGCCGCGGTGAAGCCCCTGTTCGCGGCCGTCGGCGATGGTGATGGCGATGGCGAAGACGGCGTCCCCTGCACCCTGACCCCGCGCGCCGGCGGTGCCGGTCCCATCGGCTTCCGCGCCGTACCCTTGACCGACGGTGGCCGGACGGTCGGCGTGCTGGCCATCGCGGCGCAGCCCCTGCCGGATTACAAGGCAACGGCGCGCATGGAACGGGCCATGCGCGCGGAGATCGAGCGGACCACCGCGGCGCGCTCCCGATTCCTGGCCTCGGCCAGCCACGACCTGCGCCAGCCCTTCCAAGCCATGCGCCTGTTCCTCGACGCGCTCTGCTCGCAGATTTCCGACGGAAAGGCGCTGCACACAGCGGAGATGCTGGGCAACGCCATGACGGCGGGCGAGCGTCTGCTGAACGCTCTGCTGGACATTTCCACCCTCGATGCCGGCACCGTGAAGCCGGACGTGAAGACCGTGGCGCTCGACGAGCTGCTCGGCCAGCTGGTCGAGGAATTCCGGCCGCAGAGCACCGAAAAGGGCCTGCGGCTGCGCGCCCGCCTGCGCCCCGGCATGGCGGAGACCGACCCGGTGTTGTTCGGGCGGATCATGCGCAACCTGCTGTCCAACGCCATCCGCTACACCCAGCGCGGCGGCCTGCTGCTGGCCATGCGGCGGCGGGCCGGGCGCTGGCGGATCGAGGTGTGGGACACCGGCTTCGGCATCCCGGACGAGCAGCTGGGCGCTATTTTCGACGAGTTCCATCAGCTCCAGAACCCCAACCGCGATCCCACGCGCGGCCTCGGCCTCGGCCTCGCCATCGTGCGGCGCTTGTCCGATCTGCTGGGCACGGAGGTGGAGGTGCGGTCCCGCGTCGGGCGGGGCACCGTCTTCGCGGTCACCATCGACGGCACCGCCGCAGAGCCCGCCGCGCCGGAACCGGAGCCCGCTCCGCCCGCCGCGAGCGCCAAGCCCGCCAACGCCTCGCCGCTGGCCGGCATGACCGTCCTGGCTGTGGACGACGAGGCGATGGTGCTGACCGGCCTGCAGATGATCCTGGAAAGCTGGGGCTGCACGGTCGCGGCGGCCGGCGACATGCGCGAGGTCTTCGCCGTGCTGGACGGCCTGCCGGAGCCGCCGGCGGTGATCCTGACCGACCTGCGCCTGCCCGGCACCGTCTCGGGCTTCGACGTCATCGACCGCGTCCGCCGCCTTTACGGCAAGGACATCCCCGCCGTGGTGCTGAGCGGCGAGACGGCGCAGAGCGCCCTTCTGGAGGGGCAGCGCCGCGGCTGCTCCTTCCTGCACAAGCCGCTGCACCCCGGCGAGTTGAAGCTGGTGCTGGAGAAGATCCGGCAGGGATAGGTCGCGCCAAAAGCGGATTTCGATCCGCTTTGGCCCGCGACGGCGGGCCCGGACGCTCGTGCGTCCGAAGCCCGGCCGGCGAGTGAGGCCATGTTAATCTAAGTGGTGCATCCGCTAAATTAAGGCGACCTTTGGGAGGGCGGCGACCCCGAATTGTTTTGACGCCCGGTGGCGCCGTCGGCGCCCCCAGATAAACGGGTGCTTAT
>NZ_JBPXMQ020000031.1:0-72327 GCF_053470405.2 Azospirillum mesophilum
CAATCTCTTCGGCGCCCCACTCCCCGCCGTCCGCATGGCCTGCGCCGAAGATCGCTGTGCCACCATTGCAACCGTCAAGAACGGCTTTCTTTGAATGGCCCTGTGCGGAGCGTCAGGACCGCTTGCCCCGCGCGCCGAACCCATGCTTAATCCCCCGCGGATTCGGGCGCGAGGCGAAGGACGGCCCCGCCAGCAACAGCCAACAGCACCGGCTGGAAGCCAGCCACAACAACCGAAACAAGACACACCCGCCGGAAGGAAGAGACCACCATGGTGAATCGAGTGTTCCGCGCCGCCCTTCTGTCCATGGCCGCCTGCGGGATGGCCCTGGCCGCTCACGCCCAGAGCCCGGCCCCCGCGTCGACCCCGGCGGCCGGCGACCCGGTCGTGGCCCGCGTCAACGGCGACGAGATCCACCGCTCCGACGTCCAGCGCATGGTCGGCCAGCTTCCGCCGCAGGTCCAGCAGATGCCGCTGGAGATGATCTACCCGGCGGTGATCGAGCAGCTCGTGAACTCCAAGCTGGTCTCGGCGGCCGGCTACAAGGCCAACCTCGCCGGCACGCCCGAGGTGAAGGACGAGATCAAGCGCGCCGAGGAGCGCGCGGTCCAGCGCGCCTACATCCAGAAGGAAGTGCAGGCCCGCATCACCCCGGCCAAGCTGGACGAGGCTTACAAGGACTTCCTGAAGCAGAACCCGCCGCAGGAGGAGGTGAAGGCCTCCCACATCCTGGTGGAGAAGGAAGACGAGGCCAAGGCCATCATCGCCGAGCTGAAGAAGGGCGGCGACTTCGCCAAGATCGCCAAGGAGAAGTCGAAGGACCCCGTCGCGGCCCAGCAGGGCGGCGACCTCGGCTACTTCACCAAGGACACGATGGTGGAGCCCTTCGCCAACGCCGCCTTCGCCATGCAGAAGGGCGAGATCAGCAAGGAGCCGGTGAAGACCCAGTTCGGCTGGCACGTCATCAAGGTCGAGGACAAGCGCACCCAGCCGCAGCCGACGCTTGAGGAAGTGAAGCCGCAGCTTGAACAGCAGCTCAGCAAGGACATCGTCACGACGGTGGTGGAAGACCTGCGCAAGAACGCGAAGGTCGAGACCTACCAGCTCGACGGCTCGCCGATGCCGAAGGAAGAGCCGAAGGCCGAGACGCCGAAGAAGTAAGGCGCGGGCATACTTGCCCCCACCCTCCCCACGTCGTGGGTCCCCTCCCCTGCGAGAGCGGGGGAGGGTTAGGGTGGGGGCAACACGCCACCAACCCCAGCACTCCCCACACCCCCACGGACTCGCAGCAGCCATGGCCACGACCGTTTCTCCCCTGGCACCCGCAGGCTTCCCGACGCTCCCGCCCGTGGCGGGTGTGCGCATCGCCACGACGAACAGCGGCATCCGATACAAGGGCCGCGACGACCTGATGCTGGCCGTGCTCGATCCGGGCACCACGGTCGCCGGCGTGCTGACGCGCTCGCTGACCTGCTCCGCCCCGGTCATCTGGTGCCGCGACAGCCTTCCCAAGGGCTCGGCCCGCGCGGTGGTGGTCAACGCCGGCAACGCCAACGCCTTCACCGGCAAGGCCGGTGACGCGACCGTGCAGGCGACCGTCAAGGCCGCCGCCGAGATCGCCGGCTGCGCCCCGGACGAGGTCTATGTCGCCTCCACCGGCGTGATCGGCATCCCGCTGCCCCCCGACGCCATCGCCAAGGTGCTGCCGGGCATGACCGGCGCGCTGAAGGACGATTCCGCGGCGCTGGAGGCCGGTGCGCGCGCCATCATGACCACCGACACCTTCCCGAAGGGCTCGACCCGCACCGCGACGATCGGCGGGACGACGGTGACCATCAGCGGCTTCGCCAAGGGCTCCGGCATGATCGCGCCGGACATGGCGACGATGCTGGGCTTCATCTTCACCGACGCGGCCATCGCCGCCCCGGCGCTGCAAGCCATGATGTCGGAGTTCACGGAGCGCACCTTCAACGCCATCACCGTGGACGGCGACACCTCCACCAGCGACACGCTGCTGCTGTTCGCCACCGGCAAGGCCGGCAACGCCCCGGTCAGCAACGCCGACGCGCCGGAACTGGCCGAGTTCCGCAAGGCGCTGGAGGAGGTCATGCTCGACCTCGCCCTCCAGGTCGTGCGCGACGGCGAGGGGGCGACCAAGTTCGTCTCCATCACGCTGGTCGGCGCCGACAGCGATGCCGCCGCCAAGCGCATCGCGCTGACCGTCGCCAACTCCCCGCTGGTGAAAACCGCCGTGGCCGGCGAGGACGCCAACTGGGGCCGCATCGTTGCCGCCATCGGCCGGGCCGGCGAGCGCGCCGACCGCGACCTCATCAAGATCACCATCGGCGGCACGCTGATCTGCGCCGAGGGCATGGAGGTTCCGGGCTACGACGAGGCGCCGGTCGCCGCCCACATGAAGGGCAAGGAGATCGACGTGCACATCGACCTGGGCCTGGGCAGCGGCAAGGCGAAGGTGTGGACCTGCGACCTGACCCACGGCTACATCGACATCAACGGGTCCTATCGCAGTTGATGGGGTCGCAGCTAAGGCCACGATGGGCGCGCCCCTGCCCGACCTGATCCGCGCAGCGCGGCTGACGCTCCGCAGCTTCCGCGAGGAGGATGTGGAGCGTTTCGCCCCGCTGATCGGGGACTGGGAGGTGGCGCGCTGGCTCGCCCGCGTGCCGCACCCCTACAGCCTGGAGGACGGCCGGTCCTGGGTCGCCACCACCGCACGCAACCGGGCGGAGCGCGCCTCGCTGGACCTGCTGGTGGTTCGCACCGACGATGGGCAGCCGGTCGGCGGCGTCGGCGTGAGCCTAAAGGACGGGGAGTTGGGCTATTGGCTCGGCCTGCCCTACCAGGGCATCGGCTATGGGACGGAGATGGTGCGGGCGCTTCTGCCCGTTGCCTTTTCCCTTGGACTTCCCCGCCTGTGGGCCAGGATCGTGCCGGGCAACGACCGCTCCCGCCGCGTTCTGGAGAAGGCGGGCTTCGTGGCTTTCGACCAGCCCCACCATTATGAACTGACCGCCGACCGCTGGCGGAGCATCACCGAGGAGAGCGCCTGATGTCGGCCTGCTTCGACCCCACCTCCACGCCCGCACCGGGTTCCCTGCCGACCCTGCTGGTGGTCGCGGTGGCGCTGGTGGACGCCGATGGGCGTGTTCTGCTGGCCCAGCGCCCGCCCGGCAAGTCGCTGGCCGGCCTGTGGGAGTTCCCCGGCGGCAAGGTCCACGCCGACGAGACCCCGGAAGCCGCCCTGGTCCGCGAACTGAAGGAGGAACTGGGCATCGACACGGCGGCCAGCTGCCTCGCCCCCTTCACCTTCGCCTCGCACAGCTACGAAAAGTTTCACCTGCTGATGCCGCTGTACGTCTGCCGCGTCTGGGAAGGCACGGTGACGGCGTTGGAGGGCCAGACGCTCGCCTGGGTCTACCCGAACCGCATGGGCGACTACCCCATGCCGCCCGCCGACGTGCCGCTGGTGGCGATGCTGCGCGACCTGCTGTAACCGGAAGGGGATTTGCACGGGCGGGGATTTGCGCTACCTTATCGGGAGTGGCCGGTGGGTGTGCTACCACCCACCGGCACGCTCCTAGTGCTTAGCGCACAGAGATGCGGATCTCGATCCGCCATCTCCGCCACTGGAGCACCAGGAAAAAGGGCATTTTCGACATGCCGCTTTCTCCTTCGAAACGGCGGGTGGCCAATTCCACCCGCCGTTTTCACTTTACACACGATCATGCCGTCGACGCCTGAAGGCGCCGTCGGCATGCCCCTTTCAATCAATGCTAACGCATTGATCTGTCGGGTTTGACGGCCGGAAAATGATGGAGGCGATCATTTTCCGGCCGTATCGGATGCATAAGCGCCACAGTTTTTCCCGTGTCGCGCGATGGGCCACGCTTGTCCCCCCGCCCATGCCGGATTGCGTCTTCCCGAATCGGGCGATCTGTGCCACATCATAGGCCTTGAGTTCGGGGTCGCGCCCCGGACACCAGATCTAGAATCGCCCCTTCTTGACTCGCATCGGCGTGGACACGCTCTTTTCCTTCTCGGCCCGCCCGTCGGACCAGCCGCAGGACCAGGCGCTTGAGGTGCTGCGGTCGGTGTTCGGCTATTCCGCCTTCCGCGGGCAGCAGGCGGACATCATCGCCCACGTCATCCGTGGCGGCGACGCGCTGGTGCTTATGCCCACGGGCGGGGGCAAGTCGCTGTGCTATCAGGTGCCGGCGCTGGTGCGCGACGGCGTCACCGTCGTCGTCTCCCCGCTGATTGCCCTGATGCGCGACCAAGTGACGGCCCTGCGGGAACTGGGCGTGCGCGCGGCCTTCCTGAACTCCTCCCTCGACGCGGCGGAGGCGCGGGAGGTGGAGCGCGCCATGGTCCGGGGCGAGATCGACCTCGTCTACGTGGCGCCTGAACGGCTCGTCACCCCGCGCTTCCTCGACCTGCTGGACCGCACCAAACTCGCGCTGTTCGCGCTGGATGAGGCGCATTGCGTCAGCCAATGGGGCCACGACTTCCGGCCCGAGTACCTTCAACTCTCCATCCTGCACGAGCGCCACCCGACCGTGCCGCGCATCGCGCTGACGGCCACGGCCGACGCGCAGACCCGTGCGGAGATCAAGGAGAAGCTGGGCCTGACCGAGGCCCGCGTCTTCCTGTCCAGCTTCGACCGCCCGAACATCACCTACCGCGTCGTCCCGAAGAAGAGCGAACGGCAGCAGATGCTGGCCTTCCTGCGGGAAAACCACCCCGAGGACGCCGGCATCATCTACTGCATGTCGCGGGCGAAGGTGGAGGAGGTCGCCAACTGGCTGAACCAGCAGGGTCGCGAGGCCCTGCCCTACCACGCCGGCCTGCCGCCGGAGGTGCGCGAGGCGAACCAGGACCTGTTCATCAAGGGCGAAGGCATCGTCATGGTGGCGACCGTCGCCTTCGGCATGGGCATCGACAAGCCGAACGTCCGCTTCGTCTGCCACCTCGACCCGCCCAAGAGCCTGGAAGCCTACTACCAGGAAACCGGCCGCGCCGGCCGCGACGGCCTGCCCGCCAACGCCTGGATGAGCTACGGCATGGCCGACGTGGTATCCTTGCGCCAGATGCTGGAGCAGTCGGAGGCCGGCGAGACCCACCGCCGGGTGGAGCGCTCCAAGCTGGAATCGCTGCTGGGCTTCTGCGAGACCTCGACCTGCCGCCGCCAGGTGCTGCTGAACTATTTCAGCGAGACGCTGGCCGAGCCCTGCGGCAACTGCGACACCTGCCTGGAGCCGGTGGAGACCTGGGACGGCACCATCGCCGCGCAGAAGGCCCTGTCGGCGGTCTACCGCACCGGCCAGCGCTATGGCGCCGGGCACCTGATCGACGTGCTGCTGGGCAACGCCACGGAAAAGGTGGCGCAGCAGGCCCACGACGCGCTGAAGACCTTCGGCTGCGGCAAGGAACTGTCCAAGGCGGAATGGCAGTCGGTCTACCGCCAGCTCGTCGCCGCCGGTTACCTGACGGTGGATCTGGAAGGCTACGGCGGCTTCCGCCTGACCGATGCGGGCGTCCCGGTCATCAAGGGCCAGACGACCGTGAAGCTGCGCAAGGACCCCGTCGTGGAGAAGCGCCGGGGCGTGCACGACGCGCTGCACCGCCACACCGCGCGCAACGGCGGTTCGGCGGGGAGCGGCCTGTCCGGCGAAGGCGTGTCCCGTTCCGGCGCGCGCGGGGCGCTGTCCCCGGCCGACGACGCGCTGTGGCACGCGCTGAAGGACTGCCGCACCGAACTGGCCCGCGCGCAGGGGGTTCCGCCCTACGTCATCTTCCACGACAGCACGCTGCTGGAGATGGTCGCCTCGCGCCCGACCAACCGCTCCGCCTTCGCCCGCCTGCCCGGCGTCGGCGCCCGCAAGCTGGAGCGCTACGCGGACGCTTTCCTCGACGTCATCCGCCAGAACGGATAATCGTACACATCCGAAAAAAGTCCTCTTGCATCGCCCGAACCATGCGGTTATGTTCCGCGCCCACGACGACGGAAACGACGTCAGTGCCGCAGTAGCTCAGGGGTAGAGCAACTGATTCGTAATCAGTAGGTCCGGGGTTCAAATCCCTGTTGCGGCACCACTCTAAGGCCCTGAAACCTAACCGGTTTCAGGGCCTTTCCATATCCGGCAGAACGGCACTGTCAGAGTTTCCGCAACTCTGACGTCAGAGTTTGGTTAGTGGCTTGTTCCCCGCACGAGCCGCATTCGTTCCCAAACGATGGACGTGGGCGTTCGGCAGAAGCCACATCTTCGGCCGATCGCAGCGGTAGTCCGCACAGCTCTCGGCATCGGCCTCCCGCTCGCGCCGGATCACCTCCGGTTCGGGAATCTCCATCTTGGCGTAGGCTTCCGACCGGCCAAGATGGTGGGCGCACGACACGCCGGCCGGGCACGCCCAGTCATCGCAGAGGGTGTTGGCCGCCATGCTCTACTCCTCCGCCGCGGCCCGCTTCCTTTTAACTTCCTCATGGGCCACCAGCTTGGCCACGGCCGAGCTGGCCATCTCCCCGTTGAGCGCGAGGTAGTGCTTGAGGATCTGGTAGCAGCTCGCCTCATCATGGCCGGTCAGGCTGCAGATCTCGGGAACGGTGCAGCCGGCTTCGGCGTAGCGGGTCACCGCCGTGTCGCGGGTGTCCATGAACCACACGTCGTGGATCGAATGGAGAAGCGAACCGAGTTCGCAGTCCAGAGCCTTCGCGATTCGCTCCAAGTGCTCCATCGTCGGGACGACGTCGCCGGCCTCAATGGCCTTCAGCGGCACCTTGCTGCCCAGGCGATGGGCGAGATCGGCGCAGGAGACACCCTTGCTCTCCCGCACCAGGATGATGCGGTGGTTCTCTCGGGCGATTTCGTCGCGCAGCTCGGCAAACACGGCCCGGAAATAATCCGCTGACCACGCGGCCCCTGAGTTGTCGTTCCACAGCACCGTGGCCACCCGCACTCCCCTGTCCGCCCGTCTCTTCCGCGCGGCCTCCCAACGCGTCGCGGCGCGCGGGTGGAGCGGGATCGCCACGCGGGCGCCGCGCTTGGACTGTCGCACATGAATGCGCCAACCGGCTTGATCGGGCTGGATCGCAAGGGCCGTCACGGACAGGAGATCGCCCTGGCGCTGTCCGATGTAGCAGCCGTACACGACCGCGTCGGCGACGTTGTACCAGCCGCGCGCGTCCGCCTTGGCGACGAACAGATCAATCTCCTCATCGGACCAGATGCGGAGCCGCGGCTTGGTGGAGATCATGCCCGGCTTTTCAGCCGCGTTGTAGGTGACCTTGCCCGCGCCGCGGGCGAAGCTCAGCAGAAGGCGGAGTACCCGCAGCACGGCGTTGGCCTTGGCGTGCTTGCCGGTGGACATCAGGCTTTTATAGTAGGTCTGCACTTCGACAGGCGTGATCGCACGGATCGGCGCGTCGCCGGACCAAGCTTCAATGATCTTCAGATTGAGCGCGTATTCGTATCGCGTCTTCTCGGCCAGCAGCAGAAAGCGCGCGTCTTCCTTGTAAAGCCGGATGACGTCTGCAACGGTATCGGGCCTCACCTCCTTCGGTGGTGGCGGCGCCGAGGATCTGGCGGCCACCGCACCGCCGTTGCGCCAAGCATCCAACTCCGCGTTCCGCGCCTTGGCCAGCTCCACCGCTTCATCCAGCGTAGCGGCCGGGCGCCCGTCGGAATGCACCAAGCGCGCCGGGCGCCAGCCCAGCTTGCGCAGCTCGGACGACGGCTGCCAGAAATAGCGCGTGGTGCCGTTCGCTCCCGGCTTCGAGATGAGATAGGGCACCTTGATCTTCATGGCCGTGTCCTGCGTGCGTGCGCTGATATTCAGAAGCGCAACCGGAGCTGCGTCAATGGCGCCTGTGGGCGCGGTGGAGGAGCCGGAGGTGGAGGAGTGGGCGCCGGAGCTGGCGGAGGTGGAGCGGACAGGGCGGCCCGCTTGGCCACCGTCCGATCGCGCAACTCCGCCCAGAGGTCCGGGGCGACCTGTTGCAGCCGGTCAATCACCGGCCGGTTGGCTTTCAGGCATTCGTTCAGATCATCGACCGCCCGGGCCAGGTCGGTTGCCATGCAGAGACCAGCGTAGATCGCACGGACGGCGGGGTGGACCATGGTCAGAACGGCGGCTCTTCATGTTGCAGGAGCAGCATTTGGATTTCTGCCGGGCACTCAGTGCGCAGGAATCCTCCGCATGTTCGCGTGCGTCCGCTGCGGTATCGAAATCTTTGAACACGCGCCCACAGATTTGAAAGGAGACAGACCACGAACGCGTGCGTGAACAGCGGTCGACCACGACGAAACCGCCGTGGTGATCCGCCTCCCATCCCTTGCCGAGTTTCTTCCACTGGAGTGCCATGTTCGCCTCACTCCGGATCGGCTTCACCGGGCTCGAACGGAATTTCCACGGCCGCACGGTCGAGGCGTTCGACCTCGGCGACCAGCAGCGCGGCAGCCTTGATGTAGCGGGTCCGATCGTCGGGTTCCGGAGACAGAGGCCCGAACTCCAGCCCCAACTCCAGAAGCATCTGCAAGCCGAGGTAATCGTCTTGCTTCAGCCCAGGCACCTTGTACGGGATCGCGTAGAGGGCGGCGGCTAGGGCCAGCTCGCCCGAGCCGTGATGGTCGTCGTGGTCAGGGCCACCCCACTTGGCATCCTGCCGGCGCCGCTCGACGGCAATCTCCTCTAACACGCTCATATTGTCCTCTCTTCGGAATTAGGGACTGGCGTCCCATTTCTGCGTTGCGAAAGCCTGGACTGCGCTCGCTCTTCACCATCACTCCGCCGCTAGTTCGGCGTCGTCTTGAGGTTCAAAGAGTGTGGGATCATCGAGAAAATCACTGACGAAGCTGTGCAACTCGGCAGGCACGGCTTCCGCCACTGTCACCTTCTTGAAACCATCGTCGTAATTGTAAGCTTCATACACGACCTTCCCGATTGCCTCGGCTTTCATGAAGCTGAGGCTCCGACCGGAAGCGTCTGCCGGTTCCAAGATGAGCATCAGCCGACCGAAGTGGGGATGGTTGGGCAATGCCGCGGCCAACTCCTCAATGACTTCCGGAAACAGCACGCCGTCCAGACCACGCAACGTGCACGACGGGGAAGGAGCCGATTGCACCTCCTCCTGTCCGCCCTCCTCCGCCACGGCCGGCGCCGGTGCGGCGTTCACCGCGTCCACCAGGTCGCGTTGTCCTGCGGGCTGCAGGCACTCCGGGATGGCGAGGCCGTAGCCGCGGGCCATCTCCACCAGAACCGGGTGCATGCCTGGGCTGTGCGGGCGGTACCAGATGGCCAGCCGCTCAACGATGCTGCGTTCCATGGCTTGGCGGATGTTGACGCCGGGCAGGCGGCGCATCTTCGCCCAAGCGGTGGTGATCTGATCGTTGCTCTTCACAGGCCGGGTAATGTCATGGAAGTTATCGGGCTCCACCAGATCGGCCAGGGCATGGAGCGGCGCGGCGGGCGCATACAGGTCGGATGGCAGGCCGCGACGGTAGGAGTGCGTCAGGATGCTGTCCCCATAGTCGTCGCGCTTCAGTCCGTCGGCGAGCGCTAGCAACAGGGCCGCGCCGGGGTCGGCAAGGATGGCCGTCTGGAGCTGGGCCTTGAAGGTGGCCACATCCTGTTCGTGGCGTTGCGCTACGACGCGCTCCGTCTCGCGCTGTTTGGCGGCGGCTTCCTCCGCGACCGCGTCGGCGACCCGTTCGGCCAGCCGCTCATACACCACCACGGCGCCGTCATACGGGTTGTAGTGGACGACACAGCCGGCCCGCTGGCGATCGTCGCAGTCCGTGTCCAGGCCGAGGTGGCGCGGGTGGAAGCTGTAACCTTCATAGATGCGCGCCCACGCCCACGTCGCCTTCAGCGCCTCCACCTTGGCGAGGGCGGTGAAGGCCTGATGCTTCAGGAAGGTGTCTTTGTTGCCGAAGAACCGCTCTCCGGTCTCCGGGTTCTCGACGATGTCGCCGGGATAGGTGGCCGGATCGAAAATCGCGCGGTCGACCGGCACCAGCTTCCAGGTCACTTGATCGCGGAGCCGTGGCGCCGGAGGGAGCTTGTCCGGATCCTTCACCAGCTTGGCCTGTTCGGCCGACGGCACCATGGTCAACACGCGGGCTTGGCTGAAGGTGATCTTGCCGTCGCGGAGCGCGGCTTGCGCGGGTTCGCCAAGCTTTTCCACCAGGGCGAGGCGTTGCTGGATGTGCCGTTGGGTGCAGCCGAGCTGATCGGCGATGGCCTTGGTCGACCATTTCGACGGGTCCAACGCGATCAAGCTGGCGAAGGCTTCGGCCTCCTCCATCGCGTTGACGTCCTTGCGCTGCAGGTTTTCCAGCAGCGCGAGGGCCAAGTGCTTGGCGTCGTCCGCCTCGATGAGCTTGCCGGGCACGTTGGCCTTGGTGATGTCCCACTGCCCACGTTCCGCCAGGATGTGGAGGGCGCGGTAGCGGCGTTCGCCGGCAACGACTTCGTACCAGGTGATGCCGTCCTCCTCGACGGCGCGCAGCACCAGGTTCTGCAGCAAGCCGTTGGCGGCGATCGACGCGGCCAGCTCCTCCAACGCTTCCGGATCGAAGGTCTTGCGCGGGTTGAGCACGGAGCGGCGAATTTCGGGCAGGCGGAACAGGTTCTGTTCGGACGCCGGCGCCGTGATCGGAACGGGCGTGGCGGGCTCCGCTTCGCCGGTCAGGTCGGAGATGGAGTAGCACTCCAAAGCGGTGGCCAGCCGTTGCAACACTTCGCGGTCGACCAGTTGCTGGACGCCGTTCTCAACGCGGGTGATGAGCGCCGCCGGCACGTCGGCTTTCTTGGCGAGCTCGGGCCGCGTGAGGCCGCAGGATGTGCGGTGCCGTTCGAGGTTGCGGCCGAGGGTGGACACGACCATTGCTACCTCCTCCCCTTCGATTTGACTTCGATCATCACAACCCCGTGCGTTTCGGTCGCGGCCATGATCGCGTCGGACATGGCGGTGATCGTTTCGCTTTCCTTTTCAGAATTCTTCTCTGGAGCGGGCGCGCATCCGTAGAAAAGCTCGACAGTAAAAAGGCGGGAATGATTCTTGTTCTCCATTGGTCCTCACAGGTTCACTTGCTGCGCGCGGGCGCGCAGCTTGGCGCCCCAGCCGGTCAGGTCGTCATCGTCGGGGAGCGGCGCGGCGGAAGCGTCATCATCCGCCCTGTCTGCCCCCTGCCCCGCCGGGGCGGAGGTGCCGCCGGCGGAAATCCAGCGGTCCACCTCCTCCTCCACCCAGCGATTGCTGAACGGGGCGCGCGGCGCGGGAAAGCCGGAGGCTTCCAGCTTCGGGCGGAGCGAGTAGAAGCGGGTGACGGTGACGCTCAGCTTGGCGGCGACGTCGCTGGTCTTGATCAGACGAGCCATGACAGCACCAGGGCGGACAGGAGAAGGGCGAGGCCGGCGGCCAGCGGCGCGTGCGGCCGGCGACGCCGGGGCGGCCGGCCGGCGACGAGCGCGCGGCCGAACGCCAGCCGGTTCAGCTGCACGGCCGGTAGACCGGGAAGGTCCGGTCGGACAGCACGAACTCGATCGGACCGAAATCGGGCATCAGCGGGCGGTGCAGCACCGTCACGCCGCGCCGGCGGCCCGGCGCCATGGTGATCCAGCCCTTTTCGGCCAGCGTGGACAGCATGGCGTGGGCGGTGCTGGGGCCGGCCCACTCCATCTCCTCCGCCAATTCGCGGGTGGTCGGGGCGTAGCCGTGTTCGTCGATGAATTCACAGACGACGCGCAGCACGTCGAGTTGCGGGCGCGTCAGGGGGATCGGGAGCGAACCGGGTTCGCTGGAATTTTTCGAGGGCATGGGGGTACCTCGTTCGTTAGGCGCCCCGAAATCTGTATCACACACAGAATTTCGTCAACGGAAATTTCCTGGAGAGAAAATTCACCTGCGCCACCGAGCATGGACGTCCCGGCGAACATACAGGAACAATCTTTGCGAGATCACGTGATGGGGAAATGCAATGTCGGCCGGACTGACGGTAGCAACGTTTGCGGTCGGCGTTCTGGCATCAGCCTTCGACCCGCTCATTTTGACAATGAATGCGTTCATTGGCTGGAAGGTAGCTCGCTTCCAAACAATGGCAGTTGCAGGCGCAGCATGCTTCATCGCACTTGAAGCGATGACAATCATTATTGCCGCACACGAACAAGCAGTCGTGCATCCACGTTCCATATTGTACCAACTCGTCGCAAGCTCGATAATTCTGCTCACGGCAAGGTCTCTGAGAAGAGCGGTTAACAATAATTAACTATTGGGACCTTATTGCAGTTTGCGAACTGCTATTTTCAAAGCGCTTCGCACTTTGGCGCTGGAAGCCTCATTAATCGGACAACCGATCTCTTGCTCTATCTCAGATATGACATCAGAGGCGTTGGCTTTTCTTTTGTCAGCCACATCCTTTGCGAGAGCGACAACAGCCGCATATTCCTCGATAGGCGCTGATCCGAGATATTGACGCGCGTAATCGTCGACGGCAAGGGAGATGGTTGCCCCAAACATTAGTCCGGCCGCAAACATTCTCTTCCTAAGATTACTGGACACATTCGGAATAAGATTGTTAACAGATTGGAATACTCTGATCCGATCAACCATGGCACAGAAAGTGATTGGCATGCGTGCTGGCAACGACGGCCGAACACATGCGTACGGTGCGGTAGGGCGGTTTCCGGACCGCGGTGAAGGGCGCGCCAACGCCCGGATCCCCGTCGTGCCATCCAGCTCAACGAACGATCACGAACACACATACGCAATAAAATGCCAAGGCGCCAGCACTTTTTACACTCCATACTTGCGTATTCGTTAGTGTTATAATCGCTTGCGTCGCAGTTCCCATCTGGTGATCGCGTCTGCTTCGGTGCTAGCACGCTCAATTCGTTGATCCGGTGCGACTTCTTGCGCCTCCTGGTACACATGCACCACAAGATCGGCCACTGCGCGCTTCGGCATTTCCATCACCACCGGCCCTAGCCGGTCGAGCACAGCCTCTAGGACCGTTCCGAGCAGTTCCGCGTCTAGGGTGCCGCTGCCACTACCTTCATCAATCAAATCAATAACTCGGCAGCCAAGTTCGCGAGCCAAGCTTTCAAGAGTGGGCTGCGTCCAGGCAATTTGCCCTCTTTCCAAGCGGCTGAGATTGCCGTTGGACATGCCAATGCGCGCGGCAAGCTCTTCCAGCGTTAGCCCTGCAAGTTTTCGAAAGTGGCGGATACGATTCGGCGTCATGCGCAATGAGTGACACGTTGCTCTAAGCGCCACGATGAGCCGTGGCAAAATTTCTCTTGACGAAAATCTGCGTCAGATACAGAAAATTTGGCATGACGCTATCCGAATGGCTTACGCTGACTGGAACGAAGCAGACCGACTTTGCGGTAGCAATCGGTGCATCTGAGCCCGTCGTGTCGCGCATTAAGCGCGGGTCGGCGCTCGCTTCCACTGAAGTGGTGGAAGAAATTTTGCGGGTGACCGACGGTGCCGTTACCCCGAACGATTTGCACGCCACACGTTGCGCCTACCTGCGATCACGCGGCCTTTTGGGACAAAAAGCGGACGACACCGAAGGACATGCCGCCCGGCACCGCGCGCTGTCTCCATCCACCCTGTCCGCCCCCACCTTTCCGATGGAGGGCTTAGCCGCATGAATCGCGCGCGTGCCCAACTGATCGCGCTGACCGCCATGGAAATGTCCGGCAAGACCGTCGGGCAGATGTGGGCGGAATTGCGCGAGCAGAGCGGGCACCCGCCGTCGAAGCGGCAACGGCCGACGTGGTCGGATGTGCATGATTGGGTGACGGCGCTGGTCTTGGACGCGGCGGCGGAAGACCTGAAGCGCAAGCCGCAATGGGTGCTGGTCGTGATCCAGCGGGAGCTGGCCCATGCCTAAGCGTCCCATCCCCGGCCAGATGAACCTGTTCTATCGGACGGCGACCGTCGGCACCCCCATGCCGACGGCTGCCCAGAGTTCCTTCTTCGACAGAGATCCAACCTTCGCTCCTCCCTCCTTCCGCATTCCAGGTTGGCGGATGGAGGCACGCAAAGCGATGAGCGAGATACGAAGCGGTTTGCAGTCCGCGCCGGATGGCGTGGGCGAGCGTTGGGCGGCGGCCCTGGACGTCCGGTATCCCGGCGCCCACAAGGACAAGCGGGTAGCCCAGGCCTTCGGCGTCGACGTCCGGACGGCGCAGAGCTGGCGAGCTGGCACGGCGCCCAGCTGCAAGCATCTGTGCCGGGCGGCGCTGATCCATGGGCCGGCCATCGTGCTGGAGGTGCTGTTGCCCGGCACGGAGCTGGAGCGCCACGCCCGCATTGACGACGGTTTGCGCGACCTGGAGAGCCGGCTGGACGGGCTGCGTCGGCAGATCGCGGATCTGAAGGGGGCATGATGGCACAGCTCAGCCCCTCCACCGAATTGCTGATGGCCACCTTCCGCGCGGAGGACGGCGACGTGCTGCGCCTCGCGCGGGCGGTGGCCTCGCTGGACGGGCTGATGCTGCCCCCGCACGTCGCCGACCTGCGCGACGCGGCGCAGGCGTGGCTGGACGACCGGACGAACGAGGTCGCCCAGCGGCGCCTTCACAGCGCGATGCAGGCCTATTGCCGGGCCACGACGCCGGAGCGCCGCGCCCGCGTGGCCCGCGCGATCGCGGCCGAGGACTTGGCCGCCCTGGCGGACGCGCCCGGCTGGATGGAAAGGGCCGACCTGCAATGACGGAGACGCGCGGTGGTGGATCGGGTGTTGCTGACGCTGGCGACCGTCTGCGCCTGGGCGGGCGAGCGGCTGGCGGAGCTGGTGGCGTGGCGGCGATCGCGGAAGAGCGCGCCGAGCTGATCCGGTTCCAGCACCATCGCCTGGGCACGTCGGTCAAGATGATCGCGGCCATCATGAACATGACGCAGGCCGAGGTGAAGGCCGTGCTGGCGGAACCGCCGCGCGCCCCGGAACCCAAGCCGGCGAAATCCCCTCCCCCCCCGGCGCCGCGGGCGCGCCGGAAGCGGGAGCGTAACAGCTTAGCCCCGCCCCACCTTAACGGCCCCGCGGCGGGGCCGAGTGACCCAACGGAACCTGAAGCGCCGGCGCGGGCGCGTGGCGGACAGAGCGGGACGCCACGCGTGAAAGAGGTGAAGGTTCCGGACGCCGCCCCCCGTTTCGCCACGCCCACCGGGTATGTGCCGCTCATGTCGGACACGTACCGGAGGCGCCCGGCATGATGACCGTTTCCTCCCTGACTGGCGAAGCCGGAGCTTCGGCCCCGGTTTCGCCACCTTTTCAGGCGGGGCGGCTGATCGTCACCGCCACGGTGGAGTGGTCGGGGGAATCGCTGCTGATCCACGCGGCCTTCGACGCCGACGGAGTGATCAAAGCCTGTCACGCGGGCGACGACACGCGCGTCATGGACAAGAGTTGCCGCATTCTGACGGAGATGCTGGCGGAGGGCGTGCCCGCCCGAGACCTCCCGGCCTCTCTGTCCGCCCACCTCGACAAGCCGGTGCTTCCGGTCGCGGCCATCGCGCGGACGCTGGCGGAGATGGAGCGGGACAGCGCCGACGCGGTGCGTCTGGCCTACGCCGCGCGCGCGAACCGGGTTCGCGGGGTTGCGGCATGACGAACCGCCTTCACACCGTGGACCAGATCGTGGACATGATGCGGGCGCGCATCGTGGACCTGATCCAGGGGCCGTGGGCGCTGAAAGGCCACATGGACGGCCGCGACTTCGTGTGTCCGTCGCCGCTTCGCGCCGATCGGCGCGCCGGATCGTTCCGCATCTGCTTGCAGGGCAGCTACAAAGGCATGGTGAAGGACTTCGCCAGCGGCGAGACCTGGACGCCGCTGTCCTTCACCGCCGCCCTGATGTTCCGGGGCGACAACAGCGAGGCGCTGCGCTGGACGCGCGCGTGGCTTGGCCTGGACGGCCGCGATCCAGAAGCAATCCGGCAGACACGGGTGGCGGTGGAGCAGGCGAAGGACGAGCCCGACGACGACGGGTCGCAGTACCGGGGCACGGCCCACCGCCGCTATCTGGAGGCGCGGGAGAGCATCCTCGACACGCCGGTGGAGGCGTACCTGCGCGGCCGCGGCCTCGACGTGCGGCGGTTCCTGTTTCCGATGAGGTCGTTGCGGTACCACCCGTCTCTGCACAACAAGGAATCGGGCCGGGCCTGGCCGGCGATGGTCGCGCCGATCGTGGGGGCGGACGGCAAGTTTCTGGGCTTGCACCGCACCTGGCTGGAGGTGCGGGCGGACGGCCGGGTGACCAAGGCGCCTCTGGAAGAGCCGAAGAAGGCGCTGGGCGGCTACCGGGGCGGCATGATCCGCCTGTGGAACGGCACGAGGTCGGACCCGAACACGGGCGAAATCCGCAAGGCGCCGAAGCTGGCCCAGGCCAAGCCGGGCGTGTGGATCGACATCACCGAGGGGATCGAGGACGGCATTTCCGTCGCGCTCGCCATGCAGGAGCTGCGCGTGGCCGCCGGCGTGTCGGTCGACAACATCTGCGCCCTCTCCCTGCCCCCGTGCGTCGCCGGCCTGACGCTCTGGGCCCAGAACGACGAGCCGGACAGCCCGGCCGACAAGCAGTTTCGCAAGACGGTGGACCGGCTGCTGGCCCGGGGGCTGCGGCTGCGCGTGCCCCGTCCGCCCGAAGGTTTCAAGGACGTGAACGAATGGCTGCAAGCCATGAATGAACGAGCGAGCGCGTAATGGACGGCATGGAAAGCATCCGTCGCCTGCGCGACACCGCCGAGGAGCTGGGGGGACCGCTGGACGAGGCGCCGCCCCCGCCCGAGGAGGAGGACGCACCGCCACGGCTTCCCCCCGGATGCCCGGTGGTGCCGCTGGGCGTGCATGGCGACATGGTCTTCTACCTGGACGAATTGCGCCAGCTCCGCGAGCTGAAGGCGGAGAAGCACAGCCGGCTGAACGTGCAGGCCCTGTTCGGGCGCCAGTCAGACCTGCTCTACGACTACTGGCCGCGCAAGGCCCAGGATAAGCAGACCGGCGAATGGATCATCACCGGGTGGCGGCCCGAGCTGGCGGCCGAAACGCTGATGGCGTCGGCGGCGGACAAGGGCGTGTGGTCGCCCCAGGACCGGGTGCGCGGCGCCGGCGCGTGGGTCGGTCCGGACGGCGAGCTGATCTGGCATTGCGGCGACGGCGTGCTGATCATGCCGACCGACCGCAAGAGCAAGGCCCAGATCGAGGAGCCGGGGCTGGTGGGTGAGATGGTGTACCCGGCGGCGCCCAGCATCCCACGCCCCCACCCCGAGGCGCAGGCCGCAGCCGACGCGGGGCCGGCGCAGACGCTTTTGGACCTGTTGGAGACCTGGAACTGGAAGCGCGGCGAGATCGACGCCTACTTGGCGTTGGGCTGGCTTGGGGCGGGCATGCTCGGAGGCGCGCTCAAATGGCGCCCCGTGGCCTGGATCACCGGCGGCCGTGGCACGGGCAAGTCCACGTTGCAGGATTTGATCAAGTGGCTGATGGGACGGTCCGGCCTGTTGCAGAGCGCCGACCCGACGCCGGCCGGCATTCGCCAGACCATCGGCTATGCCTCGCTCCCCGTGGCGATCGACGAGGCGGAGCCGGGGGACGACGGCAGCAACGCCAACATGGCCGGGCTGATCAAGCTGGCCCGCATCGCGGCCAGCGGAGGCGTCGCTCATCGTGGCGGCAGCGACCATGCCGCCAAGTCCTTCACCCTGCAGAGCTGCCTGCTGTTCTCGTCCATCTTGGTGCCGCCGCTTCTGCCCCAGGATCGCAGCCGCATGGCCATCCTTGAGCTTGGCGCGCTGCCCCCAGGCGCCGACGAGCCAGTGATTACCGAACGTGGCATGGGCGAGATGGGCCGGCGGTTGCGTCGGCGGCTGGTGGACCAGTGGCCACGCTGGACCAAGACGTTGGAAACGTACCGGCGCGCCATGCAGCGAGGCGGGCACAGCGCCCGTGGCCAGGACGTGTTCGGAACGTTGCTCGCTGTCGCCGACCTGATGCTGTTCGACCAATTGCCCGACCAAGCCAGCCTGGAGGCATGGTCGCAGAAGCTTGCGGCCGGCACGCTGGCGGAGTTGGAGGGCGACGTCAGCGACGAAAGCGCGTGCCTGAATCACCTGCTATCCACGACGTGGGAAGCGCCCCACGACCGCAGGCGCATGACGCTGGGGCGGTGGGTCAGCATCGCGTGCGGCCACATCGCCGGCGAGGTCGACCGGGAGGTGGCGGGCAAGCTGCTGATGGAAGCCGGGCTGAAGGTGCTCGACTTCGAGGGCGAGACCTGGTTGGCCGTGGCCAACCAGCATCGTGGCCTCAGCCGAATCTATGACGGAACGCAGTGGGCGGGACGACCAGGCGCAACCGGCACATGGGTGCAGGCATTGCGCCGGTTGCAGCACAAGGTGCCGGAGAAAGCCCTGTGGTTCGGCGTGACGGTCAAGGGCACGCTCCTGCCCATCGCCCTCTGTCTGCCCGGTGGCGGAGCCACCGATAAGAATGGTCCGGCGGGCGGCGGCGGCGCGGGCTCCGCGCCCGGCAACGCGACCACGCCCCGGCCCGCGACGGCGCCGGCCGGCGCTTCCGCATCCTCCTCCCTCATCGACTGAGCCCCCACCCGATGCTCCTGGCCCTCGCCCTCCTCTTCCCTCGCCCTGCCCCTGCCCCGACCCGGTTCGGTGGCGGACACGGAAGACGCGGGCGCGCGGGCGGAGCTTCGGCCACCGGGGCGGGGGTTAGGAAGCGGTTAGGCGGGCGGTTAGGCCGATTGCGCAAGCGGATCAACGGCTTAGCGCAGTTCCTAACCGCCTAACTGCCTAACCGCTCACTCTATATATGTGTGTGCGCGGGCGTGCGCGTGTGTGTGGTGGTGGTGTGGTTAGGTGGTTAGGTGGTTAGGAAGAGAGTTAGAGGACTGTAATCACACGCTTTTCCGGCTAACCGCGCGCCTAACCAGCGCCTAACCAGCCGGGCGAATTGAATAATGGGGGTTTATTCGCACCATGACGGGTCCGGGGGAGAAGCAGGGGCTGGCGACGGTGTTGGACGCGGCGGTGGAGCCGCTGGCCAGCGACGACGGCGCGGCGCGTCAACTCGACCTCCTGTCCGCTGACGAGGAGCCCGGCGCGTCGCCGTTGGATGCGGCGCTGGAGCGGATGGCCGAAGGCTTCTCGACGCCGCGCCGGGGCCGGGGCCGCCCCGCCGGTTCCAGGAACCGCCGGACGGAGGACTGGCAGCGGCTGGTGCTGTCGACGCACCGTTCGCCGCTGCTGGTGCTGGCCGATTTCTACAGCATGCCGGTGGAGGAGCTGGCGGCGCGGCTTCAGTGCAGCCGCCTGGACGCGGCGAAGCTCCAGATGGCCGCCGCGCGCGACCTGGCGCCGTACCTCCACCAGCGCCTGCCGCAGGCCTTGAGCCTCGACGTGAACGGCACTCTGCCCATCCTCCACCTCCACATGGGCGCGCCGGCCGGCGCCGTTCCGGCCGGTTCCAGCGGCTCGGACGTGCTGGAAATCGTCGCGACAGACATTGTTGAAAATCAAGGGCTTAGCATTCCGGCTCTGACGCACTCTGACGGCGTGCACTCTGACAGCGCAGCTGGAAGCGTTGGTAACTCTGGGGAAGTGGCGAGCGAGCCCACTGATTTAGGATCAGTCTCGGGGGGCGCGAAGTGAGCGGCCTGCAACTCTCCTTCGCCCCGCCGGGGCCGGTCTCCGCCGCCTTCCTGGCGGACCGCTCCTACGTCGCCGGCATCATGGGGCCGATCGGCTCCGCCAAGACCTCCACCGCGCTGATGAAGGTCATCGCCCACGCGGTGGAGATGCCCGAGCACCGGGGCACCCGCTACAGCCGCTTCGTCATCATCCGCGACACCTACCGGCGCTTGGGCCAGACGGTGCTGAAGTCCTGGCACAAGAGGGTGCCGCGCGAGTTCGGCAAGTTCAACGATGGCGGCACGCACGCGCCGTCCGTGCACCACCTGCGCTTTGCCCTGCAGGATCGGACCACGGTGGACTGTGAGGTGATCTTCGCGGCCGTCGGCGACCAGGACGTGGAAGACTTCTGCCGTGGCTTCGAGATCACCGGCGGCTACGTCAACGAGGCGGACCGCGTGGCGCCCGAGCTGCTGGTGCACCTGCCCGGCCGGTGTGGGCGCTACCCGGACAACACCATGGGCGGCTGCCCGTGGCGTGGCATCTGGCTGGACTTCAACGCCCCGGATACCGAAAGCCACCTCTACCGCGACTTCGTGGAGGCGCCCCTGCCCGGCTACCGGCTGTACGTACAGCCGTCCGGCCTGTCGCCCCAGGCGGAGAACGTCGGCAACCTGCCGCCCGGCTACTACGAGACCGAGGCGCGCGGCAAGCCGGACTGGTGGGTGCGCCGGTTCATCCGCAACGAGTGGGGCTACAGCCGCGAGGGCAAGCCGGTCTATCCGGAGTGGATTGACCAGCTGCACGTCGCGCGGGAGCCGCTGGAGCCCGTCCGCGGCGTCCAGCTGGTGATCGGCGGCGATGCCGGCCTGACGCCGGCCGCCGCGATCTGCCAGCACATGCCCACGGGCCAGCTGCGCGCACTGGACGAAGTGGTGTACGAGGGCGGCGCCGTCGGCTTCAGCGAGGCGCTGATGGGCCGGCTGCGGCTGCGCGGGTGGGACGGGATGGAAACCGTCGGCATCTGCGACCCCGCCGCCGCCGCCCGTGCCTCCACCGATGAACGCACCTGGATGGACGTGATGCGGGCGCGCACCCGGTTCCCGTGGCGCGTCGCCCCCACCAACGCCCTTGGCGCCCGCCTCGACGCGGTGCGGGTTCCCCTGACGCGCCTGATTGACGGCGCCCCCGGCCTCCTCCTCTCCCCGCGCTGCACCGTTCTGCGCAAGGGCTTCAACAGCGGCTACGCCTACAAGCGCATCCGCTCCGCCGGCGGCGAGACCTACACGGAGGAGCCGGCCAAGAACGCCTTCAGCCACCCCCACGACGCGCTGCAGTACGCCGCGCTGGGCGGCGGCGCCGGCTACGCCGCCCTCCTCGGGCGCGACCGGACCGCCCAGGCCGCCCGCCCTGCCCCGCCCTCCAACTACGACCCCTTCGACTGGTGACCACCATGCCCTACATCCTCCGCCCGAAAGGCGACGGCACGAACGAACTCCTGCAGTACGACGACGCCCCCAAAGGGTGGAACGAGAGCGCCTACCTCGCGACCAACGGCGACGTGGCCCAGGTCGTGCAGTCTGGCGGCATGCCCAGCGGCTGGTGGCACTACCTGCAGCATGGCCGCAAGGAAGGCCGCACCGGCGGCTGGGATACCCCGACGGACTTCAACGCGACGGAATACCTCACGGCCAACGCTGACGTGGCCCAGGCCGTGGCCCGCGGCGACCTGACGGCGGCCGAGCACTACGCCCGCTACGGCGCGGCGGAGGGCCGGCGCTACGCGGCACAGCCCCCGGCCCCGCCCCCGGCCGACGCCGCGCCCCAGGCGCCCGCCCCGTCGCCGGAGGTAGCGGCCCTGCGCCAGATGATCGACACCCTGTCCGCCCCCATGGCCGACGGTGGCGCCGCCGCCTCGCAGCAGGCCGGCCAGGCGGAGCGCCGGGCCACGCGCCGGGGCCGGGCGTCGATGATCCTGACGGGTGGGGAGACCGCGGCGGAGACGGGCTTGGCCCCGCTCCAACTCCTCCCCATGGGTGGTGCTGGCGGCATCGCCGGCGTGGCCCGTCGCATGCTCACGGCGAGGGCCGCCTGATGGCCGCGCCCAACGCCGACGACTTCCTGAAGCGCCGCGAGGCCCTGCGCTCCGAGCGCTCCCCGCACGAGGCGGTGTGGCAGCAGCTGGCGGAGTACGTCCGCCCCCTGCGAACCGGGTTCGCGTCGCCGCGGCGGGCGGGGGACAAGCCGGGCTCCCGCCTGTTCGACGGCACGGCCCCGCTCGCGGCCGACCGGCTTGCCGCCGGCCTCTACGGCCTGATCACCGCGCCGAGCAACGAGTGGTTCTCCCTGCGCCACCAGTACGACGACCTGAACGAGGTGCAGGAGGTCAAGCTGTGGATGGACGAGGTGGGGCGCCTGATGCGACAGGCCTTGCTGGGGCAGGGATTGGGCTTCTACAGCCGCATTCCCTCCTTCTACGCCGACCTGGTCACCTTCGGCACGGCGGTGTTCTACGTCGACGACAACGGCGGGCGCCCGTGGTTCTCGCACCGCCACCTCGCCGAATGCTACATCACGGAGAACGCGCGGGAGGAGGTGGACACGGTCTACCGCGTCTTCACCTGGCCCGCCCGCTCCGCCGTGGAACGCTGGGGCGACAAGGCCGGGGCGACGGCTCTGAAGGCGATGGAGAAGGGGGAACCCGACCGACGCATCGAATACCTGCACGTCGTGGAGCCGAACCCCGACGCGGACCCGAACAAGGTCGACGCCCGCGCCAAAGCGTTCCGCTCCGTCTACGTCTCCACCCAGGACCGCGCCGTGGTCGCGGTGGGCGGCTATGACGAGATGCCCTACATGGTCCCGCGCTGGGCTCACAACGAAGCCGGCCCCTACGGCGACGGCGCGGCCATCCTCGCGTTGCCCGACGTCAAGACCGTCAACGCCATGGCCAAGACGACGCTGATCGGCGCGCAGAAGGCCGTGGACCCGCCCCTGTTGGCGCCCGACGAATACGCGGTGCGCGGTCTCCGCACCACGCCGGGCGGCATCACCTACGGCGGCACGGACATGGCCGGCAATCCGGTCATCCGCCCCCTGACCACGGGCGGGCAGGTAGGGCTTGGGCTTGAAATGGAGCAGCAGCGCCGCGAATCGATCCGCGACGCCTTCCACTCCGGCCTCCTCCTGATGGTGGCCCAACCGGGACGCACGGCCACGGAGGTGCTGCAAAGCCAGGAGGAGAAGCTGCGCCTCATGGCGCCCCACCTGGGGCGCATCCAGTCGGAGTTCCTGGACCCGCTGTTGGATCGGCTGTTTGGCATCTTGTCGCGCGCCGGCCAGCTGCCCCAACCGCCCCAAGTGTTGCAGCAGTACCCGCAGCTCCGCGTGGAATACGTGTCTCCGCTTGCCCGGGCCGCGAAGGCCGCGGAAGGGGCGGCCCTGATGCGGACGATGGACGCGGTGCTGCCGCTGGCCGCACACAAGCCGGAAATCCTCGACAACTTCGACATGGATGAGATCGCGCGCACGCTGGCGGACGCCTACGGCACGTCCCCGAAATTGCTCCGTGACCGGAAGATGGTGGAGCAGGAACGCACCGCCCGCGCCCAGCAGACCGCGCAGCAACAGCAGCTCGCCGCGGCGACCATGGCCGCCGGCGCGGCGAAAGACCTGGCCGCCGCCGGAGCTGGCGCATGAAGTCCATCGCCGCGTTCCTGAAACGCCTGCACGGCCGCCGGCGGGCGCGCGCCGTGGCACAGGCCTTCCGCGAGCAGATCAACCCCGACGGCGCCAACGGCCGCGTCATGCTCGCCCACCTCGCGGCCTTTTGTTGCGTGACCCGCTCCGCCCATGTGCCGGGCGATCCTCACGCCACCGCCTTCAACTGCGGCAGGCAGGAGGTGTTCCACCACATCGTGGAACTCCTGGGCCTGAATCCCGACGACTTCACCCCCCAGATCCTGACGGAGCTGACCGATGAACCTGATGCTGAGTTCCCGTAACCGCGCCACCTTTGCCCCGGACGGCGGCGCCGCGTCCGATCTGGGCGCGCCCGACGCCGTCGGCACCACCCCCACGGCGCCCGCCGCTCCGGCGCAGGACCCCGCCGCCCCCCCCACCCTGCCTGCCCCTCCCCCCGCCCCGCCGGCGGAATTCGATTGGGCCGGCGCGCTGGGCGGCGACTACGACCAGCACAAGCCGGTGATCGAGGCGAAGGGCTGGAAGAGCCCCGGCGCGGCCCTCGCGGCCTATCGCGAGCTGGAGAAGCTGGTGGGCGCCAAGCCGGCTTCCGCCGACGCCTACAGCGCCTTCCAGCGCCCCGCCGACGTGACCGACGACCATTGGTCCGACAACCACGAAAAGGCGTTCCGCACCCTCGCGTTCGACGCCGGCTTGACCGACGCCCAGGCCCAGCGCCTGCGGCAATCCTACATCACGCAGGCCAAGGCTGGCCTGGACGTGATACGCCAGCAGCAGGAGCAAGCCGAACAGGCCCTGCGCACGGAGTGGGGGACCAACTACGACCGCAACATCGAGACCGCCCGCCGCGCGGTGCAGAAGTTCGGCGCCGGGTCCGGCGAACTCCTCGACGTGCTCGAAAAGCGGGTGGGCGGGGCGCAGATGATCCGACTGTTCCACTCGATCGGCTCGGCCATGTCGGAGGACACGCTGGCGGGCAGTGGTGGCGGCGCGTCGGCCGGTATGCCGCAGACGCCCGAGGCGGCGCGCGCCGAAATTGACCGGTTGCGTGGCGACCAAGACTTTCTCAAGTCGTGGATGGATCGCAGCCACTCCGGCCACGCTGACGCGAAGCGTCGTATGGATGCTCTCTACGGTCTTGCCTACCCCAACCAGAAGGGGTAAACCGGGAACAGCGACTGAGGGTCCGTGTAGGCGGCGGGCAACCCGGTGCGGCACAAGGCCGGACCGGGTCCGTGCAAACGGCGGGCAACCCCCGAAGCAGATGCAGAGCAATTCCGCAACTGTGGGCAAGGGGGAAGCATGTCCGCCCAGATTACCACCGCATTCGTTCAGCAGTACAGAGCCGGCTTTGAGACGCTGGTGGGTCAGAAGACCTCCCGCCTGCGCAAGGCCGTGCGCGAGGAAAGCGAGACCGGCAAGCGGATTTCGTTCGACCAGGTCGGACACATCCAGATGACCGAGAAGACCGGCCGCAACGTCGATATCCCCATCATCGAGACGCCGCATTTCCGCCGGTGGCTCGCGAACAAGGATTACATCGCCGGCCAGTATGTCGACGATTTCGACAAGCTGAAGGTCCTGACCGACCCGACCAACGCCTACAGTCAGGCGTTTTCCAGCGCGGGCGCCCGCAAGCTGGATCACCTCATCGTGCAGGCCGGTCTCGGCACCGCCTACTCTGGCGAGGAGGGCACGGTGCCGGTCCCCTTCCCCGACACCCAGAAGATCGAAGCGGACGGGACCGGCTTCACGCTGACGAAGCTGATGAAGGCCGTAGAGATGCTGAAGACGATGGAGGCGATCGGCGACGACGCGTCCGACGAAATTCACCTCGCGCTTACGGCCAAGCTGGAAACCGGCTTCATCAACACGAACGAGGTCAAGTCCAGCGACTTCACCACCGTGCGGGTGCTGGAGCAGGGCGGCGTGGAGAAGTTCTACCGCGTCATCTTCCATCGCTTCGAGGACTTCCGCGACAAGAAGACCAACGCCGTCACCACCATGCTGCCCAAGGCCGGCACCGTGCGGTCCTGCATGCTGTGGGTCAAGTCCGGCATCCTCCTGAACGTCACCAAGGACGTGAAGGCGAACGTCGACTGGATCGCCCAAAAGCAGTCCTATCTGGTCTCCGCCGGCCTGTCGGCCGGTGCGGTCCGCATGGAGGAGGAGAAGGTGGTGCAGATCGACTGCGAGGAGGGCGCGTAAATGACGACGCTGTACGGTACCAACCACGCGAAGACGGTCGCGGTTCCGGCGCAGATGGTCGACGGTGCCGACTGGGGCGGCCGCGTGTCGCTGACCTACGACGAATACACGGCGCTGGGGACGGAGGTCGCCGGCGACGTCATCAAGATGGGCCGCGTGGCCCCCGGCGAACGGGTGATCGGCGGCACCATCGTGTTCGAGGCCATGGGCGCCGGCCGGACGCTGACCGTGGGCGACACGGGCGCTGCCGCCCGCTATCTGGCGGCCACGTCCTGCGCCGCGACCGGTTCGGCGACCCTGACCGACGTGGCCGGGTTCGGCTTCCGCAACGCCACCGGTGCGGCGCTTGACCTGATCGTCACCGTGGGAGGCGGCGCGCTCGCGGCGGGCAAGATGATCAAGATCGCCCTCCTGACCGCCCGGCTCTGAGCCATGGCGTCGCGCGTCGGCATCTTCAATGTGGCGCTCGGCTGGTGCCGGGCGGACGCGGTGGTGTCCCCGGAAGAGGACAGCGCCGCCGCCCGCTCCTGCCGTCGCTACTACGATGGCGCGCGCGACGCCGTTTTGCGGGCCTATCCCTGGAATTGCGCCACCCGGCGGGCGCACCTCGCGGCCCTCTCCCCGCCGCCGCCCTTCGGGTTCGACCAACGCTACCGATTGCCCGACGACTGCCTGACGGTGCGCGCCATCTGGGGGGCGCCCGACGCGCCGTGGCAGATCGAGGGGCGCGAGCTGCTGACCAACGTGGCCGCGCCTCTACCCATCGTCTACACCGCGCGCCTCGACGATGAATCGCTGTTTGATCCGTCGCTGGCCGCCGCCGTCGCGGCGCGGTTGGCCTGGGACATGGCCTCGACCCTGATCGACAGCCAGACCGCCATGGACGCGCTGGAGGCGCGCTACCGCCGGACCCTGCAGGAGGCGCGACAGACCGACGCCGCCGAAGGGCAGCTGCCCCAGCCCGACGACGCCACGTCCCTGTCTTGGCTGGAGGACCGGCTGTGACCGTCCGCCCCGGCCAATTCAGCTTCGCCGCCGGCGAGTTGTCGCCGCTCTTCCGCAACCGCCGGGACCTGGAGCGTGTGGCCACCGGCGCGCGCGAGCTCACGAACATGGTGGCCCTGCCCCAAGGCCCCGCCGTTCGGCGCCCCGGAACCCGGTTCGCCGCCGCCGCCAAGGCCGACGGCATCCTGATCCCCTTCCAGTTCAGCGTGGAGCAGGCTTATGTGATCGAGGCCACGCCGGGCGCCTTCCGGTTCTACATGGACGGCGGGCGGATCGAGACCGGCGGCGTGCCCTACGAGGTGGCCACCCCCTACCAGGCGGAGGACCTGACGCGTCTGCGCTGGGCCCAGTCCGCCGACGTGCTGTTTCTCGCTGCCCCCGGCCACCCGCCGCGCACCTTGTCGCGGACCGGGCACACCGCCTGGACGCTCGCCCCGTGGGTGACCAGGGATGGCCCCTACCGCGACGTCAACACCACCTCCACCACCCTCACCCTGTCCGCCACCACCGGCACCGTCACCGTCACCACGTCGGCGGCGGTTTTCCACGCCGGCGACGTGGGCGGTCCTCTGCGGATCCAGCACGGCACCGTGTGGGGCTGGGCGCGCATCACCGCGGTGACCGACGCCCAGCACGCCACCGCCGAGGTGCAGAGCCCCTTCGCGGCCGTCGCCGCCTCGACGGAATGGCGGATGGGGGAGTGGACGGCGGAGCGCGGCTACCCGGTCGCCGTGTCGTTCCACCAGAACCGGCTGTGCTGGGCGCGGGGGCAGACGGTGTGGATGTCGTGCAGCGCCGACTTCGACCGGCACTCGCCGTCCAACGCGGCCGGCGTGGTGGCCGCCGACGACGCGGTGACGGTCACGGCGAGCGACGACCAGGTCAACGTGATCCGGTGGCTGAGCGGCGCCAACGGCGCGCTGTTCGCCGGCACCTCGGGTGGCCCGTTCCGGATCGCCGGCAGCGATGGGCCGATCACCCCCGCCAGCGTCAGCATGACGCGCCTGCACGTCTCCGGCGCCGGGGACACGGCCCCGGCGCGCATCGGCTCCGGCGTGGTGTTCGCCAGCCGCACGCGGCGCCGCGTGCTGCAGCTCGCCTATGACTACTCCACCGACGGCTACAACGCGCCGGACCTGTCGCTGATGGCCGACCACATCGCCCGCGTCGGCGTCCGTGGCATGGCGTGGCAGGCCGAGCCGTGGTCCATCCTGTGGGCGGTGCTGGACGACGGCCGGCTGGCCGGCCTGACCCTCTCCGCCGAAAGCGAGGCCCTGGCGTGGCACCGCCACACCATCGGCGGCACGGGCACCCGCGTGCGGTCGATCACCTGCATTCCGGGTGCCGATCGGGACGAGCTGTGGATGCTGGTCATCCGACGCGTGGGCGGGCAAGACCGCGCCCAAGTCGAGGTGATGGAAGCCCACTTCGACCCGGTCGACCCCGCCGACCGCTCCGGCCTGTGGTACGTCGACGCCGGACTGTTCTACTCCGGGTCTCCAGCCGCCGCCATGACCGGCCTGGATCACCTGGAAGGAGAGACGGTGCAGGTGGTGGCCGATGATGTGCCGCACCCCTCCCGCGTCGTAACGGGCGGGCAGGTGGAGTTGCAGGCCCCGGCCAGCCGGGTGCTGGTGGGTCTCGGCAGCACGGCCCGGCTGGTGTCCCTCGACATCCAGCCGCCGACCGCGCAGGGCAGCTCTGGCGGCCAGCCCCGCCGCGTCAGCGCCGTGTCCGTCGGCTTGCTGCACGCGGCCGGGGCGGACGTGGGCGTGGAGGGAAGCCCGCTGGAAAGCATCCCGCAACGCATGGACGGCGACGCGCTGGGCGCTCCACCCGCCCTGTTCACCGGCGCCAAGTCCATCCGGACTGACGCCGGCACCCGCAAGGCCGCCCTGCATGTGGTGGTGGAGCAAGCCAAGCCGTTGCCCCTCGCGGTCACGGCCCTGATCCCTGACGTAGCCGTGGGGTGACCGATGACCGTACCAGGACCGTCCATGGAGGTGTCCGTCTGATGTCCCCTCCCTTCGTCATCTTCGGCATGCCCCGTTCCCGGACGGCATGGCTGGCGCGCTTCCTCTCCTACGGCAATTGGACATGCGGCCATGAGGAACTACGCCACGCTCGCAGCCTCGACGATGTCCGGTCGTGGCTGGCCCAGCCCCACACGGGCACGGCGGAGACCGCGGCGGCGCCATGGTGGCGGCTGGCGCGGCATCTCCAGCCCGATCTGCGGGTGGTGGTGGTGCGGCGTGACCCGATGGCGTCCACGGACAGTCTGATGCGCTTGGGGCTGTTCACTGACCCAGCGGCGATGGAACGCCTCATGATCCGCCTGGACCGCAAGCTGGAGCAGATCACTAAGCGGATCCCCGACGCGCTGTCCGTGCGCTTCGAGGATTTGGCGCGGGAGAATGTCTGCGCCTCGGTGTTCGAACACTGCCTCGGCCTCCCGCATGATCCGGAGTGGTGGCGGCATTGGGCGCCCGTCAACGTCCAATGCGACATGCGCCACATCGTCCGGTATTGCCATGCCCACGGGCCGCAGATGGACAAGCTGACGGCCATTGCCAAACACCAGACGCTGGCATTGATGTCTTGCCGGGCGTCGAACGACTTGGACGGCATGACGATCCAATCCGAGCCCTTCGACGTGTGTTTGCGGGACGCAGAGAAGCTGCTCAACGCGCATCTGGTCGCCGTGGGGGAGGCTCCTGGCGACTGGCGCCGCAAGAACCTGCCGCTCCTACGCGCGCTGGACGACCTCGGAGCCCTGCAGATCATGACGGCCCGCTGCAACGGCCGTATGTTCGGATACTTGATGTCCATCATCGCGCCGTCACTGGAGTCCCCTGACGTTCTGTCGGCGCAACACCTAACCTTCTACGCCGACCCGGATTGCAAGGGCTTGGGCATCCGCCTGCAACGCGCATCCATCGAGGCGCTGCGGAAGCGCGGCGTCCACGAGGTGTTTCTTCGGGCAGGCATTCGCGCCGACGGACCGCGCATGGCCCCGCTGTATCGCCGACTGGGCGCCGTGGATTTCGGCCAGCTTTTCCGCATCGATCTGACGGAGGCATGACATGGGAATGGCGGCAGTTTCCGCCGGCGCCGCCGTCGTCGCCGCTGGCGCATCGGTCTATTCGTCGGCACAGCAATCTTCGCAAGCCAAAAAGGCGGCGGCGCAGCAGGAACAGAATGCCGGCGTCGCCCAGCAGAACGCCGAAGAGCAGGCGCGGCTCATCCAGCAGACCGGAGACTACAACGTCTCCGAAATCCGGCGCGACGCGGCCAACGTATCCGAGGCGGGGCGCTTGCAGGTCGAAGCCATCGACCGGCAGGCGGCCTTCGACGCGGCGACGTACGACCGCTCGATCGCGGACGCGATGCGCACCGCGGCCTACCAAGCCGACAAGGTGCGGTCGCAGGCGGCTTTCGAAGCCGGCTCCCTGTCGCGCAGAGCCGATCACACCCTGTCCGCCGCGACCGACGCCGTGGCCACGGTGATGGCGAAGGCCGCGCATGACGAAGCGGACGCCCTGTTGGTGGCGGCCGATGCTGACGCGCAGGAAGCGGCATCGACCCGACGCGCCAAGGCGGAGCTGGCCACCACGCTCATGGACGAAACCCTGGCGCGGCGCAAGCGGGACCAGATGCTGGGCGGGGTGCGCGCCGGGACGGCCGCGGCCGGGGTGGAGCTGTCGGGCTCCGCCCTGGACGTGCTGGCGGACCAGGCCGCCGCGTCGGAGCTGGAGGTGCTGAAGGGCCGCCTGCAGGGGTTGGTGCAGGTGGATGCGTACGTGGAGGACGCCCGCAGCGCCGGCGTGCGGGCCGTCCGCGCCCGCGCGACCGCCGCGAACGTTCGGGACTTGGCCGACCGGGACGCGCGCAGCATCCTGACGGACGCCACGTTCCAGGCCGGGGAGTACCGGGCACAGGCCACCCACATCAGCACGCAGGCGGGCAAGGACCTCGCGGAGATCGACGCCGCGGCCGCCACGCGGCGGGACGCCCTGGCGGCCGAAAAGGCCTACACCGGAACCAACCTCGCGGTGCTGCGCGACACCACCGCGCGAGAAACCGCCGATCACGTCGCCACGCTGCAGAGGGAAGCCGACTTCACGCAATGGCGGGCGGAGGTCGAGGCTCGCAACATGAGCCTCTACGGGCAGAGTCAGGCCGGCGACCTGATGGCGCGCGCGGCACTGTCCCGCAGCCAGGGTCGGTCGGCGCTGACGTCCGGACTGCTGCAGGCATCGGCGACGGCCATGAACTCCGGCCTCAAGATTTACGACCGGTGGGGCACCACCACGACCGGCAGCGGCACCACCTCCGCCGCGTCCACGACGGGAGGGTGACATGGCCGAAGAGAACGCCCGCGCCGCCATCCGACTGCGCCCGCAGGGCCTCCGCTTCGGCGTGCCACACGCCGTCGGGCAGCCGATCAACACGCCGGTGGTGGACCAGACCGCCGGCGTCGGCATGGCCCAGGTCGCGAAGACGGCCACGGGGCTGATCGACACCATCGACGCGCGCGTTGCCGCCGACGAACGGCTGACGGCGGCGAAATGGCGGGCGGAGGACCGCACGCAGTGGGCGGAGCGCTTCCAGCAGGCGAAGGAGCAGGCCCCTCCCGGAGCGCCCGACTTCACCAAGGGCATGCTGGAGCAGTACGACCAGTGGGCCGCCACGCGGCTGGACGGCGTCAGCTCCCGCACGATGCGGCAAGAGGTGGAGCTGGGGCTGGTCAACCTGCGCGGCCAGATCGCCGAACAGGCGATGGCGCATGAGGCCGGCGCCCGCGTCGCCAAGCGCCGCACCGACATCGAGGACGTGCGGCGCCTCAACGGCCACGCCGTCGCCGGCGACCTGACGAAGTTCGACAGCCTGTTGTCCGAGACCGAGAACGCCATCCGCGCGTCCGGCCTTCCGGCCGAAATCCAGGCGGACGAGATCAAGCGGACGCGAACCGAGTTCGCCACCGCCGGCCTGACCGGCCTGACGCTCCGTGACCCCGCCGCCGCGATCGGCGTGCTGCAGTCGGGCGCCTTCGCGCCCTTCGTGGATCCGGACCGCGCCATGCGGCTGCAGGAACACGCCACGGTGGAGCTGCGCCGGCGCGAGGCCGAGGCGCGGCGCCAGCAGGAAGAGGCCCGCGCCACGCTGCGCGTGCAGGTGGAGGGCGCCGTGCGGGACGAGCTGACCGCCTACCAGCGGGGCGACAGCTTCGCCAAGCCGGTGACCGACGAGAAAATCCTCGCAGCCTACGGCCCGGAGCGCGGCTCCTCCCTCATCGACGAGCGGCGCCAGTGGCGCCAGTTCGGTGCCGACGTCGCGACCGTCGCCATGCTCCCGCCCCAACAGCAGGCGGAGTTGCTGAAGCGCTACCGACCGGAAGGGGAGGGCTACGCGAATGAGGCGGACCGCTACGACCGCCTCACGCGCGCGATCACCGCCGACGCCAAACGCCGCGCCGACGATCCGGCGCAATATGTCCTGGACCACTCGCCCGTCCTGCGCGACCTCACGGGCCGCAGCGTGTCCGACCCGCAGGCCGGCGCCCAGGCCGTGGCTCTGTCCTTGGACCTGCAGGCGCGCGCCGGCATTCCGGAAGCGGACCGTCGCGTGCTGCCCAAGCCGATGGCCGAAAACGTCGTCACCCGCATCCTGTCCGCCCCAGCGGAGCAGCGCGCTGACGTGATGGAGCAACTGGCCACGGGGTTCGGCTCGCATTGGCCCAAGGTCTACGGCGAGTTGGTGGAGCAGAAGCTTCCCCCGGATATGGAGGTGCTGGCCACCGTGCCGCATCCAGTGGCGCGCCGCGAGTTGGCGGAGGCCCAGGCTATGGGCAAAGACCCGTTGCGCAAAACGGTGGGCGACGACGCGAAAGCGGTGGACCAGGGCGTGCGCGATGTCCTCGATCCGCTCCGCCGTTCATTGGCGCTGGTTCCGGACGGGGCCGCCAAAGCAGCGCAATGGGAAGAACAAACACGCCTCCTGGCCTATCGCAAGGCCCAGTATTTGCCGCCCGACGAAGCTGTGAAGCGAGCGGCCGAAGAGATGGTGATCGGCAAATACGACTGGGTTCCGCAGGGCGACTTGATGGCCCGCACGCCGAAGGGCGAGGGGCAGAGGGCAACCGAGTACGCGATCACGCTGCTGTCCAAGCTGACGCCCCAGGACCTCGCGGACCCTGGTGGCATGCCAACCCTCACCGCCGAACAGCGGCGCGGACAGATGCTTGCCGTTGCCAGAAACGGAAGCGCGTGGGTGACGAATGGCACGGATGACGGATGGGTGTTGGTTGACCGGCGCCGGGAACCGGTGTTGCGCGCTGACGGCCGCCGCGTGGAGTTCCGCTTCGCTGATATTCCGACGGCGGCGAGCCCAGGCGCATCGTCCGCCTCACCGACTCAGGACGTCGAAGCCATTGCGCGCCGTGCAGGCCTAACGCCGGAGCAGGTGCGCGCGAACGCCGCGCGGCGCCGCGCCGCCGAGGAGGAATGATGGTCGGCATCATCACTCAGGAGATATCGCCAACCCGCCGCCTGCAGGCGCAGGGCCTCGACGCCATCCCCGCCACCACCGGCGAAGTCCTGGGGGCCACCTGGGACGACGCATGGGCGCGCAACCCTGGTGCATCGGCGGCCCGTTGGTTGGGGCGGGAACTCACCATTCCGACGGAACGCTACCTGACGAAGGACCAAGCGAACGAGCGGTTTGGCATCGAGGGGCAACTGACCTTCGACGGACCGACGCCAGTCCACGTCGCGCGCGACCTGCACGACCTGAAGCGGGCGGAGCTGGAGCGCCGCTCCATCCTTCAGCGCGCCGAGGGCGGAATCGGCGAGGGTGCGGCGCAGATCGGCGTGGGGCTGGTGGCGAGCGTCCTAGACCCCGTTAACGTGGCGTCCGCCTTCATCCCCGTGGTGGGCGAGGCCCGTTACGCGCAGATGCTCGCCAACGCCGGATCGGCCGCCGGCCGGGCGGCGGTGCGCGCTGGGGTGGGCGCGGTCGAAGGCGCGGTGGGCGCGGCTGTGGTGGAACCTCTCGTCTACGGCGTCGCACGCCAGGAACAGGCCGACTACCACGCGGTGGACAGCCTGATGAACCTCACCTTCGGCGCCGCCCTGGGCGGCGGCCTGCACGTCGTGGGCGGCGGCGTCCGCGACTTGACGACGCCCGGCCGCTGGCACGCGCCGATGCAGGACCGCGTGGAGGCGGCGCCCTTCGGCGACGTCGAGACCGCCACCCGCGCGTCCATCGCCGCCGTCGCCGACGATCGCCCGGTGCCGGACACCGTGGACCTGCTGCTGCGCGACCAGGAACGCCGAGACCTCGGACGTTCCTACGACACGGTGCGCGCGGCGCCCGCCGGCCCGCCTGCCGATCCGCTGGTAGGACTGCTGTCGGAGAGTGAACAACCGCTGTTCATGCGCCGCGGCGCGGTGGAGGAGAAGGACGGCGCCGTCACCATCCCCGGCCGTGGCGACGGCATGGTCAAGATCATCTTCAAGGACGGGGAAGGATCGGCCCGCCCGGCCGCCCAGCAGGTGACGCGCGACGACGTGCTGCGCCTGCCCGATTGGCTGCGCGACCTGGAACCGCGCGTCGAAGACCAGCCAGGCAAGGACCGCTACCACCGCATCTGGGTCGTGGACACCGAAGACGGGCGGCAGATCAAGATCGTCGCCAGCCGCTTTTCCGCCGACCAGCAGCACTATGTGGTCAAGATGGGGGTGAACGGCCCGGAGCGCCTGGAACCGCCGTCGCCGCCCCGCCAGCCCGGATCGGGCGAGGCTGGTTCCCCCGGCGGCGTTAGCCGCGTCGCCGGGGATACCGCCCAGGGGACTTCGGATCGTCCGTCCGGGGGCCAGTCGCCGGAGGTCTCCCGCCCGGCTCCCAGAAATATGGGCCGCCGCCGGACCGAAAGCAACCTCGGGGAAGTCTACGACACCGCCGGCCGGCGGCTGAACGTGCGCTACGAGGTGACCGAGTTGGGCAGCCTGACGCTGTCCCACGGCGACGATCTGTCGGTGAACCCCCACTTCCCCCAGGAATTGCAGCCTCGCGACCGCACCCGCGCGGCGGCGGAGGAGCAAATCCGCGCCATCGTCTCCGGTTTCGAGCCGGCCTTGCTCGGACGCTCCCGCGACGCCGCGACCGGTGCCCCGATCGTCGGTCCCGACGGTGTGGTGGAATCGGGCAACGGCCGCTCGCTGTCCCTGCGCCGCATCTACCGGGAGCGGCCGGACCTGGCGACCCGCTATCAGGCGATGATGGTCCGCGAGGGCTTCAAGATCGACGGGATCAAGGAACCGGTGCTGATTGCCCGCCGCATCACAGACCTGTCGCCGGAGGAACGGCGCGGCTTCACGGTCGACGCGCAGAAGGCCCGCACGCTGGAGCTGTCGGCGAGCGAGCGCGCCATGGCCGACGCCCGCGTGATGGACGGCATTCTCCACCTCTATGCCGGCGGTGACCCCAATTCCGCCGCGAACGCGCCCCTGCGCCGCGCCTTCCTGTCCGCCCTGCCCCAGGGCGAGCAAGGCGCTTTGCTGGACGGCGCCGGCGTCTTTTCTGCCCAGGGGACCGCCCGCTTCCGCAACGCCCTTCTGGCCCGCGCCTTCGACGACGCCGGCCTGATCGGCACGATGGTCGAGAAGATGGACGACAGCTCGCGCTCCCTCTCCGGCGCGCTGTTCGACGTCGCGCCCGCTTGGGCACGGATGCGCGCCGCCGCCGCCGGCGGCGAGATCGCGCCGGGTGTGGACGCCACCGCCGACCTGTTGGACGCCGTGCGCCTGATCCGCGATGCGCGCGCGGCGGGCCGCCCGCTGGATCACCTGCTGGCGCAGATGGACGCCTTCAGCCGCCCGTCGCCGGCGACGGAGATGTTCCTGGCCGAAATGATCCGCGGCAAGACCACGGCCAGCCGCGACGCCATCGCCGCCGCCCTGAACCGCTACGTGGACGAGGCGATGAAATCCAGCCCGACCCCGGACCTGTTCGGGGCGGAACCGCCGCGCTCGCGGGACATCCTCTCCGCCCTGCGGCGCGACGATCCCACGGCGCCGCCGCCCGACGCCGCCGCCACCGTCGCCGCGGTGGAACGCTCGGTGGCGGACCTGCCCGAACATCCCACGGCGCCCGAAGCCCTCGACGCGGCGGAGGCGCTGACGGAGGCCCGCCTGGACGAGCTGCGCCGCGCCGGCCGGCTGACCGGCGAGGAGCCGGAGCTGGCGCAGGCCGCCCGCATGGCCGAGGAGGCCAACACCTATTCCCGCGCTGCCGAGGCCGGCGCCTTCTGCATGGCGAGGAGCGCATGAGCTGGGACGACTGCCTCGACACGATCCGCAAGGCCGCCGGCAAGGCGCTGTCCGACGACGACATCCACCAGCTGCTGGAGGATGTGCAGCTGCGCGCCGATCGCATGTCGCGGGAGCGCGTCGACCTGTCGCGGGCGGAGCTGCTGGTGGCGGCCGCGCGCGAGGCCGGGGACGAGGCGCGCATGGCCGCGCGCATCGAGACGCGCAACGCCAAGATGAACCTGGTCAAGCGCGTGACGCGGCGGGAGTTCTACAACGCCGCCCCGACCACCGGCAGCACGCCCGGCATCATCATGGGCCTGGAGGCGAAGCTGGTGGGCGTCAACACCCCGTTCGCCGGGTCGCGGCTGTCCGTCGCCGCCCAGCAGCACGCCCTGCGCCGCGACTATGCCGTGGGGCTGACGACGGAGCTGGAGCGCGCCGGCCTGTACAACGCCCTGCGCAACGGCACGATCGACCGGGAGATCGCGCGCGAGCTGTTCGCGGCGTCGATGCCCGATGGGCGTCCCGGCATCACCGGCGTGCAGGCCGCCCAGCAGGCCGCGGAGATCATCCGCAAGTATCAGCAGCTCGCGGTGCACGCCTTGAACAAGGAAGGGGCCTGGATCGGCCAGTACGACGGCTACATCAGCCGCACCGTCCACGACAGCGACCGCATCCTAGCGGCTCAGTTCGAGGGGTGGCGGGACACCGTTCTGCCGCTGTTGGACGAGCGGACCTTCGAAGGCGTCGCCGACCGGGAGGGCTTCCTGCGCGGCGTGTGGCATGCGCTCGCCACCGGCGTGCACCTGACGCCGGAGGGCGGACAGGGGCTGAAGGACCCGGCGTTCAAGGGGCCGGCCAACATCGCCAAGAAAGCCTCGCAGGGGCGCGTGCTCCACTGGAAGGACGCCGACGCCTGGATGGACTACCAGGCGAAGTTCGGCGAGCCGAACCTGATCCACGCCGTCCTGCGCAGCCTCGACAACGCCGCCCGCAACGCGGCGCTGATGCGCGAATTCGGCACGAACCCCCGCGCCGAATTCGAGGCGGACCTGCGGGCGCTCGCGGAGCAGCACCGGGACACCGCTCCGGAGGTGGTGGTGCAGCTTCAGCAAGCCCGCGGCTGGCTGTCCAACCGCTTCGACGAGCTGGACGGGCGCGCGTCCATGCCGGTACACCGCCTGGGTGCCCAGGTCGGTGCCGCCGTCCGGACGTGGGAGAGCATGTCAAAACTCGGGGGCGTCACCCTGTCCGCCGTCACCGACGTGCCGCTGAAGGCGTCCGAGCTGCGGTACCAGGGCATCGGCCTGTTGGAAGGCTACGCCGACGGCCTGACGGCGCTGGTGCGCGGTCGCGGCAAGGGCGAGGAAGGCGAGATCATCGACCTGTTGCGCGCCGGCGCGGAGGGTATGACCGGCAATCTGGCGTCGCGCTTTGAGGCCGGCGACACCGTGCCGGGCACCCTGTCGAAGCTGGCCAACACCTTCTTCCGCTGGTCGGGTATCAGCTATTGGACCGATGCCCAGCGGGCCGGTGCCGAGTTCGTCATGTCCCGCCACCTGGGGCGGCAGGTCGACCAAGCGTGGGACGGGCTGCAAGAGCAGACGCGCCGCATCCTGTCCATGTTCGACATCAAGCCCGAGGATTGGGAGATGATCCGGACGGCGGAGCTGCGCCAGGTCGACGGCCGCCCCTTCGTCACGCCGGACGCCGCCTTGCGCCTCGCGGACGAGGCGGTGGACGCGCGCATTGCGCCGGAACTGGACGCCATCCGCAGCGCCATCATGGACCGCCTGGAAACCCACGCCGGCGCGCTGGAGCGGCTGGAGGAGCGCTCGCGCAAGCTGGAGGCCGAGCTGGCCAAGGCCGGCCCGACCATGGACGACGCGGAGCGCGCGGCCATGGAGGCGACCGTGGCGGGCGTGCGGCGCTATCAAGACACCATCTCCTCCCTGCGCGAGGCCCTGCGCGACCACCGCGACAGCGCCCGCTCCACCACCGAGGTGGGGCAGCGCATCGCCCGCGAGATTGGCGCCCTCGCGCGCGCCGAACGCGATCTGGCGACCAAGGCCGCGAACCGGGTTCGCCGCATCACCGAAGGCATCCCGAAGGCGGAAGCCGCGCGGGCGGAGCTGGCGGCCAAGCTGGAGCGCGCGCAGGTGGAGATGGTGGAGCGCATCGACGCCATCGCGGCGCTGCCCGGCCGCCTGGACGAGCAGGTGGCCCGCGCCCGCGACGGCTTCCGCGAGGATCTGGCGCTGAAGCTGCACGCCTACTTCGCCGACCGCGGGGAATACGCGGTGCTCAACCCCGGCGCTCGAGAACGCGCCATGCTGCGCCAGGGCACTCAGGCGGGCACGGTGGCGGGCGAGGCCCTGCGGTTCGTGACGCAGTTCAAGGCGTTCCCGGTGGCCATGGTCACCAAGGTGTGGGGCCGCGAGGTCTACGGCGGCCAGGACGCCGGCGCCCGCGCCGCCGGCATCGTCCATATGATGCTGGGCAGCACCGTGTTCGGCTATGTGGCCGGGGCGCTGAAGGACTTGGCGAAGGGCCGCACGCCGCGCGACCCGGCTGACCCCGAGACATGGGCGGCCGCCTGGACCCAGGGCGGCGCGTTGGGCATCTACGGCGACTACCTGTTCGGCCACTACAGCCGCTTTGGCAACGTGCCGCTGGAAACCGCCGCCGGCCCCACAGCCTCCTCGGTCGCCGATCTCTTGGCCATCTGGTCCGGACTGCGCAACGGCGACGACAAGCGCGCCGGCATGCTGCGCTGGGCGGTGTCCAACACCCCCTTCGCCAACCTTTTCTACACCCGGATCGGCCTCGACTACCTGTTCCTCTACCAGGTGCAGGAAGCGCTCAACCCCGGCTTCCTCCGGCGCTTCGAAAAGCGCGTGAAGGAAGAGAACGCCCAGAAGTTCATTTTCTCCCCCGCCGCCGCCATCCCCTACGGCGGCGGCAACCGCTTCGCGGAGGGCTTGCGCTCATGACCGTCACCACCACCCGCACGCAGTCGGACGTGTACGCCGGCGACGGGATCACCACGTCGTTCCCCGTGCCGTTCCAGTTCCTCGCCGCCACCGACATCGCGGTGTACGAGATGGCCGCCGATGGCGGGCTGAGACGGCTCAGCATGGGGGAGCATTACGCCGTCACGGGGGGGAATGGCGGCACCGGCGCCGTGAACGCGACCACCCCTCCGGCGCCGGGGAAGAGGTGGGCGATCACCAGGGAAACGAAGGCGCTGCAAGGCATCGACTGGCAGGACGGCGACCGGATGCCGGCCAAGCGCATCGAGGAGGCCGCCGATCGGCTGACCATGCTGGCGCAAGAAGCGTCGGCTTGGGCGGCGCGCAGCCTGCACCTGCCACCCGGGGACGCTTCCGCCACCCAGTTGCCGCCGATATTGCTGCGCGCGCACAGGCTGCTGGGGTTCGACGGAGCCGGCACACCGGTCGCGGTGGAAAACCCCGCAGCGGCAGCTGCGGCGACGATGGCCACGGCGACCGAGGCCGCCACCACGGCCACGGCCATGGCGCAAGAGGCCGTGGCCGCGGCGGCCCAGGCCCGTGAGGCGTCCATCGCAACGGCTGAGAACACTGACGCAATCAAGATCAAGGCCAAAGGCTCCCCGGTCCCGCGGTCTCTGGCCGAGCGATTCGGCGAGATCGGCAACGTCATGGACTACGGTGCCGTCGCCGACGGAACGTCCCACCCTCTGTCGGAGCGATACTCCACCCTGTCCGCCGCTCGCGAGGTGTACCCCCACGCCACCGCGCTGACGGACGAGATCGATTGGGCCGCCATACAGGGTGTGGTGACAAAAGCCGAAGCTGTGCTTCTGCCCGCCGGTCGGTATGTGGTCAACCGCCCCATCCAGGTGCCATCCGACACCCACATTGCCGGCGAGGCCCGGGGCGCGACCAAGGTTGTGCTCAGCGCCGCAACGACGGACGGCTTTGTGTTCGGCTCCGCCACCGCCCATTCGTCCGTCAGCAGCCTGTCCATCACCGCTCCGGCGTCTGGCGCGAAGACGGCGGGAACGGCGATCTGGTTCAACGGGTGCACGTCCTGCACCGCCACGGATGTGCGCATCGACTATCAGCACCGCGGCATCGTTGCCACAGCAACATTCCTGACCAGGGTCAAGGACGTCGATATTTTCTACCCCACGCCGATCACCGGCATTGGCGTGGTGTTGGACGGACCGCTCGCATCCAACGCCGAGATTTACGTCCGCGATGTCTTCGTCGGCGGGCACCTCGACGATTCCCTCAAGCCGTGGGCCGGATGGTTGCTGCGGCAGACGGGGGGCGCCTACCTTGACACCTGCGGCGCTCTGTACTGCCAGCGGGGCATGGTCATCGCGCCGCAGGCCGGACAGGAGGTGGCCCATCTCTTCACCACGCGCTGCGCGATGGACACCGGATCGAAGGACGGGTGGATCATCGCGCCCGAGGCTGGAGGCACGGTCAAGCGCTGTGAGTCCATGCAGGATTGGTCCAGCAGCCACAAGGGCCGCGGCCTGTTGGTGGATAATACGGGCGGTCGGATCCATGCCTACGATTTCTGGGGGTTCCGCGCCCTCTCCAATGAGCAGGATGGGGGGTGTGTCAGGGCCGGCGCCTACGTGCGCATCCACGGCGGCCACTGGCTTGGCAATGGCCGCGCCGCGGCCAACACCTATGATGGCCTGCATTTTGCGGCAGGTGTGTGCGATTTCTCCATCCAAGGCGCCCTGAGCGGAAACATACCGGAAAGCGAGTTGCCGGCCGAACTGGCGGCGCTCGCCCACACTCAACGCTACGGGGTGTGCGTGGAGCCCGGCCCGAGCAATCGCTATCGGATTAGGGCGTGCGACCTCGATCACAACGAAGCCGGCCCGCTGTTTGACGGCGGCGCCGGACCGGAGAAAGATGTCGGCGGCAATCTTCCACTCATGGCCGGACTGCGACAGACGCAATCCGGCCTGTCCGGGCCGGCCGGCCAGAACATCCAGATCGGCTTGGCCGCCCCGACGGCGGGGCCGCATCAACCCACCAACGTCGGCAGCGTCGGCCTGACCTTCCAGGACGGTGCTGCGCCGAGCGGCGTCTTCGTCGTCAACGAGCACAACGGCTTCTACTCGTCCCAGAAAGTGGAAGTCCGGGTGGCGCAGGGTGGCGTCTACCCGACAACGACACGCTTTAGGATTGAGGCAGACGGCACAATTACGAATGGCGCGCGCACGCTGTTCCTCGCCGACGGGCGCGCCGTGTGGCCGTCCTACACCACGACCACCATGCCGTCCCCCTCGGTTGGGGCAACCATGATCTTCATTACCGGTGCAGGGCCGGCCTATTCGGACGGGGTGGCGTGGCGCCGCACCGCCGACAACTCCGTGATTTAGGAGCCCCCCATGCAGACGACCAAGCACCCCTATGAGTTCCTGGTGCGCTGGGACCGCAACGGCCACCTTGCCGGCGCGCACGCGCAGTTTCGCTATGTGACGCGGGGCGACGACGGTGCCTTCGCCGGCGAGTTCGTCAGCCCCGCCGAGCCGGTAGCCGTGGCCGGGGCGTCCGGCTTTCCGCTCGCCGACCTCCTGTCGGAGGTGCAGGCGTCCGCGCTCGCCGCGCTGGAGACCGCCCGCGCCGATCTGGAGGCCGCCCGCGCCGAAATCGCCGAGTTGCGCGCTCAACACGGCACGCCACCGGCCACCTAGCCGAGCGGCCAACCAGCCCCTGTCCGCCCCCACGGAGCAGATCATGCCTCACCGAGCCATTGCAGATTTCACCACGGCCGCCGCGGCAGGTACCGCACCGTGGTGGCTGACGCTCGTCAATTACGGATACCAGAGCGTCATGGCCGTCGGGGCGCTTGCTCTCCTCATCCTGCGCATCGCCATTGCATGGCGGGAATGGCGCGCCACCAGAGAAAGGTACAGCACCGATGAATAGGACGGAAACCCAGCCCCACGTCTCCGTGGTCGAGCTGGTGAAAAATCGCGAAGACCTGGAATTGGACGCCTATCAGTGTCCGGCCGGGATATGGACGATCGGCTACGGCCACACGCGCAACGTCGCGCCCGGCGACCGGATAACTGCGGAACGCGCCGAACAGCTGCTGATCGACGACTTGCGGGAAGCCCAGACGATTGTGGAGCGGGCCGTAAAAGCGCCTCTCGACGCCTGCCAGCTGGCCGCGCTCGCGTCCTTCGTCTTCAACGTCGGTTCGGGGCGGAAAGGCGAGAAAGACGGGTTCGTCACGTTGAAGAACGGTCAACCGTCGACGATGCTGCGCAAGCTGAACGCGGGCGACTACCAGGGAGCCGCCGAGGAGTTCGGCAAGTGGAATAAGGCGAAGGGCCGCGTGATGGCCGGGCTTGTGATCCGCCGCCGGATGGAGCGCCTGCTGTTTGAGGGCTGCGACTGGCGCGCCGCCCTGGAACCGGAGCGCATGCCCCAGGCCGTGGATGCGCCGGCCGAGATGAAGCCGCTGGCCAAGTCGACCACCGCGCAGGCGGCGGCGGGCATCGGTGTGGTCAGCGTGGCCAGTGCGGCGGTGCAGGCGATTGCACCGGCGGCGCAGATGGCGCAGCAGGTGCAGGATGCCGCGCGCCAAGCCCAGGACATCATGGCCCAGGTCCATCAGGCGCAGAACCAGGTGCAAGATGCGGTCGCTGGGGTGAAGCAAATGACGGCCATCGCCCCCGTCGCAAGCGCGATCGTGGGCGTGTCGCTCGCGGTTTTCGTGCTGTATCGGCTGTGGCGCGACCGGCATCCGGCCCAGGCGTGACGTCCTATCGGCCGGATTCGCGGGGGTGATCGTCCAAGAGAATTTCCGTCAGAGAAACGCAGAAATCAGTGGGTTCTTGGACGCATGCCGTCTGACAACCCATTGATTTTTCTGGAGCAACACGAATTCGTAATCAGTAGGTCCGGGGTTCAAATCCCTGTTGCGGCACCACTCTAAGGCCCTGGAAGGGAAACCTTCCGGGGCCTTTCCATGTCCGGGCTCCGGGTTTGACCACGGGTGTCCGCCGGCCCGCGTCAACCGCTTTATCGCACAGCCTAAGCAAACTCCCGGCTTGCGTCGGGGGATGTGCCCTTTCAATAATCCGGCCTTCCCGACCGGGCGTCCGACAGGGCGCCGCGGCCGGCATCCTATTTTCTGAAACGAGGACTTTTTCCATGCGCGCCTTCGACGGCCAGCATTCCGACAACGTCGCCATCAAGCGCACGCGGGAGCAGAAGCAGCTCCAGCTCCAGCAGTTGAAGGAGCAGCTCGCCACGCTGAAGTCCCACGCGGCTCCGGCGATCCGCGAGGCGTTGGTGAAGCGCATCGCCGAGTTGGACGCCGAACTGCGCCAACCCCCGAAGCCCCCCCGTGAAGGCAGGGGCGAGGGCCGGGGTGAAGGTCGCGGCGACGGTCCGCGCGGCCCCCGTGGGGAAGGGCGCCGTGAGGGCGGCTTCCGCAGCGACGGTCCCCGTGGCGAGGGCCGTGGAGAGGGTCGCGGCGATGGCCCGCGCGGCGAGGGCGCGCGCAGCCCCTTCGCCTCGCCGCGCCGGCGCGGCTGAGCGCCCGTGAGCAACCGTTCGGGCGATCGTTCATGAGTGGGAACGCCGCAGCGCCGGCCGGACGCCGCCTGATCGACCAGGCGTGGCTCCTGATGATGTTGCCGCCCCTCTTCTGGGCCAGCAACGCCGTCCTGGGCCGCGCCGTGGCCGGCGAGGTGCCGCCGGTCGGCCTCGCCTTCTGGCGCTGGACGCTGGGCGTGCTGCTGGTGCTGCCGCTGGCGTGGCGGCACCTGCGGCAGGACCTGCCGGCCCTGCTGGCGCAGTGGAAGGTGGTGGGCCTGCTGTCCCTGCTGGGCATCGCGGTCTTCAACACCTTCCTCTATGTCGGGCTGCACACCACCACGGCGCTGAACGCCGTGATGATGCAGTCCTCCATGCCCGTGCTGATCGTGCTGATGAGCCTCGCCCTGTTCGGCGATCGCGTGTCGGCGGTGCAGGCGCTGGGCATCGCGGTGTCGCTGGCGGGGGCCTCCACCCTGATCGCGCGCGGCGACCCCGCGGTGCTGCTGGGGCTGCAGCTGAACGCGGGCGACCTGTGGATCTTCGCGGCGGTGCTGAGCTACGCGGCCTACACCGCGCTGCTGCGCCGACGGCCGGCGGTGCACGCCTTCAGCTTCATCGTCGCGACCTTCGCGGGCGGGATGCTGATGCTGCTGCCCTTCTATCTGTGGGAGTCCTTCGGCGGGCATCCCATGCCGCTCAGCACAACGGCGATGGGGGCGGTCGTCTATGTGGCGCTGTTCCCGTCGATCCTCGCCTATCTGTGCTTCAACCGCTCGGTCGCGCTGGTCGGGGCCAACACGGCGGGGCTGGCGATCCACCTGATCCCGGTGTTCGGCAGCCTGCTTGCCATCCTGTTCCTGGGCGAGCAGCCGCACCTCTACCACGCCGTCGGCATCGGGCTGATCGCCGTCGGCATCGTCCTGGCGACGCGTCGTCGGGGGTGACGGGGCGTGACCAGCGGGAGGCGGGCGCACGCGGCATTTGACGCGCCGCCTGCGCCCCCCGACAATGCGACCATGCGCATCGCGACCACTCTTTGGCGCCCGTCCTACTGGACGGCGGCGCTGCTGCTGGGGACGGCCCTCGCCGTGCCGCCGCTGCCGTCCGCCCGGGCGGAGGCGGTGCGGCTCGGCCCGAACCCGAGCGAGTGCGAAATCCAGGCCGCCCTGCTGGGCTCCAGCGGAGCCGGTTGCCCGCCGGTCCTGCTGAAGCGGCCGCCGCCCCCGCTCCCCTCGCCGGAGCCGGCCACGGCGATCGTCACCCTCCCCACTCCGGTCCAGAAGCCGGCCCAGCCGGCGCCGGAGGTGGTGACGCAGACCGACCGGACGACGACCACCGGAACGACCTCCGCCGCCGTGGCCCTCAGCGCCGCTTTCCGCATCGGCTTCGACTTCAACTCCGCGCGCATCCGGCCGGAATCGCGGGCGGTGCTCGACCGCGTCGGCGCGGTGATGGCGGGGCCGGAGGCCGGCAACACCCGCTTCCGCGTGGTCGGCCACACCGACGCGGTCGGCAGCGACGCCGCCAACCTCGCCTTGTCGCAGCGCCGGGCCAAGGCGGTGGTGGACTATCTGGTGGAGCATCACCGCATCCCGAACGACCGGCTGGACGCCGCCGGCCTGGGCGCGCGGGAGTTGCTGGTCCCCGCCGACCCCAGGGCGGCGGAGAACCGCCGCGTGGAGATCATCAATCTGGGCGGGTGACGCACAGACCGCCGGTGGTCCCGTCGATCAGTCGTCGAAGAAATAGCTCCCCCGGGTCAACTGGTCGGCCCGCACGCCGGGCATCTCGATGCGGTGCCCGCCGGCCTGCACCACCGCCGTGCCATTTTTCTCGCTCACCGTCACGTCGTCGAAGCGGAGGCCACGGCCGTCGTGGAACTCCACGCTGTCCTGGCCGGGCCGGAAATCGGTGATCGTCGCGTCCTGGTTCGGGGCCGTGAAGACGAACAGGTCGCGCCCGCCCTTTCCCGTCATGGTCTGCTGGTCCCGCCCCGCCAGGATTGCGTCGCCCGCCGGCCCGCCGACGAGATCGTCGCTGCCGTCGGTGCCGACCAGAAGCTGCGGCGCGTCGGGATGTTCGGACTCGGTGCCCGCCTTGTGCCGGTCGAAGTAGGTGAACACGTCGTTCTGCAGGTAGGTCGTGTCGGTGTTGCGCTCGATGATGTCGGCCAGCGTCGTGCCCTGGATGGCCTTCAGCGTTTCCGCGTCGAAGCCCTGGTTCTGGTACCAGAGCCGGTCGCCGTCGCGCAGGGCTTCGAACTGGTCGGCGATGATCGCCGCGAAGGTCGGCCCGACGACCCCGCCGGACACATGGTTTTCCGAAATGCCCCCGGTCCACAGGTCGACGCTGTCCACGATACCGAAGGCGTCCTTCAGGGCCGCGGCCGTGGCCTTGTCGTTCGTGATCTGGTCGAAGCTCGTGTAGGGCTTCAGCCCCAGCGCGGCGCGCGCCTGGTTGAGCGTCGGCAGGCCCAGGTCGCGCCCCCGCTGGATGTTGATGGCGGCGAGATCCTGGGCGACCGGCGGATCGAACAGAAAGTTCCGCAGGTCGTCGACGATCCGCGCGTCCATCGCCTGCGACAGGTCCGACCCGAGATGGCGCAGGAAGCCGTCGGCGCCGGAATCGGCCGCGAAGCTCTTCGGGTCCATGAAGAAGGCGTCGCGAAGCTCCAGCGCCGGGCCGTCCACCTCGCCGTCGTTTCCCAGCCTTTCCGTTTCCGCCGAGACCATGGAATGGCCGAAGCGGTAGGCGGCCCCGGCAAATTCAACGGAAATGCGCGGATCGGCTGTCGGGTCGTAGCCCTTGTAGGCCGACAGGGCGTTGGGGCCGAGCAGGTGCGGCAGGAATTCGTCGTGCGTGACGTGCTCGATCTCCGCCGTGACGATGGCGCGGGCGCGGTCGTAGAGCTGGTCGCCCGAAAGCTTCGGGTCGTCCTTGCGCAGCCGCTCGACCTGATGGTTGTGCTCGCGCACGAACAGCGTCTGGAGCGACGTCAGCGAGGCGTTCTCCGCCGCGCGGACGTCGCCGGCCGCATAGGCGCCACCGACGATGGGCAGGTTGCCGCCGGCCGATGTCTTCATCCGCCCGTCCGACAGGCGCAGGCTGTCCGCGGTCTTGGCGTCCGAGCCGTAGACCATGGACGCGTCCTCCCACCCCGTAACCGTGTTGGTCGCGGTGGCGGGATTGTCGGGGCCGGTGCCCGTGCCCTTCGCGGTCACCGCCCGCGTCATGGCGATCGTGCTGCCCGACGGAAGGTCGGGATCGCCCTTGGGCACCGTGACGCCGAATTTGGTCTTGCCGTCCGACGCCATCAGGTCGAGGTCGTGGTCGATGAACTGCCCCCAGGCGTACATCATCCCGGACAGCCCTTCCCGGTTCGCGACGGCGGCATCCCCCTGCCCCACGACCATGTTGCTGATCATGCGGGGGTTGGGGCCGTCAACCGGGACCGAGACGCCGTCGTCGAAACGCGCGTCCATGCTGCGGGCGAGGGCCGAACCCGGCGTGTTCAGGCCGGGTTCCGACCGGCTGTTCTTCGAGCCGTCGATCGTGCGGAATTCCATGGCGTGCTCCTCCAGGGCTCCTCTTCGGGCATCCCTTCGGGCGAGCATGGAAAACGACGAACGTCGGCGGGGCCACACTCAGGCCAAGGAAGCTCCTTCAGCCCCGTGGTCCGAGACATCAAGAACGAAGAGAGGCGGTTGCGAGCGCTGCCTGCTCTGCAAGGAAAGATGATGGGATGGAAGGAAGGAAGAAATCGAGCGGGCAGCCATACGTCGAGCGGGACATCGGTGGTGATCCGATGTCATCTGGCTGGGCACCATAGGGCTCGACTCCGTCCTGGTCTCGCCCTCATTCGGCATGTTGACGGCGCATGTGGGAGAGGCCCCTGCCTGGACAGGCAGGCGGCATGCCCCTTAAGGACCACATGAATGTCCCGGTACTTTGGACCGATGCCGTTCAATTTTTAAAGCGGCGGACAGCCTCATCGGCGCTGGGTTTAGTCGTTCTGTGCGGTCTGCCAAGGGCAACCACTCTTCCGTTCCGTCATCCCCGCGAAGGCGGGGATCCAGACCGATCAAGCAGTGAGACGCGAAGCCTTCTGGATCCCCGCCTTCGCGGGGATGACGATGGAGAGGCGACAGAAGCCCGGTTCGGTCGCACACCGGTTTATCCTACCGCCTTTGAAGGAACAGCCCCTTACCCCTCCAGATCCTCCCAGCCCCAGCGGGTCCAGGCGCCGTCGAACAGGGCGGGGACGCGGCTGGCGCGGGGCAGGCCGCAGCAGGTCACCAGCGACGGCGCGACGCGCCCTCCGCCCCGGCTCCACCACAGGCTGGCGAGCGGTGGCAGGGGGCCGAGCAGTTCCTCCACCACCTCGGCCAGCATGGGGTCGGCGTCCTCCACGTCGGGGCGGCCGAGGATCGCCATGCGGGCGGGCAAGGCCTCCACGTCGGCGCCGGCGTGGCAGGCGTCCTCGGCGACCGCCTCGGCGCGGGCGAACCACTCGATGCAGGCGGCTGGCACGGTGGCGAGGTCCATGTCGCCCGGCAGCGCCGTCACGATGGTGAAGGGGTAGTGGCGCCCCACCCGGTCGGCGCTGGGCATCAGGATTCCGGCCAGCGGCGCGTCCCCGCACAGCCCCGCCGACAGGGCGAAGCGCCAGACCGGCGCCTGCAGGAACAGCCCCGCCCAGGAGGTGCCCAGGTGCCGGAGCGCGCTGTCCAGCATCGCCGACAGCCAGGCGTCCCAGGGCAGCAGCACCCCGCGCGGCAGGCCGTAGCCGACGAAGTCGCCACGCGCCGGCACCTTGCCATGAAACCCGACCGCGAAACCCGCGCTCATGGGGCCGTCGAAGCGGGGGAAGTCGAAGGGGGGGACGGCGGAGTCGCGGAGGAACCGCCGGGCGCCGGGGACGGCTGGCCGGTCGGCTGGGGCTGGCTCAGCACCTCCACCACGCGGGCGACCAGCGCCTCGTCCATCGGAACCGGCGCGAAGCCGACCTCGAACAGGGCCGCCAGATGGTCGCCCAGCGCGCGGCGCCGGTCCTCATGGGCCGGGCCGGCCAGCGTGCGCTGCCAGTCGGCAGCCAGCCATTCCGCCAGGAAGGGCGGGTTCATCGCCTCCTCCCCGCCGATCATCCGGTAGGCGTGCAGCGCCAGCCGCAGCAGGTCGCGCCGCGCCCAGCTGGTGCGCAGCTGTTCCTCCAGCCGCAGCACGATGCGCGACAGGAAGACGCTGCGCAGCGCCCGGCGGTAGGCGTCCTCCGCCGGGGAGCCGATGGCCTCCCCCTTGGAGAGCCCGCCCGCCATAGCGACCGACGGCCAGGATCCGCGCGCCGTCCAGCCGCCGGGCAGCGCGCGCAGCGCGTCCAGGGCGGGCAGCACGGCGGCGAAGTCGGAATCCTCCACGCGGGTCAGCGAGCGGCCGGCGGAATCGAGCGCCCGGATGCGGTCCTCCGCCTGGGCGACGGCGGCTTCGGCGCTCACCAGCAAGGCGCTGTTGGCGCGGTAGCTGTTCAGCCAGAACAGGCCCAGCGCCAGCCCGGCCGCCACGGCGCCGCCCACCGCCCAGGCATCGCGGCGGTGGCGCGTGCGTTCCAGCGCGCGGTCCACGCCGACCATGTTCGCCTCGGGGAACACCACGTCGGGCAGCACCCGTTCCAGGAAGAAGGTCTGCGCCGAATCCTCGCCCGACGCGCCGTACTGGGTGGCGCTGGTCAGGTAGATGCCGCGCAGCAGCGGGGTTTCCTCCTCCGCCTCCGCCGCGAAGGCGGTGTCGACGAGGTCGGCCAGCGCCGGTTCGAACTCCGCCAGCCGCAGGGGGAAGGCGAAGGCCTCGCTGCGGCGCTGGATGTCCGGCTCCTGGTGCAGGCGTTCCGGGATCCATTCGTCGAGCCGGCGCAGCAGGGCCGCGAACTCCGCGTGGAAGGCGGCGAGTGGCCCCTGCCCCGTCGGCGCGCCCTTCTCCTGGGCTGGACCCTGGGCTGGGAAGGTCATGCCCCAGACCTGGGCGCGCTCCCCCCGGTCCAGCGGGTCGAAGAAGGTGGAGAAGCCGTCCACGAGGTCGGCCTTGGTGCACAGCAAATAAACCGGCACCCGCAGGCCGAGGTGCCCGCGCAGCTCCGCAAGGCGCTGGCGAATGGTGATGGCGTGGTTGTGCCGCTCCTCGTCGCTCCAGACCGCAAGGTCGGTCAGGCTGATGGTCAGCAGCACGCCGTTCACCGGCTGGCGCGGCCGATGCTCCTTCAGCAGGTCGAGCAGGCCGGACCACACCCGCCCGTCCACGGCGCGGCGGCTGTCCTGTGTGGTGTAGCGCCCGGCGGTGTCGATCAGCACGGCGTGGTCGGTGAACCACCAGTCGCAGTTTCGCGTACCGCCCAGGTTCTGCACCGGCATGCCGTCCACCCCGGCCCCCAGCGCCGCGCCCAGCCGCGCGTTGGCCAGCGCCGTCGTCTTGCCGGAGCCGGGCGCCCCGATCACCAGATACCAGGGCAGCTGGTACAGGTACCGCCCGCCCCAGCGCGCGCCGAAGCGCTGCGTCTTCAGCTGGCCCAGCACGGCGTCCAGCCGCTCGCGCACCGTGCCCAGCTCTTCCAGGGAGGCCTTCAGTTCCGGATCGCGCGAGGCGGCCAGCGCCTCCACGAGGCGGGCGTTGGCCGCGGCTTCGCGCTGGTCCTCGCGGCGGTTCAGCAGCAGCCAGACGACGAGCGCCAGCAGCGCCGGCAGCAGCCGCACGGGCGCCCCCGTCAGCCCCAGCAGCGGCGTCACCGACCAGCCGAGCAGACCCACCGACAGGGCGACGGCCAGCGTGGCGCCCCAGCGCAGACGCGGCGTGATGGCCGCCGCGGCGTTCGGGCGCCGGCGGCGCGGGCCGTTGACCGGCGGTGTCTGCTTTTGCGTGTCGCGGCGGAACGGGAGGCGTGGGCGGATGGGGGGGCGCATGAGTCCGGCCCTATTCCGGGTAGAGCCGGACATCGACGCGCCGGTTGGCGCCCCGGTTGACCGGCGAGGTGTTGGGGGCGACCGGCTCGCGGTCGCCGTGCCCTTCGGAGGACAGGCGCGCCGGGCCGACCGTGCGTTCCAGGATCTTGCGCACCGCCAGCGCCCGCGCCTCGGTCAGCGCCTGCGGCGTGGCGAGCGGCCCGCTGTTCGGCGTCTGGTCGTCGGTGTGGCCGACCACCACGACGCGCCCGGCCTCGGGACCCAGCGCCTGCCCGACGCGGTCCACCACGGCGCGGTAGCGCGCCTTGATCTGGTCGCTGCCGGTGGGGAACATGCCCGCCCCCTCGACCCGGATGACCAGCGCCCCGTCGTCGCCGGCCAGCACCGCCACGGCGCCGGAGCGGATTTCCGGCTGCAACAGGCTGGTGATGCGCGCGGCCAGCGCCGGCCCGGCGTTGGGCGGGGGCGGCGGGGCGGCGCGGACGATCTCGATGGGCCGGTCGGGCAGCAGGGCGCCCAGCCGCGCCACCACCGGCTCCGCCCGCTCGGTCAGCGACACGTTCAGCTCCACATAGAGGCCGCCGAGCAGCGCCGCGACGCCCACCGCCGCCAGCCAGGGCGGCATCACGAAGCCCAGCGGCCGGAACCGCTCCGCCACGCCGCGCCAGTGGGGCGACAGGCCGCGTTCCCGCTCCCCGCGCAGGCGGCGCAGCACGCGGTACAGCTCGTCCCGCAAGTGGGCGAGGTCGTGGGCGCCGCGCGGCTTGTCGCGGAACTTGCCCTCGAAGCCCAGCGACAGGCAGGCGTAGAACAGCTCCAGCTCCAGCCGGTGCAGGCGCGGGTCGCTGAGCATGGTGTCGAGAAGGTCGAAGAAGCGGTCCGGCCCGCCGGCCTCGCGGTCCACGGCGGCGATCAGCCCTTCCCGCGCCCAGCGGCAGCGCGCTCCCCAGGGGGTCGCCCGCACCACATCATCGAGCGTGATGCACAGCGCGAAGCGGGCGACGCGCACCTCCTCCGGCGGCAGGCCGGCGGCGGCGGCTTCCTCCTCGAACCCGCGCAGGTCGGCGAGGATCCGGTCGCGCAGGCTTTCCGCGTCCTCCACGCTGACCCGCTCGCGCAGCCGGGACGCGAGGTCGAGCAGCGGCCCCGCCGCGGCCAGCAGCGGGTTCACCGCCCCGCGCAGCCGCGCCGGCAGAACCGGCGCCGCCTCCGCCGCCTCGCGCGCGGCCGGGCCGGCGGCCAGGAAGGCCGGCAGCGCGCGCAGCCCCACATCCGGCGCCCCCACATCCGGCGCAAAGTCCGGAGCCATCTCCGGAGCGATTCCGCGCCCCAGGGAGCCCTCGCCGTCCTGCACGGTCGCCTCGCCGAAGCGCTCGTCCGTCCCCATGCCCGTGCCGCCGCCCTATATGTTGAAAGACCCGTTCCCGTCACCCGTTCCCAAAAGAGGTATAGCAGGCCCGGCCGGGGGAAGAAATCCAAGGGACCACCCCGGCGGCAAGAATCCCGCCTAAAATTGCGCAAAAGGCCGGATTGTCACAGCACGGCACCCGGAAACCCGTCAAAGGAAGCACCCATGCAGATCGAGGAGGAGACTCACGGCGGCGTCACCGTCCTGCGCGCCGCCGGCCGCATCGACAGCGCCAGCGCCCGCGCCTTCGAGGCCCGGCTGGTCGCCGCGGTGGAGCCCGGCCCGATTAAGCTGGTGCTCGACCTCGGCGGGGTGACGCTGCTGACCTCGGCGGGGTTGCGGTCGCTGCTGAAGGCGGCCAAGCGCGCCAAGCCGGCGGGCAGCCGCATCGTGCTGGCCGCCATCCCGGCCCCGGTGCGCGGGGTGTTCGACGCCAGCGGCTTTTCCTCCCTGTTCGAGAGTCACGCCACCACCGACGCCGCCGTCGCCGCGCTCAGCCGGTAAGCGCCTCAAGCCGCCTCTTGGGGGCCTCAGTCCATGTTGCGGAGGCTGGAGTCGTAGAGCTGCTGCGCCAGGATGATCTTCACCAGGGCATCGACCGTCACGCTCATGTAGCGCGCCCGCCGCTCCAGCCTCTTGTAGACGTCGAGCGGCAGTTCCAGGGTGACGTTGACCCTGCTGGCGTGGGGATAGTCCGACATCGCCCCCTCCCTCTCCATCGGACCGGGTCGTTGTACGGTAAATCAGGCCCCCCACACGGTCCATGGCGCACACCGCGAGGCGCTTTGCGCCGTTGCGCCGCGCGGCTCCCCCTATTTGGAGAAGCGCACTTCTGACCCCTCGCCCATCTCCGATGGGAGAGGGAGGGACCCGCGCCAACGGCGCGGGAGGGTGAGGGCAAGGTCAGCCCGAGAATCCTGATGAAGCATAGGAAGGATTTTCGGCTAAACCTTGCCCTCACCCTCCCATGGCTCCGCCATGGGCTCCTCCCTCTCCCAGCGGGGCTGGGCGAGGGGAAAGAGTCCCCAATTTGCTCAGCCGCCATGCGCCGGCTGCATGGTCCCGACGACCTCCGCCAGGATCTCGTAAGACCGCAGCCGCGCCGCGTGGTCGAAAATGGCCGAGGCCACCATCACCTCGTCGGCTCCCGTCCGCTCCACGAAGGCCGCCAGTTCCCGCCGGATGGTGTCCGGCGACCCGACGAAGGAGCAGGACAGCATGTTGGAGGCCTGCGCCTTTTCCATCGGCGACCAGTAGCTTTCCATGTCGTCGATGGGCGGCGGCAGTTGCCCGCGCGTGCCGCGCACCAGATTGGCGAAGCTCTGCTGGGCCGAGGTAAACAGCCGGCGCGCCGCCGCGTCCGTTTCCGCCGCGAACACGTTCACCCCGACCATCGCGTGGGGCCGGTCGAGCTGTGCGGAGGGGTTGAAGCCGGCCCGGTAGACCTCCAGCGCGTGCATCAGCGCGTCCGGCGCGAAGTGCGAGGCGAAGGCGTAGGGCAGCCCGAGGTGGGCGGCCAACTGCGCGCCGAACAGGCTGGACCCCAGGATCCACAACGGCACGTTCGTTCCCGTGCCCGGAACCGCCTGCACCCGCTGGCCGGGCTGGAGCGGGCCGAACAGGGCCTGCAGCTCCAGCACGTCGTGGGGGAAGTTCTCGGCCACCGACGGGTCGCGGCGCAGGGCGCGCAGGGTCAGCTGGTCGGTGCCGGGCGCCCGCCCCAGGCCGAGGTCGATGCGGCCGGGGAACAGCGATTCCAGCGTGCCGAACTGCTCCGCGATCACCAGCGGGGAATGGTTCGGCAGCATGATCCCGCCGGCGCCGACGCGCATGGTGGTCGTCGCGGCGGCGACCTGCCCGATCACCACCGACGTGGCGGCGCTGGCGATGCCGACCATGTTGTGATGCTCGGCCAGCCAGTAGCGGCGGTAGCCCCACCGCTCCGCGTGCCGGGCGAGGTCGATGGTGTTGCGCAGCGCGTCCCCCGGCGTGCTGCCCTTCGGCACGGGTGCCAGATCCAAGACCGAGATGGGGACGGAGAAGGGCGGGAAGCCGGTGTGGTCGGAAGCCATGAGAACGCTCACTCACTCAAAATGATCGATGGTGTCCTGCACCGTCCTGGGCAGGTCCGCCCCCTCCGGTTCGAACCGCAGGGACACGGAGTTGATGCAGAAGCGCATGCCGGTCGGCGGCGGCCCGTCCGGGAAGACGTGGCCCTGGTGTCCGCCGCAGCGCGCGCACAGCGTCTCCACGCGGACCATGCCGTAGCTGTTGTCCTGCACCAGCTTCAGGTGCGCCTTGTCGTAGGGGGCCGTGAAGCTGGGCCAGCCGGTGCCGGATTCGAACTTGGTGTCGGCCCGGAACAGCGGCAGCCCGCACAGGCGGCAGCCGTAGGTCCCCGGCTCCTTGTTGTTCAGCAGGCCCCCGCAGAAGGGCGCCTCCGTCCCGTGGCGAAGCAGCACCTCGCGCTCCTCCCCGGTCAGCCGCGATTCCAGCGTGCGGCGCTGCTCCGCCGTGGGCGGCGTCAGGTCGAAGCCGGAGGGGGACGTCCGCGCGGACTCAGCCGGCGTTTGGGATGGCGTCGTCATGGGTGGGGTCCTTTCGGCGACGGTTTGGCCCGATGATATCGGCCCCTAGATATCGGTCATGTCGAGCCGGATGACACCCGTCGCCCGTTCGCTATCATCAATGCATGGATGGAATGTGCAGTGATGGAATGGGCAGTGACGGAATGGAGAGAGAGCCCGGTCATGAGTGATGTCGAGAGCAACTGGCTGGACCTGACGGTGTCCGACGGGCACGGCTTCCGCGCCTTCGAGGCGCGGCCCCGCGGCCCCGAGAAAGGGCGGCTTCTGGTGATCCAGGAAATTTTCGGCGTGAACCGCCACATCCGCAACGTCTGCGAGGGCTACGCCGCCGCCGGCTACCACGCGCTCGCCCCCGCCCTGTTCGACCGGGTGGAGCGCGGCGTGGAACTGGCCTACGACGAGCCCGGCATCGCGCGGGGCCGCAGCCTGAAAGGCGCGGTCCCCATGGAGAACGCGCTGGCGGACACGGAGGCCGCGCTGCTCCATCTGGGCGGGGCCGGTTCGGCGGCCATCGTCGGCTATTGCTGGGGCGGCTCCATCGCCTGGATGGCGGCGGCCCGCCTGCCCGTGCGCGCCGCCATCGGCTATTACGGCGGCGAGATCGGCAACCGCCTGAACGAGACCCCGCGCGCCCCGGTCCTGCTGCATTTCGGCGAACAGGACCACGCGATCCCGCTGTCGGTGGCCGAAGGCGTACGCCGGCACCACCCCAGCGCCATCGTCCACACCTACGCGGCCGGCCACGGCTTCAACTGCGACGAACGCGGCGGCTACGACGCGGAAAGCGCAGCCGTGGCACGGGCGCGGTCGCTGGGGCTGCTGGCCGCGGTGTTCTGAGTGTCGCAAAGCCCCTCGCCCATCTCCGATGGGAGAGGGAGGGACCCATCGCTTCGCGATGGGAGGGTGAGGGCAAGGTTTTCCCGAGAGTCCTGAAAAACGCGAACGTATGATTCTCGGGCCAACCTTGCCCTCACCCTTCCCATGGCTGCGCCATGGGCTCCTTCCCTCTCCCGCTGAAAGCGGGAGAGGGGATCCCCCCTTACGTGGCGACGTCCGGCTTGGTCCGGCCGGTGTGGCGTTCGATGCCCGCCAGTTCGGCGGCGAGCGCGGCGAGGTCCTTCAGGGCGTCGGCGGCGTCCAGGCCATGCGCGCCGCCGACGGGCTCGTACCGCTCGAAATAGACGCGCAGGGTGGCGCCCGACGTGCCGGTGCCGGACAGGCGGTAGACGATGCGGGCGCCGTCCTCGAAGGCGACGCGCAGGCCCTGCCGCTCCGACCGGCTGCCGTCCACCGGGTCGGTGTAGGAGAACTCGTCGGCGGAGGCCACCTTGCGGCCGCCCGCGACGGTGCCGGCCAGGGCGGGCAGGCGGGCGCGCAGGTCGGCGATCAGGGCGTCGGCGGCCTCCTGCGGGATGGCCTCGTAATCGTGGCGGCCGTAGTAGGTGCGCCCGTAGGCGCCCCAATGCTCGGCCATCAGCTCCGCCACCGACAGGCCGCGGGCGGCCAGGATGTTGAGCCACATCAGCACGGCCCACAGCCCGTCCTTCTCCCGCACATGGTCGGAGCCGGTGCCGAAGCTCTCCTCCCCGCACAGGTTGATGCGGCCGGCGTCGAGCAGCGTGCCGAAGAACTTCCAGCCCGTCGGCGTCTCATAGCAGGGGATGCCCAGCTTCTCCGCCACGCGGTCGGTCGCCCGGCTGGTCGGCATGGAACGCGCGACCCCCGTCAGCCCGCCCTTGAAGGCCGGCACATGGTGGGCGTTGGCGGCCAGCACGGCGAGGCTGTCGCTGGGCGAGACGAAGACGTTGCGGCCCAGGATCATGTTGCGGTCGCCGTCGCCGTCGGACGCGGCGCCGAAGTCCGGCGCGTCCGCCCCGGTCAGCCGGGCCACCAGCTCCGCCGCGTGGGCAAGGTTCGGGTCCGGGTGGTGGCCGCCGAAATCCTCCAGCGGCGTGCCGTTCATGACGGTGCCGGCCGGCGCGCCCAGCCGCCGCTCCAGGATCTCCGTGGCGTAGGGGCCGGTGACCGCGTGCATGGCGTCGAACACCATGCGGAATCCCGACGCGAACAGCGCGCGGATGGCCGCCATGTCGAACAGCGACTCCATCAGCTCCGCATAGTCGGCGACCGGGTCGATCACCTCCACCGCCATGGCGCCGAGCGACACCTCGCCCACGCGGTCGAGGTCCAGGTCCGGAGCCTCAATGGTCTTGTACTCGGAAATGACCTTGGAGCGGGCGAAGAAGGCGTCGGTCAGCGATTCCGGCGCCGGGCCGCCGTTGGCGGCGTTGAACTTCACGCCGAAGTCGCCGTCCGGGCCGCCGGGATTGTGGCTGGCCGACAGGACGACGCCGCCGATGGCGCGGCGCTTGCGGATGACGCAGGACGCGGCCGGCGTGGACAGGATGCCGCCCCGCCCGACGACCACCCGCCCCACCCCGTTGGCGGCAGCCATGCGCAGGATGGTCTGGACGGCCGTCCGGTTGTGATACCGCCCGTCGCCCCCGACCACGAGCGTCGCGCCCGCCAGCCCGTCCACGCAATCGAAGATCGACTGGACGAAATTCTCCAGGTAGCGCGGCTGCTCGAACGTCTTCACGGCCTTGCGCAGACCCGAGGTGCCGGGCTTCTGGCCTTCGAAGGGGGTGGTCGGACGGGTGACGGGAAGCACGGGCTGTCCTTTCGTGATCAAGTCTGCCGCGAACACCATGCCGCAGGCGGTTCATGGCGAAAAGGCCCTAACCGCCGGCAGCACCGTACGGGCGGCGCCGTACGGGCATCAACAGGCCGGCACCCGCCTTGGGTTCATCACCCGAAAGACATCCCGCGCGGCGGTCAGGAAGCGGCGGTGGCGGGCGCGGTCAGCGGCATCCGGATGAGGAAGCGTGTGCCGGCGGCCCCTTCGGGGCAGTCAACGCCGGGGCACTCCACGTCGATGCGCCCGCCCAGGCGCGAGGTCACCAGATTGAAGACGATGTGCAGGCCGAGCCCGGTGTTCCCGGCGCTGCGCCGGGTGGTGAAGAAGGGGTCGAAGATCTTGGTCCGGTTCGCGGCCGGGATGCCGCGCCCGTCGTCGCTGAAGGACAGCGCCACCGTGTTCTCGTCCGGCATCGACACGGCGATCCGCAGCGTTCCGCACTGACCGGGGTCGTAGGCGTGGTCCACCGCGTTCATGGCGAGGTTCGTCACCACCTGCCCCAGCGCGCCGGGATAGGAGTCCAGGACGATCCCCTCCGGGCAGTCGACGGTCAGGCTGTGGCCGGCCTTGCGCAGGGCGGGGGCGAGGCTGTTCGCCAGCTCGTCCAGGCAGGACCGCAGCTCGAACGGGCGGCGGTCGTCGGCCACCTGATCGGCGGCGACCTGCTTGAAGCTCTGCACCAGCCCGGCCGCCCGCGTCACATGGGTGTGCAGCAGGGCGCTGGTCTCGCGGGCGACGACCAGATAGTTGGCAAGGTCGCTCTTGCGCATCGGCCCGTCCGCCATCCGCCGCCCCAGCTGGGCCGTCTCGTCGCCCAGATGCGTGGTCGCCAGCAGCGCGATGCCGAGCGGCGTGTTGATCTCGTGCGCGACCCCGGCGACCAGATGGGCCAGCGCCGCCATCTTCTCGGCCTGGATCAGCTGCGCCTGCGCGGCCTTCAGGCGCTCGTGGGCCAGCCGCTCGCTCTCCAGCGCGGCGGAGAGCATCCGCGTCTGCTCCGCCAGATGCGCGTTCGTCACCGACAGCGTCAGCGCCGCGCGCCGCGCCGCGGCGGACCAGTGGCTGAACAGCTGCCACGCGGCGTAGAAGGCGAACAGGACGATGATGGACATCACCCAGTACATCCCCTGCGCCGATTCGGCCAGCGCCGCCGCCGCGGTCGCGACGGCGCCAGGGTCGCCCGTTCCGGCCGCCGTTTCGAAGGCGAGGACGTTCAGCCGCACCGAGAAATACAGGAAGGCCAGAACCCCCACGAGGATCGTCGCCCCGCCGAGCATCGTCCAGGACCCGCGCTCCCCCTCCGCCGCCGCCCAGCTCCGGCCGGCGCGCCAGCGCGCCAGGGCCGGGCTGAACGCCCACAGCAGCGGCGCCACGATGGTAAGGTTCTGGAGGAAGGCGCCCAGCCACCAGCCCTGCCAGATGGGCAGAACGTCGCGGATGCCCACGCCGTTGGTCATGATCCAGATGATCGATCCGGCGGAGCCGAACACCGCGCTGACGAAGGACAGCACGACGTAGACGATCACCGCGTTGGCGCTTCGCAAGTCGTAGGGGATGGGAACCGCGCGGTAGCCGATGGCGAAGACCGCCAGCCCCAGCGGATCGGCGAAGGCGAACAGCAGCGACCACGGCGCCGGCATGCCGGAATAGAGCGCCAGCGCCAGCGTGGACAGATAGGCCGGCAGAAACCCCCACCAGAATCCGAACCACAGCACCCACAGCGTTGCGAAGATCAGCGGCGGGTAGAGGGTGGCGTACACGTCCACACCCGCGAAACGGATCGGCAGCCCCGACCAGCCCAGCGTGATCGACGCGAGCCCGAGCCCGACGCTGGCCGCGAGCGTGCACAGCCACGCCGCCAGGACGAGCAGCCGGTCACGCGCCCCGCCGTTGCGCCAGAACAGGCGGAACGCCGCCGGCCGATACACCGGGCGATACACCGCGCCGGTCCGCGCCGCGGAGTTGGACGCTTCCTGGGAGGGTTCCGGACGGGCGGCGGATGCGAGGGAGTGCGTGGCCATGGCGAAGCGCCGCCGATTCTGCCCCGAAGCCCAGCCCTTAGCCAGCAAATTGTTCGAATGTGGAACTGAATACTCCAGTAGGACGATGGGACGATTCGCCGCGCCCGGCGGTGGCCAAAAGGGCACCTCGGGCGTTACTGCAACGCCCCTCCGGGAAAGACGTTCGGAGGGCGGGTCGGACCGGAGGCTGGCGATGGTGATCGTGCGGCGGGGGTGGGGCATCGTCGTCGATGCCGTGCGCGGCTGGATGAACGACGACGCGATGAGCCTGGGCGCCGCCATCGCCTTCTACACCATCTTTTCCCTGGCGCCGATGGCGATCCTGGTCATCGCCCTGGCCGGGCTGGTGTTCGGGGACGAGGCGGCCCGGGGCGCCCTGGTGGGGCAGCTCGCCACGCTGGTCGGCGAGGACGCCGGGAAGACCGTGCAGGACCTGATCGCCCGCGCCGGCAGCCATGGCCGCAGCGTCTGGGCGAGCGCTATCGGCATCGGAACGATCGTCGTCGGCGCGACCACCGTGTTCGCAGAGCTGCAAACCGCGCTGAACCGCGTCTGGAAGGCGGCGCCCCCGGCGGAGTCCACCATCACATGGCTGGTGGCGGTGCGGCTGAAAGCGCTGGCGCTGATCGGGGCGATCGGCTTCCTGCTGGTCGTGTCGCTGGTCGTCAGCGCGGCACTCGCCGCCTTCGGCACCTGGGCCGCCCACTATCTCCCCGCCCTGCCAACGCTGCTGTGGCTGTTCGACGTCACGACCTCCTGGATCGTGCTGACGGTGCTGTTCGCGCTGATCTACCGCATCCTGCCCGACACCCGCATCCCCTGGCGGGACGTCTGGCTGGGCGCCGGCGTCACGGCCTTCCTGTTCGCCGTGGGCAAGTTCCTGATCGGCTTTTATCTCGGCACCAGCGGCGTGGCGACCGTCTATGGGGCGGCGGGCTCGTTCGTCCTGATCCTGCTTTGGGTGTACTATTCGGCCGCCATCTTCCTGTTCGGGGCCGAGCTGACGCGCGCCTATTCCGAACAGGTCGGCAGCCGGGCCGGCGCCGGCCGCGGGCGACGCACGCAGGAGTAGCGGGCGGACGAAAAGCCGACGGCAAAGAATGACGATTTGCCAAGCAATCCGCAAAACCGAGGATTGACGAAACCGACGCCCAAAGGGGTGTCGTATGACCAATGGCAATCTCCCTAAATTCAATATGTGATTGTACGTTAAACCCCGGCGTCGAGATTTTTCTACGAGCGAGCTATGGAAAACAGCCCCCCTAGGCGCCCGGCGGCACGTCCATACCCGCTTGGATCCTCAAACCCGCCGGGCGATCCGCCGGAGCCGGCCGCATCCGGCGCCTGGGAAACACCCCAGCGCGGCATCGTGTCCTGCAGCGCGATTCCCCGCCGCCACATTCTCCTGGTGGATGACGAACCGGTGATCGCCTTCGCCCTGGGCGAGGTGCTTCAGACCTTCGGGCATCGCGTGTCCATCGCGACCCATGCGCTTCTGGCGCTCGACATCGACTCCGGCGACGGCGCGGACCTGTTGATCACCGACCTCAACATGCCGGACGTCGATGGCCTGGACCTGATCCGCCGGATCCGCGCCAAGCGCCCCGCCCTGCCGGTCATCGTCCTCACCGGGCGCCCGCCGCCCGGCGGCCGGGCGGCCCTCGCGGGGGGCGACCGGGCACCGACCGAGCTGTTGTTCAAGCCCGCGACCCCGACGGAACTTCACCAGGCCATCCAGCGCGTGCTTGGGTGGTAGTTATGCGCGGTCCGAAAAATTCGGACCGCTGCGTTCACGCGCCACCCGGCGGTTCCGACGGCACGCCGCCCTCCGCCGCGCCGACCACCTCGCGCAGCCGCTCCGGGGTGATCGGCTTGCGCAGCAAGGTGTGGCCACGGGCCGCCGCGTCGGCGGCGATGTCCGCTCCGGCCTCGCCGGTCAGCAGCACGCCCCGCACCGCGCCATCGAAAAGGCTGGCCGCCGCCTCCAGCACCTCGAAGCCCGTCCGCCCTTCCCGCAGCCGATAGTCGGCGATGACGACCGCGGGCGTCGCGCGCGCTCCCCGCAGGCGCTCCACCATCTCCTCGCCGCTGCCGGCGTCGACGACCGCGTAGCCCCATTCGCGCAGCAGCGCGGTCAGGCCGGCGCGCACCAGAGCGTCGTCGTCCACCACGACGACCAGCCGCCCATCCCCGGCGGAGACCCGCCGCTCGCCCGCCGTTTCGGATTGGGGCGGCTGCCCGGCGTCCGGCACGGTGACGGAGAAGACCGCCCCGTCACCGGGTGCCGACCGGACCTCCACCGGGTGGCCGAGCACGCGCGACAGCCTCTGCACCACCGCAAGGCCGAGGCCCAGCCCATGGTCGCGGTCGCGCTCGCTGTTCCCGAGCTGATGGAATTCCAGGAAAATGTCCTGCCGATGTTCGGGCGCGATGCCCGGACCGGTGTCGACCACCTCGATGCGCACCGCGTCCCCCAGAGGAATGCAGACGACCGCGACCCGGCCCGCGTCCGTGTATTTGAGCGCGTTCTCGACCAGATTGCGCAGCATGCGCCCGAGCAGGACGGGGTCGCTGCGCACCGCCCGGCCGCACTGCGCAACCGACCAGTCCAGCCCCTTGGCCCGCGCGACCGGTCGGAAGCCCGTGTCCAGCTGATCGAGCAGGTCGTCGAGGGCGAACGGTTCGACCCGCGGCTCCACGGTCCCGCTCTCCAGCCGCGCGATGTCGAGCAGGCTGTCGAGCATGGCCTTCAGGGCGTCGATGCTCTTGTTGAGATGGTCCAGCGTCGCCTGCGCGCGGGGGTTGGCCAATTGCTGCGACAGGGCAGCCGCGAACAGATACATGGACTGGACCGGCTGGCGCAGGTCGTGGCTGACGGCCGCCAGGAAGGCCGTCTTCGTGGCGTTGGCGCGCTCCGCCTCCGCCCGGGCGCGCTCAGCCTGGGCGGCGACCTCCCGCAGCCGGGCGTCCCGCTCCTCGACCGCGTCGGCCATCTCGTTGAAGGAGCGGGCGAGGCCGGCGATCTCGGTGATGCTGGGCGCCACGTCGGCGCGGGCGCCGTGCACGCCGTCCCGCCATTGCTGGGCAACCGCCTGAAGGTTGCGCAACGGCATTACCAGGACGGCCCGGCCGCCGAACCACGTCGCCAGCCACGCCGCACCGGCGACGACGAGCAGGAAGACCAGACCCTCCCGGCCGAACCGGTCGGCGTCGGCCAGAGCGGCGTCCCGGTTCAGCCCGACATTGACGAAAAGGCCGAGTCCGTCCGTGCCCGCCGGCACGAAGCCGAACACCCGGTCCTGCCCGGTCAGGTCGTTGAGGACCCGCGTTCCGGGCGTCGCATCCCTCCACAAATCCCAGCGGTCATCGGGCAGCTTCTTGCCCACGATGCCCGGGTCGGGCCGCCGGACCAGGACGGTCCGTTCGCGGTCGGCAACCAGCAGGGAGGCGCCTTCGGGAAGCGGCTTCGCCCAGAGCTGGCGGTCGAGCCAGTCCAGGCGCAGGCTGGCGCTGACCACCCCGGTGACCTCGCCGGCCGGGCTGAGCACCGGAAAGGCAAAGGGAAGAATCGCCTGCCCCAGCGTGCGGCTGACCGTGTATTCACCGACCGAAAAGCTTTTCTCCGCGACCGCGCGGCGGAAATAGGGGCGGTCGGCGATGTTCGGGTAAGGCGGCGGCGCCGACGAGCAGTAGATCTGCCCGTCCACATGGGACGCGGCGAAGCCGACGTAATAGCTGTAGAGCGGCCCCATGCGGCCGAACTGCGCCCGGCAGGCCTCCGGATCGCCGCCGGTCACCGCGTCGTTGACCGCCAGCGCGGCCAGCACGTCGCGGATGCCGCCCGCCAGAATCTTCAACTCACCCTGCGTCAGCAGCGCCAGGCGCAAGGCCTCCCGATGGACTTCACGCTCGCGCTGCTCCCGCAGCTCCCATTGCTGGTAGGCCAGAATGAACATCGCGGGAGCAACGGCCAAACAAACCAGCTTTCCCAAGCGGGACAGAAGGTTGCTCTGATGCCGCACCAAAATTTCCTCCAGTGTTGCCCATCGCCCGGACGGGCTGGCAACTTATTGTTGTTTGGCCGTTCCCAGACCAAACTTCGTTCCTTTCGTACTCCCACAGTAAATCAGGCAATCGACGGCGCCAAGCGCTGGAAAACGGAGTCTACGCCCGGCCGCCAGAACGCAGACGGCCTGGGCCGGCGCAGCCTCCCCCTGCCACGAATGGCCAAATATGGTTGTTTGATCGGCTCGAAGCCCCCGTGCGTGGCTCCGAAACGGCGCCATCAGCCAAACGCGCATCGCGCAGCCAAAGAACTGACCCGGGCGGGCGCACCGCATACCCGCACGGAAGGTTCACAATCCGCCTTCGCGGACCGCACCTCGGCGACGAACACAGGAGATGTGGGGGAATTTGCTGGGCACTATGCCCTTGAGAAGCTTGGAGCGGGTGAAGGGAATCGAACCCTCGTCGTAAGCTTGGGAATCTTAACCTATGGTTGTATAACACAACCGGAGACCGAAAGCGCAATGCCAACAATGGCTTGCGAAGGCATCCTGGTGCATGTAAAACCCGACACCGTGTCCCAATTCGTCCCAATTCGTCCCAACCGAGACGCCCTGCTCCGTCCCCGCGACGGTGTGCGGGACTGGAAAACGAATCCCGGCACAGCACAGGCCGAATCAGGAGCGCCGTCCCGGTACACCGTCGTCACGCGCCGTCGACCGGTGCGCGCACCGTCCCCAATCGTCCAGCATCCGGCGCTGCCCCATTCTCAGCGCGACCGCGACGGTGCACACGGCACCGGCGTCACGGCACCGCTGCGCGCCAGCGTCCAATCACGAGTGATGGACCGGGATTGGCCTTCCAGACATCTCTCATCGGCTGGGCAATCGGAAGAAGCCGTTTCCCATCGCGCGGTGTGGCCACCGTGTTCGATTAAGAAAATCCGTGGGCCGGGAGTGCTCCGGGTCGAGGCGCGCGCAGACGTTAGCACTGCCCTAGTAGACAGGCGTCGACGTCTGAGGTTCGCACGGCGAGTCATCGCATGGACGCAAACGAGGAGCAGACGTCATAGCTTACCAGCGCGTCGAGGTTCTGACGGGGACGGAACGGCGGCGAAACTACACGTTGACGGAAACGGTGAGGATGGTCGAGGAGGCGATCCGCCCCGACGCGGTGGTGACGGAGGCGGCCCCCGGCTGGGCGTACATGAGAGCCAGCTGTACCGGTGGCGGGGGCTGATGAGGCCCACCGAGACTGCCGTGGCCGAACCGTCCAACTTCGTCGCGATGACCATTACGCCGACGCCGATTGCTACCGAATCACTGGTGGCGGAGCCCCTTGGGCCATTGCGCCTCCGGTGACGCCAACCACAAGCCCGGCGATCCTCGAAGTCATCCTGCCCCCACCGGGGCGCGCCTGCGTCTGAAAGGGGCGGCGTGATGTCACGAAACAAAAGGCTACTTTCCAATCCCTCACACCATACGCATATCTTAATCGCAGTGTGATTTTCGGGAGGATGCGGGGAGGCTGCCGAGATGGCAAGAAAACCCAAGGCGGAAAAGGCGGACAAGCAGACGCTCCAACGCCAGATGCATGCCAACCGAAGCGCGCAGGGGTGGGAGGTCGTCCAGGTCCTTGTCCCGCCAGCGCTCGCAGAGGTCATGGAGCAGCGACGCGGCGACCTGCCCCGCTCGCAATGGCTGGCACTGGCCGCCGCTCGCAGCGTCGGTCTGACACTGACGCCTGATCAGCTTGAGCGCAAGCGGGGACGCCCCGCCACATCCACCCGCCCGAAGCCCATCGCCTACACCCCGTTCGACCCGTCGCTTCCGGTCGTGCTCCCCAGGATCGGTTGGCGCATGCGCGAGCAGGGCGTCCTTGCCGACGGCGTGATGGCGGTTGGCGACCTGGGCAGCAACCGAACCGGGCTGCTTTGGCGCAAGTCCGGCAAATTCGGGAGCTACGATCCATACTTCGACGCCCGAAACTTTGGAATCTGGTCGCGCACTCACTGGTCCGTCCCAGCGCGCGCTGCCGAGCGCATCATCGAGCGCGCTCGCGCCGGCGCCGGTGGCGCCGTCATCGTCCCGCTCCATGTGCGTGACTGGAGCGGGAAACCATCCACATGCATCCCATGCGCAGCCGCACCGACCGTCCGCCAGCGGCCTGGGCCCCACGCATCGACCTCGAAGAGATCGAGCGTGCATGCGCCGGCGACCGGCGGCGCTTGGCCGATTTCCTGGTGGCCAACGCCGGCCCGCTTGGGGGCTTGTCCTGGTTCCAGAACGCCGGCGGGGCTCAGCTCTTCGCGGCCGCGATCTCCGCCAACGAGTTCCAGGAAATCCGGGAAAAGCTGGAGGCTCGTGGCGTCCGTGTCGGCGAGGGTGAACCGGTCGGCCTGTCCAAGGAGCCGGTGACCGCCCAGTATGACGACATCGGGCTGTCGGTGCGAATCGTCCGAGACCGCGGTGACCGTCGGCACCTGCGCCTGTCACCCGCGGCAAACCACACCGATCGCTTTCCGGTGGAAATCACCCTTCCCGCCCCTCTTTGGCGCGACCAGGCCATCGCCCTGGCGGAAATGGGCGTAGCCATCACGGAGACCGACCGGCCCGGATCCCGCATACCCGACGTCAACTGGTCCGCGATTCCGGGCTGGACCACTCCGGCAGCCAACGGCTATCTGCTGCGCGAATACCAACGCGACGCTATCCGGTTTTTCCTCGAGAGGCGGATGAGGGCCGTCTGCGGCGACGAAATGGGCCTGGGGAAGACCGGCGAAGCCATCGCCGCCGCCACGGCTGCCGGCTACCGCAAGAATCTGGTTGTTTGTCCGAAAAATGCTGTGGGCGTCTGGCGGAGGCAAATCACCGAGTGGGCCGCCCCAGGCACGAACCCGGAGGTCGTCGTCATCCACTCCTCGACTGACGTCCCCGCCCTCCCGACCGGCGATGACCAAGTCGGTTGGATTCTTGTCACCTACGACACGATCACCCCGAGGAAAGAGGTCGTCGCCATCCCCGAGCAATGGGGCGATCAGGTCAGCACGATGCTTCAGGAGTTCGGCGCAAGCCATTTAATCGACGAGGAAACACGCAAAATCACGCTCGATCCGGCCGATCCGGAGAGCCTGCAACCACTGATTGCGGTCCGCGAGAGGCTTCATCATCTCCCCGCAGAATTGAGCCGAATTTCCGCCGCGCTTGACCGCGTGATGGGACCGGTTTCGCAGGCGATCAGCGCGTGGAACCCGCATCTCACGATCGTAGACGAGGCGCACAGGATCAAGAACAGGGCCGCGCGCCGCACCGGCGTTGTTCGCGAGCTGACAAGCGAGCCGACCCGTGGCGCCTTGCTCCTCACCGGCACGCCGCTGCGAAACAAAGCCGAGGAGGCGCTGGTGCTGGCCGAGGCCATCGTGCCGGTGGCCGAATTGCGCCGCGATTTTCACAGCATCGGGTCGTCGGCGGTGGACGCTGCCAAAGCCCTTCTGGGGGCGGTGATGATCAGGCGGACAAAGGATCAGGTTCTGACCGAGCTGCCGCCGAAAATCCGCACCCGGGTCGACCTGGATCTGGAGAGCATCGCTGGCTACGCCGAGGCGATGGCTGCGGCGCAGGAGGCATTCGAGAAGGCGCTACAGGCCGGCCAAACGCTCGCCCAAGCCCGCATGGCGGCGCAGGGCAACTGGTCGCAAGCAAGGAAGGCGTTGGGCGTCGCAAAGGCCGCTTCCGGTCAAATCACGGACTTGGTCGAGGAGGTCGTTGCGGAAAAAGGATGCTGTCTCCTGTGGGCTCACCACCGCGACGTGGTTGACGAGTTGGCCCGCCAACTGCGCGACATCGGCCTGCGCGTGGCCACCGTGGACGGCCGCACCAGCCAGATGGACCGCGACGAGGCGGAGCGCGCGTTCCAAGCCGGTGAGATTGACGTGTTCCTTGGCGGTATCACGGCGGCCGGCGAAGCGCTCACGTTGACCAGGGCAGATACCTCGATCTTCGCGGAGGCCAGCGTCGTACCCGCCGAGATGTTGCAGGCTGAAGATCGCGGGCATCGGCTCGGTCAGACAGCAGCTGGCTACAACGTCATGACCTGTCTTGCGCTCGCCGGCGCGCCGATCGAGGTGGACGAGATCACATGGCGGATCGTGCAGCGCAAGGTCGGTGAGATCAACGCGGTGCTGGGTGAGCAACGCACCCTCGACCCTGAAGCCCAGGCAATGATCGACGGTGCGGACAGCGCCTCGGACGTGCTTGCGGCCCTGGCTCTGGCGACCTACCGGCAGAAGGGCGGTGAAACGTCGGCAGCCGAGAACGCGGGGAAGCCGAAGAAGAACAACTCCACCACCTAAACAATGGTTTCAATCTATAGAAACTGCGTCTTCACTCAAGATGTCGTGGCTGAAGTGATGGTGCGCCGTGGGGCCGATGTGAGTGCCTGTTTGCGGGGCGAGACCTTCGCGACCGGCCTAATGCAATCTTGGGTTCATCGCGGAGGCAGGTGCCCGGGGGTTCCGAAAAACCGAAATCGGAGTTGCAAGACAACGACTCCCGGACAGTGCTATACCCACACGCCATGCCACTTGACAGATCACACCCGGATTTTACAGCAGGGCCAAGGAAGGCAGCACTCGGCTTTCCCGTCTTCATGCACCAAATCAACCAGCAAGCGTTGACACAGCAATGTGTGCAGATCACATTATTAGTGTGAGCTGCACACAATGGAGCGCCGCCATGCGCCATTTCACACAGGCTGCCAAGCCCGCGCTGCCGAGAGGCGCCAAAGCCCATTTCGACGGTTTCTCCCGGACCATGTACGAGGCCGACATAGGGGCGCATGAGCGCTCCGAGGATGAATTCGCCGACCTTTTCCTGCGCCGGCCGGACCACGCCGACCCGCTGGACGTCGACACCTGCTGGCGGCTGTACCTCGCCGAGCTCGAAATGTTGGCCACATGCGCCACGGAGACTGGTGCAGATGATGCCGAGGAACTCGAGGCCATGCTGGACCACTACCGAGACGAGCACGAGGCAGCCCGCCGCGACCACATCCCCGAATTCCTCGCCGAGGCCGGACTCAGGCAGAAGGATCTGGCTGCCCTGCTCTCCGTATCCGAACACACGATCGTCGCTTGGAAGAAGGGCGCGTTTTCGCGCAAGGCGGCAAGCGTCCCGGATTGGCTGATGGTGTGGTGCGAACTCTGGCTCGCCGCCCCGGCCGCCCTGCTGGAGCGGATGCTGGCGCGGGCGACCGCCGCCCAGTGGGAGCCGGAGCATCGCCTCGTCGCCCAGAGCTGGCTCGGCCGGTGGAGCGAGATGCTCATCGCGCTGCCTCGGGAGAAGCAGCGTGACGTTTTGGCCCACATCCGACTTGTCGAAGGATGACTGACGGAAATTTTCTTCTATGCGCCGGATGTCTGCCGTGATGTTAATGGCTTTCAGGATGGCTCCAACGCACGGTCTGGGAGTCGCGACATAGGACGGGCAGAAAACCACGCCAAGCGGACAAAGCGAGAACGTAGCCGCAGGATGAAGCGCAAACGGGGTTCGCCAGGGCGAAATTCAAACAGCATCGCTAGTCGAGTGTCGCCGTCCCATGTAGACGAGTATTCAACCGGCACTGACAGGGCCAACCCCAAGCTGTCGCTGCGGGCCATCGGCTCCCAGTTGGAGGTGATGCGGGAGGCCATGCCACGGGGTGGGCGCACCTGGGCGGCCGCGTCGGTCAAAAGTCTGCTGGACCGGGCCCAGGCGCAAGGGCTGCTGGGCGCAAACCCAACTCCGGCGCCGACGTCGACGTAACGGCCACCGGTTTGGCCATCCGATCCGTGGCCCGCGATTGCGCGTGGTCGATGCCGGGTACTGCCGCGGTTTACCTCATGAGGTGGGCGGATCAGGACGACACCACCAAGCGCGGTACGCACACTGCGGCAAGACCTGATCGCGGATACAACCACCCTCTTTTGTTTAATACAGAGGCACTAAACTTTTTATTTTCCCCTTAGGAGTTAAGTTGGCACAAAATATTTCATATTGTCTGCTCATATTTTCTGTGGGAATATTCACGAAACACCCCATATTTCATGATCTTCCTCCAGTGGATTGTCTCAACACGGCCGATGATTCGACGTGGGATGCCCATTCGGGAGAAGATCATGGGGATCATTTCCAGTCCCGGACGTCATTAGGGACTGTCCAGCAACGGCCCGCCAGAGCCGAGGATCGCCGTCGGGAGACAAGGACAGGAGCCGCTCGCGATTAACCGGGCGCGCGGCCCTTCTGCCCGCAGCGGAGCCTCGCCATGCTCGAGAAGACGAAACTCGCGTTCTTCGTCATTGAAACCCAGGCCGGTTGGACCGTGCGGGCTGAAGGGTTCGTCTATCCTGTGTGCGGCAGTTTCCCCGCCGCGGTCGTCCGCGCGATGCGGGAGGCTCAGGCGGCCGGCCTTCTCGGCTTTGCCAGCGTCGTGCTGACACGACCGGCGCTGGACCGTCCGTACGAGATCCAGTGGACCTATGGCCGGGACGCCTGTCCCCCAACCGTCACGGAGAAGTCCCGCCATGCCGCGCCGAATCTTCGAAGCGATGCCCGCCACTGACGCGGTGATCCTGCCTCCCTCGGCCACGGTCCACGCCGCGGCGGCGGCGATGGCGGAGCGGCGGCAATGCCTGGTGCTCGCCATGACCGCCGGCCGGTTGGACGGCATCCTCACGGAGCAGGATGTGGTTCGCCGCGTCGTTGCCGAACGGCGGGATGCGGAGCGCGTCACGGTGGCCGAGGTGATGACCCGGCGTCCGGACACGATCCCCGCCACCGACCTCGCGCTCACGGGCCTTCAGATGATGGAGGACGGAGGGTACCGGCATTTGCCGGCCATCCATGACGGGCGGGTCGTCGGGTTGATTTCCCGTGTCGATTTCGCCGGGTCGGAAAAGACCGAGTTGGAAGCCGAACGCCGATGCTGGGAACGGCTCGGGTGACGGCTCCCGGTCGGACCGGTGCGATGCAGGGCACTCCCGCATCGAAGGAGGGTGACCATGGATTCGCGCTTCATGGCTTTCGCGGGACCTGCGCCCAGGGGCCCCCGAGGGTGCCGATGGTCTGCGTGAGCGCCTGCGGCGCGGCGCTCAACCGACCCGGTTCAAGGGTCCGGATAGCGGAGGAACCGGAAACCCAGGCCCCCTGGGTGTCTCGGTCGGGTCCAAACCGGCCCCGGTGGGAGCGAACGCAACAGAGAAAGACTGCCCATGCAGTTCCAACAACTCCGGGAAAAATCCATCCGCCTTCAGGAAGCGGCGTGGCGGGCCAGAGCCAGGTCTGAAGAACTCCTGAGCGTGGCTGTAGAGGCTCGTATCCGTGCCGATGAAGCAATGGCCAATGGGCGGCAAGCTCGCGATGTCGCACGTGGAATCCGCCGGATGAGAGCAGATGCCGCAAGCCCGTCATTGCCGCAAAAGGGTCTGCCGAAACGGACGCCCAGGAAAAACGGCGGATTTTCTGGAGTTTAGCCCTTATCTGGGTTTCCGGTTCCGCTGCTGCTCGGCCCCCGTTCACCGAGCCCCGTCGGGTCCATGCTTCCTGATCCCGACCACACACGGAGAGGACACCATCATGCCGGAGCGTTTGCGCAGCCCAGAGGGTCATGAGGCCACCCCGGCGGAGAGAGTGCGGCCGTCTGCCGAAGCACTCGACGCTGTGTTGGCCGCTCACCGCCTGTGGCTGGAGAGCGTGGGGCAGGAGGGCCGTCGAGCCGATCTGCGCCATGCCGATCTGTCCGGCCGGTCGTTGTGGCGCGCCGATCTGCGCCGGGCGCGGTTCGACGGCTGTGATCTGAGGGGTGCCGACCTCGACCATGTCGACGCCTCGGGCGCGAATTTCGCCGGCGCTTGCCTGGAGCGGGCGTCGCTGTGGAATGCCCGGCTCGGCGCGGCCCGCCTGTGTCAGGCCGACCTCCGGAATGCGAACCTTGATCATGCCGATCTGTCCGGTGCGGACCTGTCGGACGCGGATTGCACCGAGACCAGTTTGTGGGGAGCGCGGCTGCACGGTGCCGACCTGCGGACCGCAACCGGCCTTATGGGCGATCAGCTCGCCAACGCCCTGGGTGATCCGCACACACGCCTGCCGGACCGGCGGGAGGAGTGAGGCATGGCGCGCGCACTCTCTCGTCGCGCAACGTGGAACCGGCTGGTTCATTTTTCTGGAGAAGAACCGGGACGGTCCCTTCCCGAGCGGGCGGGACGGCGCTCTGACCACCGCCGTGCAGGCCGCGCATCAAGCCGGCAAGGACGGTCACGACGCCCCCACGATGCCCCCACGATGCCCGCGTGTCGCTGCGCGCCGTGGACGGCATCGCGCGGACCGTCTGGTCCTTCGGGGCTGACGGCGGCCCCCACGCTGGGTGGAGCCGTTGCGGATCGTGGCGCCGAAACCGCGCCCCAAGCGGCCGCGCCCGGCGGCGCTTGCGCCGAGGCGGCCCGAATCAGGAGGAGTCCCATGATCGACCGCGAACTTTTGGGGCGTTACCAGAGGGTGTTCGGCTGCACCTTCGACGTCGCGCTCCGGGCGCAACAGCCCGGCGACGGTATGAACGACTGAGCTTCCCCCGGGAGAATGGACACCGGGTTATGCGGCCCGAAGCTCGGCCTGCTCTGGGGTGATGTAGCCGAGAGCCGAGTGGATCCGCTGGCGATTGTAGTAGCCTTCGATGTAGGCGAACAGGTCCCGTTTGGCGGCTTCGCGTGTTGGGTAGCGCTGCTGGTGGACAAGCTCGGATTTTGCTGTCCCGAAGAAACTCTCCATGGCGCGTTGTCCCAGCAGTTTCCCTTGCGGCTCATGGACGGCACAATGCCGTGGGCCCTCAAGGCTTTGCGGTACTCCGCCGCGGCAAATTGACTGCCACGATCGGAGTGATGCAGGAGGCCGGGCGGGGGACGCCGGTGTTGGATGGCCATGGTCAGGGCGGCCAGCGGCAGCTCGGTGCGCATGTGGTCGCGCATCGCCCAGCCGACCACTTTGCGGCTGAACAGGTCGAGGATGACGGCCAGGTACAACCAGCCCTCATCGGTCGGCAGTGGAGTAGGAAGCGCAGAAGCGCTTCCCCTTCGACGCCTGCCGCTGCGGCGTGGCCTGCCGGCGCAGCCTGACCCCGGTCGCCGAGATCATGCCCGACCGCGGCCCCCCGGAGTACGAACGCATTCT
>NZ_JBPXMQ020000032.1:0-72152 GCF_053470405.2 Azospirillum mesophilum
CTGCCCGAGGTCGAGGTCGTCGACCGCAACAACTACGAGCAGGCCCTCGCCTCCGCCGCGACCAGCACGGAGATGATGACCTCCCTGCTGCTCGACGGGAAGGTCGCCAGCTGACGCTGGCCGGCCTTCACGCCGGGGAACCCACGATCGGAACGCACCCGGGACGAGGCGACGGCCACGTCCCGGGTGCGTTCGCGTCTTCGCCGCACGCGATCATACCCTCGGCACCTGAAGGCGCCGCCGGCATGACCCTTTCGATCAATGCTAACGCATTGATCTGCCGGGTTTCATGGTTGGAAAATGATGGAAGCGATCATTTTCCAACCGTATCAGACCCGGCAAGGATGCGGCGGCGCGCGCCCGCACAAAGGGCTTGAAAAGTCGCCTCTCCCATCCTAAGAGGCCTCTTCCCACAGGGATTCCGTGCCCCCATGCAGGTCACTTCAACACCACTTGCCGATGTCCGGCTGATCGTGCCCAAGCGGTTTGGTGACGCCCGGGGCTATTTCGTCGAAACCTGGAACGAAAGCAGCTTCGCCGAGCACGGGCTGGAGCGCCGCTGGGTCCAGGACAACCAGTCCCTCTCGGCCATTCCGGGAACCATCCGCGGGCTGCATTACCAACTGGCTCCGCACGCCCAGACCAAGCTGATCCGCGTGCTGAGCGGCCGCATCCTCGATGTGGCCGTGGACATCCGCCGGGGCTCTCCCACCTTCGGGCGGCACATCGCGGTCGAGTTGAGCGCGGACGGGCTGGAACAGCTCTTCGTGCCGGCCGGCTTCGCCCATGGCTTCTGCACGCTGGAACCGGACACGGTGGTGGCCTACAAGGTCGATGCCTTCTACTCGCGCGAATGCGAAAGGGCGATCCGGTGGAACGACCCCGCGCTCGGCATCGACTGGCCGGTCGTGGCGGGGTCGGTGGTGTCGGACAAGGATACGGTCGCCCCGACGCTGGCCGAGGCGAGCGACCTGTTCTGACGGTCTGAAAGCGAAGGCGCGCCTCGGGGCGCCGTAAGGGGGGCATCGCATGCGCATACTGGTGACGGGAGGGGCCGGCTTCATCGGTTCGGCCTTCATCCGCTGGGTCCTGGCGAACACGACGGCGTCGGTCGTCAACCTGGACAAGCTCACCTACGCCGCCGATCTGGAGAGCCTCGCCCCCTTCGCGGACGAGCCGCGCTACGCCTTCGAGCGGGTGGACGTGTGCGACGAGGCGGCGCTGCGCCGGGTCTTCGCCGACCACCGCCCGACCGCGGTCATCCATCTGGCGGCGGAAACGCACGTCGACCGGTCCATCGACGGCCCCATGGCCTTCGTGCAGACCAACGTGGTCGGCACCGTCATGCTGCTGCGCGTCGCGTTGGATTACTGGCGCGGCCTGGAAGGCGCGGCGAAGGAGACGTTCCGCTTCCACCACGTCTCCACCGACGAGGTGTTCGGCACGCTGGACGACGACGGCCGCTTCAGCGAGACGACGCCCTACGCGCCGAACTCCCCCTATTCGGCCAGCAAGGCGGCGTCCGACCATTTCGTGCGCGCCTGGCACCACACCTACGGCTTGCCGACAGTCGCCAGCAACTGCTCGAACAACTACGGCTGCTGGCAGTTTCCGGAGAAGCTGATCCCGCTGATGACGCTGAAGGCGCTGCAGGGCCAACCCCTGCCGGTCTACGGCAGCGGGCTGAACGTGCGCGACTGGCTCTATGTGGACGACCACGCCTCGGCGCTCTGGACCATTCTGACCACCGGGCGCCTGGGCGAGAGCTACAACGTCGGCGGCGACAGCGAGCGCCGGAACATCGACGTCGTGCACGCCATCTGCGATCTGGTGGACGAGATGGCCGGGCCGCTGCCCGGCGGGCCGCGGCGCGGTCTGATCACCCACGTCACCGACCGGCCGGGCCACGACCACCGCTACGCCATCGACGCCACCAAGCTCCAGACCGAGTTGGGCTGGCGCCCGAGCGAGACCTTCGAGACCGGCATCCGCCGCACCGTCGCCTGGTACCTGGAAAACCGCGCCTGGTGGGAACGCCTGGCGGCCGGCTACGGCGGCCAGCGTCTCGGCGTCAGCCCGGTTGCCACTCCCGAAGTCGAAAAAGCCAATGGCTGACGCAGCTTCCACCCGGACGGTCCTCGTCTTCGGCGCCGGCGGGCAGGTCGGCTTCGAGCTGATGCGCGCCGCCTGGGCGCCGGGGCTGAGGCCGGTCGGGCTCACCCGCGCGGAAGGCGACGTGACGGATCCGAAAGCGGTCGCCAAGGCTTTCGACGCCCACCGCCCGGCGCTGGTCGTCAACGCGTCGGCCTACACCGCCGTGGACAAGGCGGAAAGCGAACCGCAGCAGGCCTTCGCGGTGAACTGGAGCGGACCGGCCAATCTGGCACGGGCCTGCGCCGCCGCCGGCCTGCCGCTCGTCCACATCTCCACCGACTATGTCTTCGACGGTTCCAGCAAGGCCGAGCCCTGGCGGGAGGACGACCCCGTGGCCCCGCAGGGCGTCTACGCCGAGAGCAAGCTGGCCGGCGAGGAGGCGGTGCGGGAACTCCTGCCCGACCACGTGATCCTGCGCACCGCCTGGGTGTTCGGGGCGCACGGGCACAATTTCGTGAAGACCATGCTGCGGCTCGCCCGCGAGCGGGACACGTTGCGCGTCGTCGCCGACCAGCGCGGCTGCCCGACGCCGGCCGCCGACATCGCCGCGGCCATCGCCACCATCGCGCGCGCCCGGCTGGTCCCAAGCCAAACCGATAGCGGCCAAACCGATAGCGGCCAAACCGATGGCAACCGCTGGACGCCCGGCGTCTTCCACTACGCCGGCGCGCCGGCCACGACGTGGCACGGCTTTGCGGAGCGCATCGTGGAGCGCGCCGCCGGCCGCATCGGCCGCCGCCCCATCGTGCAGGCCATCACGACGGCCGACTTCCCCACCCCGGCCCGGCGGCCGGCCAATTCCGTCCTCGACACGACGCGCATCGGACAGGCCTACGGCATCGCGCCGGCGGACTGGATGACCGGTCTCGACCGGATGCTGGACGAGATCCTCGACGTACCCCAAAGCGTGGGAGCGGGCGCATGAAAGGCATCATCCTGGCCGGCGGGTCCGGCACGCGGCTCTACCCGCTGACGCAGGTCACGAGCAAGCAGCTCCTGCCGGTGTTCGACAAGCCGATGATCTATTATCCGCTGTCGACGCTGATGCTGGCCGGCATCCGCGACGTGCTGATCATCTCCACGCCGGAGGACCAGCCGCAGTTCCGCCGCCTGCTGGGCGACGGCAGCCAGTGGGGCATTTCGCTCTCCTACGCCGAGCAGCCGAAGCCGGAGGGGCTGGCCCAGGCCTTCCTCATCGGCCGGTCCTTCATCGGCCGGGACAACGTCTGCCTGATCCTGGGCGACAACATCTTCTTCGGCCACGACCTGGAGCCGGCCCTGCTGCGCGCCGCCGGCCGCAAGGAGGGGGCGACGGTGTTCGGCTACCACGTGCGCGACCCGGAGCGCTACGGCGTGGTGAGCTTCGACGCCGAGGGCTGCCCCGTTGCCATCGAGGAGAAGCCGGTGGCGCCGAAGTCCAACTACGCCGTGACCGGGCTCTACTTCTACGACAACGACGTGCTCGACATCGCCGCGACGATCAAGCCGTCGCCGCGCGGCGAGCTTGAGATCACCGACGTCAACAACGCCTATCTCCAGCGGCGCCGGCTCGCCGTGGAAAAGCTCGGCCGCGGCTACGCGTGGTTCGACACCGGCACGCATGAATCGCTGCTCCAGGCGGCGGAGTTCGTGCAGACGATCGAGGCCCGCCAGGGCCTGAAGGTCTGCTCGCCGGAGGAGATCGCCTGGCGCAAGGGCTTCATCGACGGCGAGCAGCTGACCCGCATCGCCCAGCCGCTGGCCAAGAGCGGCTACGGCAAGTACCTGCTCAACCTCCTCGCCGACTGACCCCGGACGGGAGTTCGCATCCGGTGGCGCCGCGCGGCTGGGTCCCTGGCGGTTCTCCCATGACGGTTCCCCCATGACGGTTCCTGAGGGCTTCCTGGACGGCGTCGGCCGCGCGGTGACCGGCTGGGCTTGGCTGCCGTGCGACCCGGGGCGGCGGCTGCGCGTGGAGGTCCTGTTCGGCGATTCCACGACCGGCCGGGAATGGCGGGTCGAGACGGTGGCCGACCGGCACCGCGGCGACCTGGAAGCGGCCGGCAAGGGGGACGGTTGCCACGGCTTCGCCGTGCCGGTCCCCGACGCCCTGGCCGGCCGCGAGCATGCGGTGGACGTGCGGCTGCCCGAATTTCCCGACGCTTGGCCCCACGCCTGGCCCGGCGCACGGCTTCCCGGCGCCCCGCGCATGGCCATCGAGACACTCGGCCCCGTCGTCGTACGCCCCATCCTCCCGTCGGGCGCGGATGTGGAGCGGTTGGGCGCGTTTCTCGCCGAGGCCGTCCGGCTGAACGGCGGATCCCCCAGTGCCACCGCCGTCCCCGACGCGGCGGCGCTGCGCGACTGGCTCGCCGGTTCCGACCGACGGGACGCCGACCGCTGCTGGCTGGTCGCCGAGCGGGCGGGCCGCGTCGTCGGCCAGTGCCGCATCGGTCCGGAATGGCCCGCCGAACCGGGCACCGGCGCGCTCGCCTTCGGGATCGAACTGCACCCGGACGTCCGTGGCTTCGGGCTCGGCCGGCATCTCATCCTGGCGGCGCACCGCTGGGCCGCCGGGCGCTGCACGCGGATGGAACTGGCGGTCCTGCCCCACAACGGCCGGGCGCTGCGCCTCTACCGCAAGCTGGGCTACACCGATCTTGGACCGGTCGGGTTGCCCGGCACGGGGGAGATCCACCGCCGCATGGCAGTCTCCCTGACGCCCTCCCCTTCCTGGCGCCCGCGCCCCGGCGATTTCGTGCTGGTGGTCTGAAAAACCGTCAAGTTGAACGCGGCGCTATCCATAACGAAACCCCGCCGCACTTCCGGACAGCCGACGGCTTTTCCGAAACCTTTCAGGACAGGCTGTGGCATTAACGCCCGTCCTGATATTCGTACTGGAGATAAGAGCCCCATAAAGTTATAGAACGCGTAGCGATCCCCTCGCTTTATTCGATTTCATCAGGGTCCGGCCGGCGCATGGATGGCATCATTTTCAGCCGGGCGCTCCCTTTCGGATTTTCAACGGTAGCGTGCATGCAGCATCGGCGTGTTTCCCGCTTCACAGCCTGTTTTCCCGTGCACGCAAGCCGGAGCGAGGCCATCCGATGACGCCGCTTTCCTCGCCGCTGCCGGCCGGAGCGCCGACCGGCGGCCGGTCCGACGCCTTCGCCGCGCCGGTGAACAGCCCCTACGCCGACTTCCCGCTGTGGCGCCGTCTGGTTGCAGCGGTCGAGGCGCCGCAGGTGTGGGCGGTCAGCTTCGACTGCTTCGACACCCTTCTGTTCCGCGACGTGCCGCGGCCCATCGACCTGTTCCCACGGGTCGGCGCCCGGCTGCGGGCGGCGGGGCTTCTGCCGCCCTGGCACACGCTGATGCGCTTCAAGGCCATCCGGATCGCGGCCGAGGCCGAGGCGCGCGCGCTCCAGGCGTTGCGGACCGACGCGCGCGAGGTGACGCTCGCCGACATCTACGCCGCCTTCCCGGAGAAGTTGCTGCCCCCCGACCGGCGGGACGAGGCGGTCGCCCTGGAGCTGGCGGTGGAGCGGGAGGCGCTGCGCCCCTTTCCGCTGATGGCCGATCTGGCGCGGCGGGTGCGCGCCCTTGGCAAGACCCTGGTGGTGACCTCCGACACCTATGTCCCGGCGGACTGGCTCCACGACACGCTGCTGGAGACGCTCGGGCTGGCGCCCGACCTGCTCGTCTGCTCCAACGTCTACCGGCAAAGCAAGGTCGACGGCCTGTTCGGCGTCCTGCCGGCCCGCCTCGGCCTGAAGCCGGAGGCGATCCTGCACATCGGCGACAATTACGAGGCCGACGTGACCGCGGCCCAGAAGGCCGGGCTTCTGGGGATGCACGTCTGCCACGGCACGTCGGAGCTGTGGCGGACCTTCGACCTGGAGCACCGCTGCGTCCAGGCGGATCCGGGCGAGGCCTTCGACCTGGAGCAAGGCGACCTCGGCGTGCAGTCGGTGCGCGCCAAATGCGCAGCACTCGCGGTCGACATGCCGCTGTCCGGCTTCTGGCAGTTCGGCGCGACCATGCTCGGCCCGGCCATGGCCATGTTCGGCGAATGGCTGGGAGCGCGGGTGCGCGACTTCGAGGCCGACGCGCTGCTCTGCGTCATGCGCGAGGGGCCGTTCCTCGGCCGGTTGGCCCGCGCGCCCCTGGAGGCGGCCGGCATCCCGCTGGTCGACGTGTGGCTGTCGCGGCGGGTCCTGCGCTACGCCAGTCTGGTGCGGCTCGACGCCGAAACGCTGCGCGGCCTGTGCGCGCAGCTGCACAGCCCGACGCTGCGGCAGGTGTGCGACGACCTGGGGATCGCCATCGACGAGCTGCCGGCCGACCTCGGCCTGACGGCCACGGACACGCTGGACCGCGACGCGCTGGGCACGGTCATGGCGCGGATCGCCGCCACCCCCGCGCTCGCCCAAGCCATCCTGACGCGGGCCATGGAGCTGCGCCAGGCGGTCGTGGCGCATCTGTTCCGCCAGCTCGGCGAGGCCGGCCGGCACGGCACGCGGGGCGAGCCGTCGCGCCGGCCGTTGCGCCTGGCCCTGGTGGACGTCGGCTGGCACGGCCAGATCCAGCGCATGCTGGGCACCATCCTGGCCGCGGAGAATGTCGCGGTCGAGATCGCCGGCTTCTACGTCGGCACCTCCAGCCCGGCCAGCGGCATCGACCTGCTGGCCCAGCGCATGGAAGGCTTCCTGTTCGATTTCGGCCAGCCCGCCCAGGCCACCCGGCAGCTGATGCGCGCCGTCGAGATCCTGGAGCAGTGCCTGAGCTGCGAGAGCGGATCGACCATCACCCTGTCGCAGGACGGGCGGCCGCTGGTCGCTCCCGACCTCATCCCGCACACCCAGCGCGGCCAGATCCGCCAGGTGCAGGACGGCATCCTGACCTTCCAGGCGCTGTGGCGCGCCTCCGGGGGGCGCATCGGGGACCCGACGGCTCCCTGGGTCGCCGACCTTGTCCGCCGCCACCTGCTCCGCGCGCTGACCCAGCCGTCCGAGGCGGAAGCGGCGATGTTCGCCTCCTGGCGCCACGACGACAATCTGGTGGACAGCCAGACGGACACCATCCTGCCGGACCGGACGCGCCGCCACGCGCGCCACATGAGCATCCGCCAGATCCTGGACATCCACAGCGCCCAGGCCTACTGGAGCTATGGGCTGGCGGCGCAGGCCTCGGTCCAGGCGCGCGCCCTGGCCCGCGCGGCGATGGACGGGATCGCCGATCCCGCGCAGTTCGAGCGCCCGCTCGGGCAGGTGAGCGCGCTTTATTGGAGCCGCGACGGGGATTGCAGCGAGGAGGCGTCCTGCCGCATGCCCCTCGTCGCGAACCACGAGGGGCGCACCTACATCCGGCTGTCGACGGAGCGGATGACGGACGGGGGCCTGCGCTTCCTGCGGTTCGAGCCGGCGAGCGCGCCGTCCTGCATCCTGCTCGACTTCCTCGACCTGACGGTCCATTTCGCCGAATCCTGCCCCAGCGTCCGCCTGCAGATCCGCGAAGCGGACCTTCGGGCCTGCGCGCGCAGCGGCGTGTGGCTGCTGGACGGGAACAGCCTCGTCACCACGGCCAGCCCGCAGATCCACATCGACCTGCGCGCCCTGGGCGTCTGGCAGGTCGCCGCGGTCGACCTGCACGCCGGCCTGACCGTCACGCCGCTGCCGGTCGGGGACAAGCAGCTTCCCTTCCTGCCGCCGGACGCGCTGAGCGCGTTCCCGCCGCCCGTCCTCGCCGGCAAGCCCCTGTATCCGGGGCTGGGCGCCATCGACGCGGTGCTGGGCGGATCCGCCGTCGTCGGGCGCAAGGAGGCGGAGATAACCTGCGGCAGCCCACAGCCGCTGACGGTCACGGGCTGGACCGCGGAGCCGGACGGGCAGCTGCGCCGCCGCGCCGCCTTCCTGATGCTGCGCCGGGCCGACGGAGCTTCCTATTTCGCGCCGGCGACCCGGACGCAACGCGGGGACGTGGCGCAGGCCCTGAACAGCCGCGAGGCCATGTTCGCCGGCGTCGAGGCCACCTTCCCACCGGCGGCGCTGCCGTCGGGAAGCTACGCGCTGGTGTGGGTTCAGGTGGACGACGAGATCGGATCGCTGGCCGAAACGGGGACCACGCTGCTCGTGCGGTGAACGGCGGTTGCCGCGAACAGCAATCGGGCCGCCGAAGGGGCGGCCCGATTGTCGGAAGAACGATTCACGCCGGAAGAACAATTCATAAAGGCAGCGTGCCGGGCGTGTTCCGCCCCCCCGGTTCAGCCCCCCCCCCCGGTTCAGCCTTCGCCGGCCGCGCGGGGCAGGTCGGCGGCCTCATGGTCCGGCGCGTTGGAGGGCTGCGGGGCCGGCAGCCGTTCCAGCAGAGCCTTTGCCCGCGCGTCCCCCAGGGCTACCGCCCGTTCGAACCAGGCGCGGGCGCGGGCGAGGTCCTTGCGGTCGCTCCAATGGGCGTGGAGTTCGCCGAGCGCCGTCATCGCCGACGGCTCCTTCTGCTCGGCGGCGGCGGTCAGCCAGCGGGTCGCCTCCTCGATGTCGCGCTCGACACCCAGCCCCTGCATGCAGAAGCGGCCGAGGTTGACCATGGCCCCGACATGCCCCTGCTCGGCGGCCTTGCGCGACCAGACCGCGGCGGCGGGGTAGTCCTGCGGCACGCCCTCGCCGGACGCGAGCGCGGCGCCCAGGCGGAACTGGGCCAGGACGCTGCCCTGCTCGGCGGCGCGCTGGTACCAGCTCAGGGCGCCCACCGGATCGCGCGGCACGCCGAGGCCGAGGCTGTGCAGCATGCCGATGTTGTAGACCGCGTCGCTGTTGCCCTGCTCGGCGGCGCGCCGGAACCAGTCGAGCGCCCGGTCGTAATCGCGCGTCACGCCACGCCCCTCGGCGTAGAGGGCGCCGATGCGCAGCTGCGCCTGCGGGTCGCCCTGGCCGGCCGCCCGCTCCAGCCACTTGGCGGCTTCCATCTCATCGCGCGGCACGCCGGATCCGGCGAAATACATCTGGGCGATGATCTTCTGGGCTTCGCGGTGGTTCAGTTCGGCCGCCGCCCGGTACCAGGTCGCGGCGTCGAACAGGTTGGGCTGAAGCCCGGCACCCCGGCTGTTCAGGTGGCCGAGCTGCACCATCGCCTCGGCGTCGCCCTGGACGGCGGCCTTGCGCAGCCAGGTTTCCGCCATGTGCGGGTCGTTCGGCACGCCGAGCCCGCGCGTGTACAGCAGGCCGAGCGCACGCTGGGCGGCGGCGGCGCCGGCTTCGGCGGCCTTGCGGAACCAGGAGACCGCCTCCTCATGATCCTGCTCGACCCCCTGGCCCGAGGCGTACTGGGTGCCGAGATAGTACCAGGCCATGACGTTCTTCTGCTCGGCGGCCTTGCGGAACCACGCGTGCGCCTCTTCGGGCTTGGGCGTTCCGCCGTAGCCGCCGGCGAGCAGGGTGCCGAGCCCGAGCTGGGCCGCCGCGTTGCCCTGTTCGGCGGCGGTGCGGTACCAGCGCTCCGCCTCCGTGTAATCGGGGGTGATGCCGAAGCCGGACGCGTACATGTAGCCGAGCATGGCCTGCGCGCCGACCACGCCCTGCTCGGCGGCGGCCTGTGCCCAGCGCAGCGCTTCCTTGTAGTCCTGTTCGATCTTCAGGCCGTTGGGGAAGAGGACCGACAACGCCTCGTCGGTCGGGGTGATCCCCTTCGGCTGGTCGCAGCCGTAGTAGTAGATCTCGGCCAGCCGCGCCTGCGCCTCGCCATGGCCCTGGTCGGCGGCCTGCCGGTACCAGCCGACCGCGTCGACGGCGTTGCGCACCACACCCTTGCCCTGGTCGTACAGGCGGCCGAGCTGGTATTGCGCGCCGGCGTGTCCCGCCCGGCCCGCCGACAGCCACGCCTCCAGCGCGGTTTTGTGATCCCCGCGCTCGTGCGCCTTCAGGCCCTTGGCATGGTCGTCTTCCGGCGAGGCGGATCCGAACAGCCGCCCGGCGGCCTTGATGAAATTGCGCATCGGCCTCAACACCCTTTTCCATCTGCCGGCCTTCTCCGGCCGGCGCACCGGAGCGTCGTCGCGCGCTCCGGTGTTTTCGCCTTCGGGCGGCCAGCCCGTCCGACGACGCGCGCCGTTACGGTTCGCGCATGCCTTCGGACCCGTTCTTCAAGGCCCCTTCGACAAGATAGGCCATGATGGTCCGTTCGCCGACCACGATGTCGGCCGTCAGCGGCATGCCGGGAACCAGCCGGAAGTCGGCTGGCACGTCGCGCAGCTTCACCTCGGTCAGTTCGATCCGCGCGCGGAAGAACGGGCGCGGCACCTGGGTCTGGTCTTCGCGCTTGGTGAAGGAGTCCTCGCTGATCGTCTTGACCACGCCCTTGGCCATCCCGTGCTCGACGTAGCGGTAGGCGTCGAGCTTGACCTGCACATGATCGCCGGCCTTGACGAAGCCCTGGTCGATGCCGGCGATCTCCGCCTCCACCTCCAGCGTCGCGTTCAGCGGCATCAGAGTGTAGATCGGCTGGGCCTGCTCCACCACGGATCCGACGGAGTATTTCCCGATCTCCAGCACCACGGCGTCCTCGATCGCGCGCAGCTCGACCAGGTCGCGGCGCTTCTGCGCCTTCGCCAGCTCCTCGCGGGCGCGCTCCAGATCGACCTGGCGGGTCGACAGGTCGGTCAGCAGGGTGCTGCGCCACTGCTGGATGTAGACCTCGCGCTCGGCGCGCAGGGCTTCCAGGTCGTGGGTGGAGGTGCGGATCGTGTTCTCGCTGTTGCTGAGGTTGCGCTCCGTCTCCACGCGGGTGTCGCTGGCGACCAGCGAGTTGAGGCGGCTGCCGGTCTGGTTCTTCTCCAGCGTCCGGCGCATCGTCTCGATCTCGCCCACGATCTTCAGGCGCGAGCGGTAATGCTCGGCGTCCGCCTGGTTGCTCTTGATCGTCGACTGCAGGGTCGCCATGCGCTGCTCGAAGTTGGCGAGCTTGGCCGCGTACTCCGCCTGGCGGTAGCGCCAGATGGACTCCTGGAGCACCATGTCCGGATTGTTGCCGGCCGGCGTGAAGGCGTCGTTCTTCGCCTCCGCGTTCAGCCGGGCGATTTCGGCCGTCAGCTTGCCGACCTGCCGCTCCAGCTGGGCGACGTCGGCCGACGAGAAGGTCGGGTCGAGCGTGGCCAGCACCTCCCCGCGATGCACGGTCTGCCCGGCGCGGAAGTTGAGGGTGCGGATGATCGAGGTTTCCAGCGGCTGCACGACGATGGTCGGCGCCTGGGACACGATGCGGCCCTGCGCACTCACCACCCGGTCGAGCTTCATCACCGACGCCAGCACGATGAACGTGACCACCATGGCGGCGAGCGTCCAAACGACCGCGCGGGCGCCGAGCGGCTCTGGCTGCCCGGTGATTTCCGCGGTTTCGCCCTGGAAATCGTTGATTGCCTGCTCGGCGTGCCGGTCAGGTGTTTGCGGCCGGCGTAAGAGGAGCGCGGTCATGGGGGGTTCCCGGGGAGAGGTGACGGTTCTGTTGGAACCAGAGATGCCGGTAGACGTCGCAGCGCTGGAGCAGTTCGTCGTGCTTGCCCATGTCGTAGAGCTTGCCGCGCTCCAGCACCATGATCTGGTCGCAATTGACCAGCGAGGCGAGACGGTGGGAGATGACGATCATCGTCCGGCCCTGGGCGATGCGCGTCAGGTTGTTGTTGATGATCGCCTCGCTGTCGGGGTCGAGCGCGCTGGTCGCCTCGTCCAGGATCAGGACGGAGGGGTCGACGAGCAGCGCGCGGGCGATGGCGAGGCGCTGACGCTGGCCGCCCGACAGGTTGGCGGAGCCTTCCTCGATCACCGTCTCGTAGCCGCGCGGCAGGCGCTCGATGAACTCCTCCGCGCCGGCAAGCCGGGCCGCGCGCATCACCTCCTCCAGGGAGGCGCTGCGGTTGGCCGCCATGATGTTCTCGCGGATCGTGCCGTTGAACAGGAAGTTGTCCTGAAGCACCACGCCCAGGTTGGAGCGCAGGTGGTTGAGGTCGATCTCGCGCAGGTCGACGCCGTCGATCTTGATCAGGCCGTCGTAATTCTGGTGCAGGCCCTGCAGCAGGCGCGTGACCGTGGTCTTGCCCGAGCCCGACCGGCCCATGATGCCGATGACGTTGCCCGCCTCGATCCCGAAGGAGATGTCGTCGAGCGCCGGGTTCTGCGCGCCGGGGTAGCGGAAGCGGACGTCGGAGAAGACGATCTCGCCCTTGATCGTCGGGCGCACGCCCTGGCGTCCCAGCCCCTGCTCCTGCGCCTGGTTGACCACCGACGCCACCTGGGCGACGGCGCCGCGGGCCTCCTGGAACTGCTGCATCAGGCTGGCGATCTGGACGAAGGGCTGCGTCGCGCGGCTGGCGATCATGCTGAAGGCGACCAGCGTGCCGCTGTAGACGGAGGCCCCTTCGCCGATGGCGAGATAGGCGCCGACGGCCAGCGTGCCGGCGTAGATCGCCTTTTCCAGCGGCTGCAGGATGGTCTGCGGCTGGTTGGCGAGCATCTGCATGTCGGTGTTGGCGCGCACGGCCTCGGCCACCCGCACGTCCCAGTCCATCCGCTTGCGCCCTTCGAGCGCCAGCGACTTGACCGTGCGCATGCCGTGCAGCACCTCGATCATGAAGGAGCCCTTGCGCTGCTCCGCCACGACGACCTTGCCGTAGGCGCGCGCCAGCGGCCCGATGTAGAGGACCACGACCAGGAACATCAGCGCGGCCACGCCCAGCACCAGGAAGGTCAGCGGCGCGCTCATCACGAACATCGCCGGGATCAGCACCACCAGCGTCATGCTGTCCAGCAGCGTGCCGAACAGCTGCCCGGTCAGGAAGTTGCGGATGCGCCAGACCTCGCCCAGCTTGTGCGCGATGACGCCGGTCGGCGTGCGCTCGAAGAAGTCGATGGGCAGCCCGATCATCCGGTCGAAGATGTAGGTGCTGATGCGCGCGTCCACCTTGGCCGTGCCGATCGCCACCAGATAGCGGCGCAGGAAGCCGAAGGCGGTGTCGAACACCAGCAGGAAGCCGATCACCACCAGCAGCACGTACAGCGTGGACAGCCGCTGGTGAACCAGCACGCGGTCCAGGATCACCATGAAGACGAGCGCCGGGACCAGCGCGAACACGCTGAGAACGAGGGCGGAGATGCCGACGTCGCGGAAAATCCGCTTCTCGCGCAGGATCTGCCCGAGCAGCCAGGCGAAGCCGAACGGCCGCTCCTCGTCGTTGAGGCGGTAGCGCCGCTTGAGGAAGATCGCCTCGCCGTCCCAGACGGAGGCGAGCCGCAGCTCGTCCACGGCGACGCAGGCCTGATCCGGGCTCAACGGATCCTGAAGCATCGCCGCCGGCGCGCCGCCATCCTCGCGGAAGGCGACCAGCACCATGGTCCGTCCGTCGCGCAGGCGCAGCAGAAGCGGCAGGGCCTTGCCCAGCCGCGCCAGATGCTTCCAGCGGAGCTGCGCCGAGCGGGCCGTCAGGCCCTTGTCCTCGGCGATCTTCAGGAGCAGCCGGGTGGGCGGCTCGCCGGATTCGATCCCGTAATCGCGGCGAATCTGTTCAACCGAAAGATGCAGGCCGTGGTGGCGGGCGACGACGGCCAGTGCATCGAGGCTGGTGGTCCGAGCAGCCTCCGGAGAGGCGACCTGCGAGTTGGTGGCAGTTTCGCTGTGCATCTGACCCCTGTGTCCCGGTAGCGTCTTCCGGCTGTGGCACTGTACCGTAGCCGATCCATCGGATACAAGCCGACCGGAAGATGCAATCCATACGAATCAGAATGGTCACATTCGCACCCGTGACTGCTTGTTCACACAGCAGCGAAGGAGGTATTCGCTGTGCTGGCGACGCTTTCGCGGGGCAACGGACGCCTGCTTTTCGGTGGCTTCTTCCGGCAGCGGGACTGTACTGTAGCCACTCCATTGGATACAAGTTTATCCATCGAACCTGAATGGTTTCCTCCGGCCCGCCGGATTTGGAACACACCCGCCCGAGGCAAGAGCATGAAGGTCTCCGTCATCACGGTCTGCCGGAACGCGCAGGCGGTCATCGGCCGCACCCTGGACAGCGTCGCGCGCCAGACGCATGGGGACATCGAGCACATCGTCATCGACGGGGCGTCCACCGACGGAACGCTGGAGCTGCTGGAGCGCCACCGCGACCGTCTGGCCGTGCTGGTGTCGGAGCCGGACGGCGGCATCTACGACGCGATGAACAAGGGGCTCGCCCGGGCGACCGGCGACGTGGTCCATTTCCTCAACGCCGACGACTGGTTCTACGACGACGGCGCGGTCGCGGCGGCGGTGCGCTTCATCGAGCGCCACCCGGAGGGGGACGTCTTCTACGGCGACATCGAGGTGCGCTTCCCGGACGGGCAGACGATCATCCATGTCCCGCAGGACCCGGACAAGGCGGCGGAGACGATGGTCTGCGGCTGCCTGCCGCACCAGGGGACCTTCGCGCGCCGCGCCGTGTTCGACCGCACCGGTCCTTTCGACACCCGCTGGCGCATCCACGCCGACTACGACTGGTTCCTCAAGTCCATCGCGGACGAGGCGACGACGCTGCTCCACATGCCGGTGACCGTGGCGTCCTTCGGGCTGGGCGGCAGTTCCAGCAACCTCGCCAAGGGCCAGCCGGAAGTCTACGCCATCCAGAACGCGCTTCCGCTCTACCAGTCGGAAGCGTGGCTGCGCCGGCGCATCGAGCTGTTCCAGGAAAGCTTCCTGGCGGTCCGCATGGAGAACGCCGAGCTGAAGCGGCGCCTCAGCGAAACCGACGACGGGCCGCAGCCGGCCTGGCTGGACCTCAGCCTGCGCGACCTGGCCCGCCGGGGCCGGGACCGGCTGCGCCGGACCCTGCGCCGGGCCGGCCGGGTCCTGACGCCCGGCTGATCCCCGGCGCGGACCGCCGGTTCCGCGGGCGCTTCGTTCAGCGCCCGGCGGACAGGCCGCGCAGGGCGCCGGTCTCCAGGTTCTCCACGTACCAGCGGTAGGTGCGCTCGAACCCCTCGCGCAGCGAGGTCGGGGCGGTCCAGCCCATGGCGGCGATCCGGCCGTTGTCCATGATCTTGCGCGGCGTCCCGTTCGGCTTGGAGGTGTCGAAGCGGAAGCTGCCCCGGTAGCCGATCACGCCGGCCAGCAGTTCGGCAAGGCCGCGGATCGAAATTTCCTGGCCGGAGCCCAGGTTGACGTGCGGTTCGCCGGAATAGCTCTTGGCCAGGAAGACCAGACCGTCGGCGAGGTCCTCCACGAACAGGAACTCGCGCAGCGGGGTGCCGTCGCCCCACAGCTCGACGCTGTCGGCCCCTTCCGTCTTGGCGCGGTGGATCTTGACCATCAGGGCGGCGGCGACGTGCCCCTGCTGGACGTCGAAGTTGTCGCCGTAGCCGTAGAGGTTGGTCGGCATCGCCGAGATGAAGTCGCAGCCGTACTGGCGGCGGTAGGCCTGGCAGGTCCGGATACCCGCGATCTTGGCGACCGCGTACCATTCGTTGGTCGGCTCCAGCGGGCCGGTGAGCAGCGCGTCCTCGCGGATCGGCTGCTCGGCCATGCGCGGATAGATGCAGGAGGAGCCCAGGAAGACGAGCTTGCGCACCCCCACCTTGTAGGCGGTGTGGATGACGTTCGTCTCGATCGCCAGATTGCTGTAGATGAACTCGGCCGGGCGGCTGTTGTTGGCGTGGATGCCGCCGACGACGGCGGCGGCGAGGAACACGACGTCCGGCCGGGCTTCGGCCATCCAGTCTTCCACCTCGGCCTGCCGGCACAGATCGACGCTTTCGCGGCCCACGGTCAGGATTTCGCACCGCTCCCGCTCAAGCCGGCGGACGATGGCCGAACCGGCCATGCCGCGATGGCCGGCGACCCAGACGCGCTTGCCTTCCAGGGAGAATGGGGTATCCGTCGTCATCCGCTCTCTGCTCTCCGTATCACGGCATCCGGGTGCAAGCCCGGCGTGCCTTCCTCCCGCTTCCGCAAGACCGGAACCGGCTGCCGGCTATCCTATCGAATTAGGCGCCGGCTGTATGGTTGTGGTATGCTTCCAGCACCTCGTCAACCGGTCCGATGAGGCGGACCGTGCCGCGGTCGAGCCAGAGGGCCTTGTTGCACAGCCTTTTCAGCACCGTTTCCACATGGGAGGCAACCACCATGATGCTGGAACGGTCCACAAAACCTTCAGCGCGCCGCTGTGCCTTTTCCAGGAACTGGGCATCGCTGACGGCGATCCATTCGTCCATCAGCAGGATTTCCGGATCGACGGCGGTCGCCGCGGCGAAGGCCAGCCGCAGCGTCATGCCCGCCGAATAGGTGCGGACCGGCAGGTCGAGATAGTCGCCAAGCTCAGTGAAGGCCGCGATGTCCTCCATCTTGCGCTCGATCTCGTCGTCGTCGATGCCGAAATAGGCGGCCCGCATCCGGATGTTGTCGTAGCCGGAGGCGTCGACGTCGAGCCCGAGCCCGAGATCGAACAGGGGCGTGATCCGCCCTTCGACGCGGATCCGCCCGGCGGTCGGCTCGTACACGCCGGCCAGCACGCGCAGCAGCGTCGTCTTGCCGGCGCCGTTGCCCCCGACCAGGCCGACCCGGTCGCCATGCTCCAGCCGCAGCGAGAGGCCGTTCAGGGCCTTGACGGTGACCCGATGGTGCGCGTCGTGCTTCAGCCGGCCGCTGGTGGAGGTGCGCAGCAGCGTCTTCTTCAGGGAACGCGCGCTTCCCTGGTAGAGGACGAAATCGACCGAGACGTCGTTGAGGTGGATCGAAGCCATCTAGAGCCAGTAGGCGATGCGTTTGCGGAAGCGGGCGAAGCAGGCGAAGGTGACCGCCCAGCCGGCCACGGCGAACAGCAGGCCGGCCGCCCAGTTCTCCCAGCCGGGGACCTGGCCGAGCAGAGGCGCCCGGATGACCTCGATCAGGTGATGGAAGGGGTTGAGCACCATCAGGTAGCGCCGGTCGCCCAGCAGCTCCGGCTTCCACATGACCGGGGTCACGAAGAACAGAAGCTGGATCAGGCTGCCGATGATCGGCGGCACGTCGCGGAAGCGCGTGCAGATCATGCCCAGCAGCAGCATGATCCAGCCGGCGTTCGCCACCATCAGCAGCAGCCCCAACGGGGCCAGCAGCCCCCCGGCCCCCGGCCGGACTCCGAAGATCAGCGCCACCACGGCGAAGATGACGATGTTGTGGGCGTAGATGATCAGGTTGCGCCACAGGACGCGCAGCACATGCACCGACATCGGGATGCGCACGTTCTTGATGAGCGGTTCCAGTTCGATGAAGCTGATGCAGCCTTCGTTCAGGAAGGAGGCGACGAAGGTCCAGGTGGCCAGCCCGACGGCGAGGAAGGGCAGATAGCCTTCCAGATCCAGCCGGAACAGGGTCCCGTAGATCAGCCCCAGGCTCGCCACCATGACGGCCATGCTGAGCGTCAGCCAGAAGGGCCCGAGCACGGACCGCCGGTACCGCTTGCGGATGTCGTGCCAGCCGAGCCGGCTCCACAGCCGCCAACGCCGAACGCCCTCCACGAGGTCGTCGAGAGCCTGGGCCACGTCGCTGCGGTCGCCGGAATCATAGACGCGCGCGCTCTCCCGGCGGAGGGGCGGGCTGAGGATGTTTTCGACGGTCATCACATGTTTTTGGGGCACGCACCCCTGACGCGCAGCGCGGAAGAGCTGTGACGGTGCGACAGCGGGGCCAGGGACGGCGGCATCCAAACTCCGAAACAAGCCGGGCAGGCCGCTTCTATACCGCGATAGCGGGCGTCTTGACAGCCCCGTCCTCCCGATTTTCGCACCCGCCGCCCGGCCCGGGTCCCAAGCCCGGGTCCCAAGCCCCGGTCCCAGGCCCTGGTCCCAGGCCGGCGTTTCCAAGACAACGCTTTGGTAACCAGACTTGGGTGACAAAGAGTCGCTGCGCATCATGAGCATGTATTGACGAGGCGGGAGTGCCTGAATTCCCTGGCACGGCAACCAGTCCCATGGTGCGCCACCGTTTTGTTGACGCGACTAGCGCGAAAGACGTAGCTTCGCGCGGCCATCCAGATTGGTGCCATGCTGTCCGGAACGGATGCGGACCTGCGGTTTTGAGAAACAGGAGCGAGCGTTGAGCAAGATTGCTTTGATTACCGGTGTCACGGGACAGGACGGCGCCTATCTGGCGGAACTGCTGCTGGCGAAGGGCTACACGGTTCACGGCGTGAAGCGGCGCTCGTCGTCCTTCAACACGGAGCGTGTGGAACACCTGTACCACGACGTGCACGAAGAGGGCGTCCGCTTCCGGATGCACTACGGTGACCTGACCGACGCGACCAACCTGATCCGCATCGTCCAGGAAACCCAGCCGGACGAAATCTACAATCTGGCGGCCCAGAGCCATGTGCAGGTGAGCTTCGAGACGCCGGAATACACGGCGAACTCCGACGGGCTCGGCACGCTGCGCCTCCTGGAAGCCATCCGCATCCTGGGCATGGAAAAGAAGACGCGCTTCTATCAGGCCTCGACCTCGGAGCTGTACGGCCTGGTGCAGGAGACGCCGCAGAAGGAGACGACCCCCTTCTACCCGCGCAGCCCCTACGCGGCGGCCAAGCTGTACGCCTACTGGATCACGGTGAACTACCGCGAAGCCTACGGCATGCACGCCTCCAACGGCATCCTGTTCAACCATGAAGGCCCGACCCGCGGCGAGACCTTCGTGACCCGCAAGATCACCCGCGCGGTGGCGGCGATCCAGCTCGGCCGGCAGAAGACCCTGTATCTGGGCAACCTGGACGCCAAGCGCGACTGGGGTCACGCCCGCGACTACGTCGAAGGCATGTGGCGCATCCTGCAGCAGCCGACCGCCGACGACTACGTGCTGGCCACCGGCGAAACCCACCCGATCCGCGAGTTCGTGGAGCTGGCCTTCGGCTGCGTCGGCCGGACCATCGAATGGCGCGGCTCGGGCGTCGAGGAAACCGGCGTCGACACGGCGACCGGCGAGGTGCTGGTCGCGGTGGATCCGCGCTACTTCCGTCCGACCGAGGTCGACCTGCTGCTCGGCGACCCGTCGAAGGCGCGCGCCAAGCTGGGCTGGACGCACACCACGGCCTTCCCCGAACTGGTGCGCGAGATGGTGGCGAGCGACCTCGCCCGGCTGGAGCGGGAACAGCGGTGACGCGCTGAGGCGCGGCGGGGCCGACCATGGCCGGAACGGCACTGATTTTCGGCATCTCCGGGCAGGACGGCGCCTATCTGGCGCAGTTCCTGCTGGAGCGCGGCTACACCGTGCACGGAACGTCGCGCGATTGCGAGATGGCGACGTTCCGCAACCTGGAAATCCTGGGGGTGCGCGACCACGTGCAGGTTCATTCGGCGGCGCTGCACGATTTCCGCAGCATCATGCCGGTGATCAAGGCCGTGGGCCCCGACGAGATCTACAACCTCTCCGCCCAGTCCGCGGTGGGGTTGTCGTTCGAGCAGCCCGTGGAGACGCTCGACAGCATCCTGACCGGGACGCTGAACATCCTGGAGGCGATCCGCTTCCTGGGAATCGCGGCGCGCTTCTATCACGCCTCGTCCAGCGAGAGCTTCGGCAACACGCTGGACGGGCCTGCCAGCGAGATGACGGCGTTCCGGCCCTGCAGCCCTTATGGCGTGGCGAAGTCGGCGGCCCATTGGATGGTCGCCAACTACCGCCAGGCCTATGGCCTGTACGCGTGCTCCGGCATCCTGTTCAACCATGAATCGCCGTTGCGGCCGGCACGCTTCGTGACGCGCAAGATCATCCGCGGGGCGATCGCGGTGGCCCAGGGACGGCAGAAGACGCTGGAACTGGGCAATCTGGCGGTGGCCCGGGACTGGGGCTGGGCGCCGGAATATGTGGACGCGATGTGGCGGATGCTGCAGCAGGACCAGCCGGACGACTTCGTGATCGCGACGGGGCAGATGCACGCGCTCGAGGAGTTCGTGAATCTGGCCTTCGCGCATTTCGGGCTGGACTGGCGGGAGCATGTGGTCCAGGGGACGGCCCACCAGCGGCCCATGGACATTCACTGCAGCGTCGGAAACCCGGCCAAGGCCCAGGCCCGCCTGGGCTGGAAGGCCAAGACCCTGCTGCCGCAGATCGTCGAGCGGCTGATCAAGGCCGAACTGGCCGCAGCGACGTGAATCCTTGAGCGGGAACGCAGAAAGGAGCGCGTCTTTTCAGGGCGGATGACACGGTGCAGGACACGGTTCGGAAGTTCCTTTACTTCGTCGGGCACACGATCGACGCCGAAAGCCGTTCCGGCGTGCAGCGCGTCGTCGTCAATCTGGCGCGGGAACTCGCCCGGATCGCCGACGTCGATTTCGTGACCTGGGACGCCGGCGCCAACCAGCTCCGCTACGCCGGCCGCACCGACCTGAAGCGCCTGTTCGGGTCCGAGACCCTGCCGCCCGGCGTGAGGATCAACCGCTTCGCGCACCGTGTGCACCACCGGTTCGGCGACACGCTTCCCGCCGACGAGCCGGTCTGGCTCATCCAGCCGGAAATCGCCTATCATTTTCCGAACGGCAACGACGTGCACGCCCGCGTCGTGGCCCAGTGCCGCGAGTACGGGATCCCGGTCGCCGCCGTTTTCTACGACCTGATCCCGATCACCAACCGCGACTACGCGTCCCAGCGCGATCCCCACACCGTCTACGTCAACCGCCTGGCCCAGAGCGACCTGATCCTGCCGATCTCGCGCTACTCCGCCGGCGTCCTTCTCGACCACTACACGGAGCTTGCGGGTGCCGCGGCGGTCGCGGCGGCCTCCATGCCGTCCCGGATCGTCCCCCTGCCGCTGCCGGACCGCGACGACGGACATCCCCACCCCGCCGCAGCCCCGGCGCGCCAGCCGGACAAGCTGATCCTGTCGGTCGGCACGGTCGAGCCGCGCAAGCGGCAGGTGCAGCTCGTCCAGGCATTCAAGGCCCTGAAGGACGGCCCGTTGCGCGGCTGGAAGCTGGTCCTGGTCGGCGCCCTGCACCCGGCCGTCGCGGACAGCTTCCGGTCGCTCACCGACGGCGATCCGGCGGTCGACTACCATGGCTACCTGTCCGATGCGGAGATCGAGGAGCTTTACCGCCGCGCGGCCTTCTCGGTGTTCGCTTCCAACGACGAAGGGTTCGGCCTGCCGATCTGCGAGAGCCTGGCGCGGGGCGTTCCGGCCGTCTGCGCCAACTTCGGCTCCATGATGGAGATCGCCGAGGGGGGTGGCTGCCTCGCCGTCGACGTCAATGACCAGCTCGCCTTGACGCGGGCGCTCGAACGCATGGCCACCGATCCCGCCCTCAGGGCGCGTCTCGACGACGGGATACGGGGCCGCGCCTTCCGGACCTGGGCGGACTACGCGCGTGAACTCGTCCTGCTCACCTCCACGCGCGATCCCCGGATCGCCCGCCGGCGGGACAGGGCGGCTTTGCGGACGGCCCTGCGGGATCTCGCCGCCCGCGATCTCAGCAACACCGAACCGGCCCGCCCGCCGAGGGTGGCGGACCTGCCGCTGTCCTCGGGCACGGTGCAGATTTGCGCCATGGACGCCATGGCGCCCGCCACCGGCCTGCCAGAGCTTCCGGAGGACTGGACCCGGGTTTTCCTCTTCCGCTCGGACATGGTCGGCCCGATTCTCGGCTGGCCGCCGGACGCGGCGGCCGCCCTCCTCTCCTCCGACGCCTGCCTGGCCCCGAACGGAGCGCTCGACCAGGCGCTGATCGGGTTGGCCAGCATGGTGTCCTTCGACGGGATGCTGCCCGGGATCGTGGTCGGCCAACCGGACCGCGCCGTCCTGGAGGAACAGGGCGCGCAGGCCGTGCTCGACCTCATGCGCCGCAAGGCCCTGCGCCGGGACGTTCGCGACCGGGAGCGGATGCTGCTCGCCCTGGGATCCGCAAGCCGGCCGGCCTACGCGGCCACCCGGCAAGACCGCGGGCCGATCCTGACCATCGCGGTCTCGACCTACAACCGCTACCCGTTCGTGCGGGAGAATGTCCGCTGGCTGCTGGATCTGGCGGCCGGCCACCGGGACGAGGTGCGGTTGCTGGTCGTCGACAACGCCTCCACCGACCAGTCCTGGAACCGGCTGAGGGACGAGTTCGGAGACCGGCCGGTCGAGATCCGGCGCACCTGCGCCAACGTCGGCATGCTGGGCAACCTGCGCGTCTGCGCGGCGGCCGTGTCGACCCCTTTCGTCTGGATGATCGGCGACGACGACTTCATCACGCCCGGCGCGATCCCCGCCGTGCTCGAACGGCTGCGCGAACAGCCGGAACTGCCGTTCCTGTTCCTGAATTTCGGGGTCTACCACCGCGAGCGGTTCGGCGAGGCGGACAGCGCTCCCGGCTGCATCGCCGAGCGCGTGCTGCTGGCTCCCCAGGCGAGCCCGTCGGGACCGTGCCCGGTGCGCCGGGCGGCGGCGGAGCACGACAACCTGTTCACCGCGATCTACCCCATCGTCTTCCGCACCGACCTCGCCGCGGCCTGCTTCAACTTCCCCTTCACCGGCGCGCCCTTCAGCAATCTGGTCGAGTGCGTTCCGACCACGCGGATGATCGTCGGCACCTACGCGGAGGCCCCGGCCTACTGGATGGCCGAGACCGGCATCGTCGGCAACGCCGTCAACTCCTGGCGCCATTGGCGCGTGCGGTGGCATGGCGCGATGATGCCGGAGATCCTCGCGCTCGCCGACGAGGCGGGCGTCGACCCGGCCAAGCTGCGCCCGTGGTCCGCGCTCCACTGGGACCTCTTCCTGGAGGCCAAGGGGCTCTATCCCGACGCCCGCTTCGAAGGGGACGTCGGGCAGGACGCCCTCGACCGCGCGAAGCGCGTGTTCCGCCGTGCCGTGACCGGGTGACCGGGGCAGCCCGACCAAGAAGCCCTCGCCGCGGCGAACAGACACGAGACAATGGAGACGCTCCATGGGATTTCCTGCCGAATGGTCCGCGCCGCGGCATGGAGAGGACGCAGCGCCTCATGTGTCGTTGCATGCTCTCCCGATGTCCCTTCTGGCCGGGTCCCCGCTGGTTGATCCGTTCTATTATTCGGCCCAGGCCGGCATCCCGTTCGGCAGCGCGGACGACGCCCTCGCCCATTACCTGGCAATTGGCTGGCGGAACGGGCTGGACCCCAACCCGCTGTTCGACACCTCCTGGTACCTCGAACAGAATCCCGAGGTGGCGGCGGCCGGCCTGAATCCCATCCTGCATTTTGTGGCGCGCGGCGCCGCGGAGGGGCGCTTTCCCCACCCGCTGTTCGACACCGGGTGGTATCTGGAACGCTATCCGGACGTGGCCGGGGCGGGCAGCGACCCCCTGAGCCATTACCTGAGGATCGGCGCGCGCGAGGGACGCTCGCCCAACCCGCTGTTTCTGCCGGACTGGTACAAGGCCCACAGCCCCGACGCCGCGAACGCCCCCGTCGACCCGCTCGTCCATTACGCCCTGGTGGGCGGCGCCCAGGGCTGCGAGCCCTGCCCGCTGTTCGACGCCCCCTGGTACATGGCGGTCAACCCCGACGCCGCCGCGTCGGGCCTGACGCCGCTCGGCCATTACCTGCACGTCGGCCGCCGGCGCGGCGCCACCCCGCACCCGCTGTTCGACCCGGCCTGGTACAAGGAGTTCCATGGCGACGTTGGGGCGTCCGGCCTCGACCCGTTCGTCCATTACGTCCATTGGGGCCGCGCGGAGGGACGCGCGCCCAACGCCTTCTTCGATCCCGCCTGGTATCTGGAACGCTACCCCGACGTCGGCGAGGCCGGGGTCGATCCGCTCTGGCATTTCCGGGAGCATGGCTGGCGGGAACGCCGCGATCCGTCCCCGCGCTTCCGCACCGGCTGGTATCTCGACCTTTATCCCGACGCCGCCGCAAGCGGGGACAACCCGCTGATCCACCATCTCCGCCATGGCCGGGCGGAGGGGCGGCCGGCCTACCCCGGCGACCCCGCGGGCATGCGCGCGCTGTCCCGGGACTTCGCCCTGGCCGAGGAGGAGTTCGGCCGGTGGAGGGCGCTCGCCTTCTCGTCCGCCCGCCTGGAAGCCCGCAAGCGCACCGCCTTGCGGGCGGCACCCCGCCTGCATGTGGTCCTGGCCGCCGACGACGCGGAGGAGGCGCTGCGGCTGCCGGCGTCGCTCGCGGCCCTCGCCGACAGCAACGCCGCAGGCCGGGCGGACTGGATCGTCTTCGACCCGACGGGCGCCCTCGCGGCCGGAGGCGTGCCGGCCGGCACCACCGTCTGCACGGGGATCGAGGCGCTCGCCGCCCGGCTGGACGCCTGCGGCGATGGGGATTTGATCGGCTTCCTGCGTGCCGGCGACCGCATCGACGCGGCGGCGGTCGACGCGCTGGAACGGACGGCGGCGGACGGACCGCTCTTCATCCTCTTCGATCTGTATTATCGCCACGAAGACAGCGTGCACCCGCTGCTGCTGCCGGGCGTGGACCTGACGCACGCGCTGAACTGCGACTATTTCCGCTCGCGCTTCGCCGCCCGGCCGCGGCTGGCGGCGGCGGCGGTCCGGGCCACCGGGCAGCCGGGCGGCCACGCCGCCGCGCTGCGGATCATGACCGAGCTGACGGTGCGGCGGGACTACGCCGCCCTGGCCCACATCGCTCTGCCGCTCGTCGAGGTGCCGGACCAGACGGCGTCGATCAGCGCAGAGCGCCTGACCGCGATCGCCCCCTCAACCCCGGCGGTCTTCCTTCCCGCCGGCGTCGAACCGGCGACCGCGGCGAAGACGGGCGTGTCGATCGTCATCAGCACCAAGGACAAGGGGCGCCTGACGGACCTGCTGGTCCGCCAGATCCTCACCCTGGGCGACGTGGTCGAGGATGTGGTGATCGTGTCGAACAACACGACCAACGCCGTCGCGCGCACCAACCTCGCCCGCCTGGCGGAGCACCCCAAAGTCACGCTCATCAGGCATGACGTCCCCTACAACTTCTCCGCCCAGTCCAACCTCGGGGCGCAGAGGGCGAAGGGGGAGACCCTGCTCTTCCTCAACGACGACATCGTGCCGGTCACCGGCGACTGGCTGGAGGCGCTGCGGGCTCCGCTCGCCAACCCGGAGGTGGCGGTGGCCGGGCCGCTGCTGCTCTACCCGGACGAACGGGTCCAGCATTGCGGCATGTTCCTCGGCTATCACGGGATCGCCGGGCACACGCTGCGCTGCGCCTCCCTGCCGCACGGGGACTATCTGTTCACGGCGAGCGCGCCGCGGGAGGTGTCGGCCGTGACCGGCGCGGCGCTGCTGATCCGCCGCACCGTGTTCGAGGACCTCAACGGCTTCGACACGCAGATGGCGACCTACCTGCAGGACGTGGACCTGTGCCTGCGCGTGCGGGAGGCCGGACACCGCATCGTCTTCACGCCGCGCCCGGTGCTGCTGCACATGGAATCGGTGTCGTTCCGCGACATCATGGAGGATCCCGGATTCCGGGAGCAGCGCATCCTGGAAAACCACGGCTTCGCCGAGCGCTGGGGCGCGCGGATCACCCGCGACCGCCACCACAACGCCCGCTTCGCCCCGGATGACGAGACCCTGCGGACGCTGCGGTGACTAAAAGATAAAGGCCAAGGATAAAGGCATCGGGCGGGACGCGCCCGCCCGATGCGCAATCCCCGCCGCTCACGTTCCGGCCGGGCACAGCAGGCCCGCATCGGCGACCGGGCGCGCCGACACCGGCGACCGGGCGAAGGCGCGGGCCATCTGGGCAAGGCGCAGGCCCTGCCGGGCGTAGTCATGCGCCTCGATCCAGGCGCGGGCCGTATCCTCGACGCGCTTGGCGGTCTCGGTCCCCCGCTCGATGTGCTCCAGGGCCTCGGCGATGCCGTCGGCCATCAGCTCCGGCGTGATGCCGGGGAGGCGGAACACCGCGTCGCCCAGGTCGTCGAAGAAGGGCAGCGGCGTCACGGCGACGGGGCGGCCGACCGACAGCCCGTAGCGGACGGACCCGCTCGCGGACTCGCTCGTCTTCTGATAGGGGTTGACCACGAGGTCGGCTTCGGCCAGCAGCGGCAGGCAGACCTCGTCCGCCAGGAACTCGGTGCGGAAATCGACCTCGGCGGCGAGGCCGAGGCGGTCGATCGCCTCCCGGACCTTCTGCACCTCCTGCGCCGACACGCCGGCGGGATGCTCGGCGTTGAGCATGCGCGCGTGCACGACCGTCCCCCGCTGCTTCAGGATCCCGATGGCTTCCACAAGCTCCACCAAACCCTTGTTGGGGAGGCAGAAGCCGAAGGCCGCGATGAGCGGCGGCGTGTTGTGCGTGTGCAGCGCGGAAAGGTGAACCTTGTTCATGGCGCCGTGCGGGAAGAGGAGGACGTTGTCCACGAGCCCGAGCGCCTTGAGACGTTCCATGTCCCCCAAGGTGTGCGCCAGGATCCGGTGGCACTTCCGCAGCCCGCCGATGAAGTCCGAGAGGCGGAAGTTGTCCATCCCGTCATAGGGATCGATGGTCGAGTGCAGGTCGATGAAGACCGCCACGCCCCGGTCCGCGCAGGCCTTGATGAAGTCGTCCAGTTCGAAATGGTTGAAGAAGCCGTAGTTGAACTGAATGACGACGGCGTTGATCGACAGCGCGGACAGATCGTCCAGGACCTGGTCGAAGCCGTTCCTGACCTTCTCGACGTTCCAGTTCCGGAGGCAGTTGGGACCGTCGGGGACCAGGGACTCCTTGCGCGGCGCGAAGATGTAGACGTCCTCCGAAGGGATGGCCGCGAGCAGATGCTCGGAATAGGTGGCGATCCCGCACTTCTCGTTCCAGGTCGTGATCCACGCCATCCGGACCGGACCCGGCCCGCCGGCGGCTCCATCCCGGGCTCCATCCCGCACGGCGTCCCCCAGCGACGCCAGGCGTGCCGCCGCGTTCTTCCAGGTGAAGTGGTCGAGGAGCCGGCGGCGACCGGCGGCGGCCTTCTCCCGGCGCTCGGCCGGCGGAGTCCGATAGGCGCTCCACAGGCAATCGTCCAGCGAGCCGGCGATGGGCTCGGCCAGAACGGACATCCCCGGCGTGCCGGGGAGTTGTGCCCGGCGGTAGCGGAAATCGACGAGCCAGGCGTTCGTGCCGTCGCAGTAGTCGAGATGGCCACCCCAGGCGGTCGCGATCACCGGCAGGCCGGACAGGACGGCCTGCGCGACCGTCAGGCCGGAACCCGGCCCGCGGATGGGAGCGACGAAGACGTCGCACTGCTCGTAAAGCGCCTTCAGCTCGCCGTCGTCCAGGGCCGTGCCGATCACGACGACATCCGGATAATGCGGATTGCCGCCCCGAAGCTGGGCGAGCTGGGCCGTGATCCCGGAGGTATCCGGACCGTTGTGCACGACGATCAGGGACACATCGTCCTCGTCGCTGAACACATACCCGAACGACTCCAGCAGCAGGTCGAGGCCGGAATCCGCCGTGCCGGATGAGACGTGCAGGAAGCGAACCCCCTTGCCCGGCGCAACCATGCCCGGCGCGGTCGCCACGGCCTCCCAATGGTCGACACCCATGCCGACCACCGCCGCGGGAATGGAAAGTCCCTGGTCGAGCAGGGCTTTCAGGCTGTGCCTGGAAACGCAGGCGACGCCGCCCAGCCGTTCGTTGACGCGGCCGATCCACTCGGCCGGGAAGCCGCTCTCCGCCCAGTCATGCTCCAGCAGGAGGGCCGGCGTCTCCCGGACGTCGGGCGGCGTGGCGGGCGGCGTGGCGGGCAGCGCCGCCACCACAGTCACGTCGGCGGCGAAGGGCGCCTCCTCCGGCACGACGACTCCGCCGAGCTGCTCCACGGCGCGCAGCATTTCGATCCGGGCAAGCGAACGGCCGTCCTGCCCGTCCGCGGCAGTGCCGAAACGCCACGTCAACGCGGACAGGAAGGCAAGGCTGTCCGGCCCCGAACCGTTCTGGTCCGCCGCGCCGGGACGCCGCTGGGCCAATTCGCGCCGCGCCATATCGAGCAAGGCGCGTGCCCGTGCCAGGGCATTCCGGGTTGGTTCCAGCGCCTGGCGGCTCTCGCGAAGCTCGGCGTGCGCGGTCGCGCGGTCGACCTGCGCCGCGTCCCGCTCCTGGCACGCCCGCGCAAGCTCCTGCTGCGCCTGTGCCAGGGCATCCCGGTTCTCCTGAAGCCCCGCCTGGGCGGCCGTGCGTTCGGCCTGCGCCGCGTCCCGTTCCTGGCACGCCTGCGCAAGCTCCCGCTGCATCCGGGTCAGAGCACCTTGCGCCTGCGCCAGGGCATCCCGGCTTTCCTGGAGCGCCCGGTGCGTGGCCGCATGTTCGGCCTGTGCCGCGTCGCGTTCCTGCCGCGCCTGCGCGAGATCCCGTTGCGCCTGGGTCAGCGCGGCCTGTCCCTCCTGAAGCGCGCGCTGCGCGGTTGCCCGCTCGGCCTGCGCGGCCTCGCGTTCCTGCAAGAGGTCCCGCTGCACCTGGGTGAGCACATTGCGGCTTTCCTGAAGCGCGCCTTGCATGGTTGCGCGTTCGGCCTGCGCCGCATCCCGTTCCTGGCGCGCCTGCGCGAGATCCCGCCGCGCTTGGGCGAGGGCTTCCTGACTCTCCTGGAGCGTGCTCCGGTTCTTGCGCAGGTCGGCCTGTGCGGTGTCCCGCTCCCCGCGCGTCTCCGCGAGATCCCGCCGCGCCTGGGCAAGGGCTTCCTGGCTCTCCTGGAGCGGGCCTTGCGCGGCCTCAAGAGCAGTCTGTGCGGTGTCCCGTTCCTGGCGCGTCTCCGCGAGATCCCGTTGCGCCTGGGCGAGGGCTTCCTGGCTCTCCTGGAGTGCGCTCCGGCTCTTGCGCAGGTCGGCTTGCGCGGTGTCCCGCTCCCCGCGCGTCTCCGCGAGATCCCGTTGCGCCTGGGTGAAGGCTTCCCGGCTCTCCTGGAGCGGGCCTTGCGCGGCCTCAAGAGCAGTCTGTGCGGTGTCCCGTTCCTGGTGCGCCTGCGCGAGATCCCGTTGCGCCTGGGCGAGGGCTTCCTGGCTCTCCTGGAGTGCGCTCCGGCTCTTGCGCAGGTCGGCCTGCGCGGTGTCCCGCTCCCCGCGCGTCTCCGCGAGATCCCGTTGCGCCTGGGCGAGGGCTTCCTGACTTTCCTGGAGCGTGCCTTGCGCGGCCTCAAGGGCGGCCTGTGCCTCGTCCCGTTTCTGCCGCGCCTCTCCAAGCACATGGTGCACGTGGTTCAGCGCGGCCTGCGCACCATCGAGGCTGCCGCGCAGTTCCGTCTCGGTTTCCTTGAACCGGGCTCGTTCCTCAAGGAAGCGATTCTCCGCCTCCAAGGCCCGAGCGGCAGCCTCCGTCCGTACCTGTTCCAGCTCGCCCTTGTACCGCTGCACGATGGCGCCGGCCGTCCAGTTGTTCTCGCACGTCTGGACTTCATCAAAAAGACACACCCCATACCGGAAGTATTCCTTCAACTCCGGATGGGCCTTCGACACGTAGTAACGGTTCAGGGCGTCAAAATAGACAAAAGAATACCCCTTCGACAGAATGAGGTTTTCCCAATCCCGGTAATTTTCGGACCGCGTTACAGGATCGATGGCCTCGATCACGACGACCCAGGGGCGGCGCCTGGACTTCACCCAACTTTTGAGAACGGCGGCCTCGGCACCTTCGACATCGATCTTCAGCCAATGGATCTCGTCGGTCGCAGCCCGCCCCAGGACATGATCCAGGGTGACCGAGGGAACATCATGGACAACGAAGTTGTGTCCCTGGCGGCGCCGCTCCTCGGCAATGTCGGCCTTAACCGTGGACATGCCCGGATTGTCCACGATTTCGTAATAGGTCAGGCTTTCGGAGTGATCCAGGACCGCAGCCTGCAGAACGAGTTCATCGGGACGCTCGCGGCGTATCACGTCCGCGTATCGCGGGTTCGGTTCAACATGTATGCCGCGCCAGCCCTGCTCATAAAAGGCTTTGCTCACGGAATCATAGTTGGGGTCCCACGCTCCTATGTCGATGTATGTGCCCTTACCGACGTGTTTCAGGGCACGCCACAGCAGGGCATCTTCAAAATTCTGGGCATAGGAGACGAAAACCATGGTTCCTCTTGCATCCGAAACGCGATCCGCCCCACCCAGACGTTCAAGCAGCGGCAAATCCATCAGCCTCACGGACGGGGGCGTGAAGCGCAACCCCATGAAGTACACGCGGCGGCTGTTCCATTTTGACCATAACGCGTCACCTGCTTTCCAGGCGTGATTTTTTGCATTGAGCCGAGGCCGACACCCGCATCGCCGACGACGGCAAATCACAGGCTGGGCGTCTCTCAACGAACAATCCCGCGGCAACCTGTCGCATTCTGGATCCGATGAGCCGCGCCCGCCCAAGCCGCGCAAGAGCCTGCCCCCCCGCGAAGGCGCGCCCAGCGAATGCCTGTCTGGCCGAATGGCCGTCTGGGCGTCACAGGAGCCGATCCTTGACCCATGGCGCCATTGATCCCCTCGTCAGCCTCCCCGCCGTGGCCGCCTGATCCAACCGGCCAGACGCGCCGGAGACCAGGTGAGCGCCCCAATTCCTGCACCACGGCTTGGGACACGATCCAGGCAGAGTAGATATCGCACCCGATACATTTACGGAAAGTGGATGTTTCGCGCCCAAAACTCGCCCCTTGCCAGCATGATTGTGTCGGCGTAACCCTCTCCCGCGCCATCGCCGCCCTGAAACACAGGCTGGGATAATTCTGCGCGGTCACGACAAGCGGCCTTTTGTTTCTATTTACGTTATTTTATAGATAAATTCATACGATCGTGCACTCGAACACGCCGACGCCGCGGAGGTACTGAGAATGGACGCCCTGGGAAACAGCGAAAACAAAAATCACAAAATCCTGCGGGGCGCCTTCGTAAACACGGCCGAAGAGAAGTGCAGCATTTATGAAAGCGGTCGTATGGTCTACGACTGCATCAAGGATTCGCCTCTCTATACATTGGATTATTTCCCCATCGACAAGATCGATGTCGCGGCCCTGGCGTCGGAGGGGGTCGTCAAGCCACTCGACGGCAGGCCTGACGGCGAGCCGACGGGCTATGACTTCTGGGTCTTCAACTGGCATTTCATCACGATGGCCTCCCGCATCGACCTCGAAAGCATTGGAAGGCTGCCGGGCACCAAATTTTCCATTCTCCTTGAGGTCGAGCCCGGAAATCCGCTCCGCCACGTGGCCATCGACGTGTTCGACGGCTACATCGCGCTCGATCCGTCCACGCCCGCAACGGGCAAGATCGTCCCGTTCCCCCGTCCGCTGCCGGGCGCGCCGCTCCGCCCCACGGACACGGATGGCGTTCCGGTCATCAGCTCCTTCGGCTTCGGCACCCCCGGCAAGGGCTTTCCCCTTCTGGTCGAGCTGGTCAACCGGGAGTTCGACGAGGCGGTCGTGCGTGTGAACATCCCGCCGGGGACGTACACGTCCTCCTTCGACGGGATCCACGGGACGGCCTATCCGCAGTATCTCGCCGACCTCTGCCGGAGGATCGCCAAGCCCGGCATCGACGTCCGCTTCAGCTACGACTTCATGTCGCCGGACGAGCTGCTCGAATGGTGCACCGAAAGCGACCTGAACTGCTTCCTGTACACACGCCGCCAGGCCGGGCTGTCGGCGACCACGGACCAGGCCATCCTGTCCGGCCGGCCGTTGCTGACCGGAACCAACGACACCTTCCGGCACATCCACAAATACATCCCTCCCTATCCGGTGATGAGCCTGCGCCAGGCGCTGGAGACGAGCACGCCGGCCGTCCACCGCCTGCAGCAGGATTGGTCCTACGCGTCGTTCACGCGGACGTTCGAGCGCATGCTCGCCACCTTCGGCGTCGCCGCGTTGGCCGGGGAGGAGCAGAGCACGGCGCTGCAGCAGTCGGTCCGCCCGATCCCGATCCTCGTCCTGTCCTTCGAGCGCGCGAGCGGGGAGTCCATCCTCTTCCACGAGACCCGGCTCGTCGATTGCCTGGAACGCTCGGGCATCTATGACGTCCGCCTGGTCCGCCTGGACGGGCTGGCCGAATTCGCGGCGCAGGACACCGGCTACAGGCCGGCCGCCGTGGTCGTGACGGGTTTCCGGGGGGATTCCGGCGCCCTGGCCCGGGCACTGCCCTTCGTCACCGGACCAAAAATTATCCTGCGCGACGAGAGCCTGGGGGACGGCCCGGCCACCCGGGAGGAGGAGAACGTCTTCGTCCTGCCGCGCCGCCCGATCATCCCCTATTTCACGATCGGCGCGGCGAAGCGGCCCGGACCGCCGCGCATCTGGCTGATCGGGTTCGCGGCGCCGGATTCGAACCTCGACGAGGTCCTGGAGAGGATCGGCCGCGACGTCGGCGAGGCCGAGGTGTTCGTCGAGGCTCCCGAGGCGGCCCGGGCGGGGCTGGAAGCCCGCCTCGCCGCGCTCGGGATGCATGACGGGCCGGCGCGCGCCGTGGCCGTCTCGGTCCGCTCCCTGCCCGGTGACGCCAGCGGTATCATCGAGGAGCTGGCGGCGGACTCGCTGGCCGTCTTCTACCACGACCAGGGCCGGGCCGAGGAGCTTGAGAGCCTGGCCTGCCTCGCCTTGACGACGGAGCGGCCGGTCGTCTTCACGCACGCCTCCCCGTTCCCGCAGTTCCTCGGCAAAGGCACCTGCGTCGAGGACGTCTCGTTCGCCGACGTCCTGGCAATGGGCGTCGCCGCCCATATCTCGCTGTACGCCGACTTCGGCGAATGGCAAACCTTCGCCGGGATCGACCGGATCCTGAGTCAGAAGATCAAGGTTTGGCCGGCTATGGGCATTCTGGACAGTCTCCCCGCGCTGGAGGGGGACACCTTCGTCGACGGGGCCTACCGCGCCGTCCTCGGCCGCATCCCCGATCCGGCGGGGCTGGCCCATCATCTGGCCCTGCTGGACGGCGGCATGCCGAAGGCCGATCTGGTGGGCAACCTGTTCCTCTCCCCGGAAGGGATGGCCCGACAGGCGGCGGTTCATGGACCGATCGCCGGCCTCGACACGCTTGCGGCCCTGGACGGGGACGCCTTCGTCGACGGGGCCTACCGCGCCGTCCTCGGCCGCGCGCCCGATCCGGCGGGGCTGGCCCATCACCTGGCCCTGCTGAACGGCGGCATGTCGAAGGCCGGGCTGGTGGGCAGCCTGTTCCTCTCCCCGGAAGGGCTGGCCCGCCATCTGCAGGACCATGGGACGGCCGCGGGCACGACGGGCGAGCTTCCGTCGCTTTCCGGAAGCGCCTTCGTCGACCGGGCCTACCGCGCCGTCCTCGGCCGCGCGCCCGATCCGGACGGTTATGCCTATCATGTGGCCCGACTGAAGGAAGGCCGCTCGAAGGCCGAGATGATCGGCATCCTGTTCCTGTCCGAGGAAGGGCTGGCGCGCCAGGCCGCCGTCCACGGGCCGATGGCCGGCCTTGGCGAGCTTCCGACCCTGGAGGGGGCGACCTTCGTCCATCGGGCCTATTGGGGCGTCCTCGGCCGCATGTCCGATCCGGAAGGCTTCGCCCATCACCTGGCCCTGCTGGACGGCGGCATGTCAAAGTTCGAACTGGTGGGCAACCTGTTCCTCTCCTCGGAGGGACTGGCCCGCCAGACGGTCCCCGACGTCCGGCCTCCCGGAGCGGACGTCCTGCTGGCGCTGCGGGACGCCCATGTCCCCCCCGTGGCCGCCCCCGTGGCCGCTCCCGTGACCGACCTCGCGCCGGAAGCCCCGCCGGCCGAGCCCCCGGCCGAGGCGGCTCCCACGCCGGAAGCCCCAGCCCCAGCCCCGGCCGACACGGCACCGCCGCCTCCGCCCGCTCTGCCGATCGTGCTGAAGGACACGGAAAGCCGCCGCAGCATCTTCGTCCTGGTCGAGGCCTCGGACTCGCCGCAGGTCGCGCTGTCCGACTTCGTCCTCGGCCTGGGGCAGGAGCTGCTCGATCAGGGGGAAATCCTCCGCTTCGTCCGCTGGAGCCCCGAGTTCAAGAAGTTCGTGCTCCTGCGTCGGGACGAGCTGAGCCGGCTGTCCTGGGCGCCCCATGACCTGCGCCACCTGGAACTCCACTCCGTCCGCGACGAGCCGCCGGTCCTCCTGGACGCGCCCTTCACCCGGGGACGCGACTGGCTGCTCGTTCCGGGCACGGTGCGGGTGACGCCCAGCGTCTCCTACCTGTTCGAAACCGACCTGATCATCGAGGCGCGGCGGCTTCGGCTCGGGACGGCCTTCCTGTTCCACGATGCCGATCCCCTGCGGCGGCCGTCCAGCGCCGGCGAAGAGGCGGCGGCGTTCGAGCTGTACATGCAGGCCCTTCTTCTGGCCGATGTCGTCGTGCCCGCATCGACCATGGCCGAAAACGACCTGATCGGCTTCCTCACGCAGCACCAGTGCGCCGACCGGGTGCCGCTGATCCGGCGCATCCCGTTCGCCGGGGAAGGCCCATCCCAGGCGCGGTCCGCCGGGCCGGGCGCCGTCCGGCGCCTGCGCGGCCTGCTGAGCGAGGCGTCCGACAGCGCCAGGCGCCTGACGTCGCTCTATCTCTGCCTGGACCCCAGGACGCCGAGCCGCGCGGACTCCCTGTTCGCCCAGCGTCTGGCCCACGCCTTCGCGGCGCGGGGGATCGGCGTCGTTCCCGCCATCTGGGACGGTGAGGGGGACGGCGAGGCCGGACGGCTGGTCCCCGCCGCCGCGGCCGACCTCGCCCGCCTTGAGCTGGCGGGCGGAGCGGGCGTCTGGTCGGAATGGATCGACCCGCAGGGGGCCGGGGCACCGGGCTGGGTGGTCGTCCCCGGGGGCACGCGCGGAACGAAGCCCGAGGGGCTCTCCGCCTTCGCGAAGGCCAATGGGCTGCGGACCGCCGCGATCCTGACCGACGCCGGGGCCACCTCCCAGAATGCCGGCCAGGACGCCGGGCCCTATTTCGAGCGGATCGCCGGCTTCGACAAGGTGCTCTGCGCGTCGAACGAGGCTTTCGACGCCTTCCACCGCTTCCTGCTGTCCTGGCGCGGCAAGCTCTTCTGCGCCGAGGACCGCTTCAAGCCGCTGGCCTCGGCGAACGAGATCCCGGAACGGCTGCGGCCCGGCGCCCCCAGGCGATCCCCCCGCGGGGCGTTCCGGATCCACGCGGTGGTGGAGCCGGGACACGCCGCCCACCTCAGCCCGCTGGCCACGGCGGTGGCCGAGGCGGCGCGGCAGGCTCCCGGCGGCATCGCGCTCACCGTGTCCGGCCCGGCGCCGGATGCGGCGCTCGCCGAGGCGCTGAAGGGCCACGCCGGCTTCGAACTGCGCTTCGACCATGATCACGACGGGGCCGCCGGGCGCTGCCGGGAGGACGCGGACATCGTCATCTCGCTCAGCGACGACGGGGTGCGGGCTCCGGCGGTGGCCGACAGCCTGTGGCAGGGCATTCCCTGCCTCGTCCTGGGCGTCGGCGCCCGCGCGGCCGATCACACACCGGGCCTCGTGTTCGCCGACCTCCGGGACAAGGCGGCGCTCAGGATGGAACTCCTGAAGCTCCTGGACCAGGACTGGAGGGGTTGCCTGGCCCACGAGGCGCTCGCCCTGCCGGTGCGCACCTGGAACGCGTATGCGCAGGACATCGCCGGCGAACTGGCCACCGACCGGCTGGTGGAAACCCTGTGCGTGCCGGAAAGGCGGATGCGGCGCGACATCTACGCGGCGTTGCCGAACCTGCGGCGGCGGCCCAAACTGTCCATCTGCATCAGCACCTACAAGCGCGCCGGCTGGGTGGCGCTGAACCTGCAGAACATCTTCGCGCAGATCGGCACCCCGCGGTCCGACCTGGAGGTGCTGGTGGTCGACAACACCTCGCCCGACAACACGCCGGAAGTGGTGAAGCCGTACCTGGACCGCCCGGACTTCACCTATGTCCGCAACCCGAAGAACGTGGGCATGCTCGGCAACCTCGCCGTCACCGCGCAGCGGGCGCGGGGCGAGTACATCTGGATCCTCGGCGACGACGACCTCACCCGCGCCGGCACGATCGACCGGATCTTCCGGATCCTGGACGAGCGTCCCGGCATCGGCCTCATCTACATGAACTACGGCTACAGCTCCGAGGCCAACCCGGGCTCCATCACCGATCTCCAGGGTTTCCTCGACGGGTACAACACGCTCGAACCGCCCGGCCCGGACGAGGTCGCCCCGGTCAAGCGGCTGGCGGCCAAGTGCGAGAACTTCTTCACGGCGATCTACTCGCACGTCTACCGGCGGGACCATGGGCTGCGGTCCTACTGCCAGGACACCAGCGGCCGCACCTTCGCGACCATGGTCTCCTGCGTCCCGACGGCCTACTACGTCCTGCATTACATGGCGGACGAGCCGGCCTACTGGATCGGCGAGCCGTCGCTCGTCGTCAACTCGAACGTCTCCTGGGCCGACTACGGCGCGATGCTGGAGTTGGAGCATCTCCCGAACTGCTGGGATCTGGCGGAGCGGGCGGGCTGCGACCCGGCGGAGGTGGATCGCCGGCGCGCCAACCGCCTGTGGCTCGTGGAGATGATGTGGCGCGAGCTGTTCGAGAACGACCGCGTCGGGAACAGCGCCTACGTCTCCCCAGCGCGGCTGCTCATCCGCCTGAAGCACCTGGGCGAGCTCGACAAGTACATTCCCAACTTCCGGGCCATCTACGACCGCGCGCGCCAGGGCGGCCATCCCGCCGCCCTGTTGCCGACGGAGGTCCTGTTCAGCGCCTTCGGGGGCTGATGCCGCGCGGGGGGGGACGGGCACGCCGTTGTGGGTCTTGTCTGGCAACTTGATTTTGTAGCAGAGTTTTCTTTAGAGCGAACTTCCGTTCGCTCTAGTTTCACATGGCCTCATTCGCCGGCTCTCAGCGGATGCCTCTGGCACCCGCCTGCCGCCAGCGGGAACAGAGTTCCCGCGATAGGCCGGGCTTCGGACGCATGGGCGTCCGGGCCCGCCGTCGCGGTCCAAAGCGGATTGAAATCCGCTTTAGTGCCAAGCTCCGCGAGCATGGAGGGAGGAAACGTTGCTGAAGCGTCTTCATTTCTTTGTTCCAGATACTTTCGTAAACGATGAATATACGCCAAGCGCAATCATTCATCGAACAAATGAATTGCCGAGTCCATTTCTCTCAATAATGGGCCTTAGATTTGTCCATGCCGCAATGTCATGTGATTCTGGAATGATCACATATGGAGGCATAGATGATTATAAGCCGAACACAATTTATGTGCTCAGGGACTATTTTTACGAACACTTGCCGGTTCAGAATATCGATCTTCAAGAGATCGGTAGTTCCATTTTGCTTTTCCATGGAATCGCACAACCCCATTCCGATTGGCTGCGCGGCGGTTTCAATGGTTATAGATATAACCGTGAAAGAAGCAACTTCGATCCTACGCGTTTCTTCCTTCAAAAAAAGGGGGACTTTAATGAATTGAATAACATCGTCGTGCCAATCAGTGCAGCCCGGGAATGGTTGCCTCCGGCTTCTTCATGCTCCCAAACGATTCTTTTGGATGAGCCGCATGCTACACTGCTTGATGTCATGGCCAACGAGGACGACATAAGGACAAGGCTGTATCGACATGCATTGGCGGTTTGCAAGGAGTTGAGCAACCGAGGATTCGAGATACATACTTTTTGCCGCGAAGATCATCCTGCATTCCGTCAAGTTGTTTCAGAAAATCCGTTTTTGAGGGTCATTCATCAAGGAGGGTGGATGAATTATCATGATACACTTAAAATGTATGCGAATCACACTTTTTTCTTTAATTATTTCACAGAAACATATGGGTTTCCGACTTATGAAAATCTGCAGCTGGGCAATGGAGTTGTAATTTATTCTGAGAACGCCAATATGACTGCAATGATGCAGATGCAGAACAGCGCTATTTTGTCCATCTATCTTGAGCCTCATTTGTGTGCAGATCTTGTGACTGCGTACTTCCAGAGATTTGTCTCGTGCAATCTCCGCTCATCTATAGCTGATGATGCTCACACTCGATTCTCGACAGATACTTTTGCATCTCGCCTGATTGAAGTATTTAATTCCAATAAGGCATTGCCAAAACTAAGCTTGTCTCCGAATCATGCGGAATCCGCCTCATCGGCGTTTGGAGTTCGGCCGATCACGTTCTGTGCAAAGGGCGACATGGTCAGCGGTTCTCAGGATAACGACACGAGTATTGAAGAATGCCGATTTGTCAGCCCACATTGCCATGAGAATGCTCACCCCGACAATCTCTGCACCATGGCTTTTACCTCCAATGCTCAGAATTTCGAAGATGTTATGTTGTGGCGTGCTCTGAATGGCGTAAAGAAAGGCACATACATCGACATTGGCGGAAGTAACCCCGGTTACGATTCGGTAAGCAAAGCCTTCTACGAACAAGGATGGCGAGGAATTCATGTAGAGATGAACCCGTATTACGCAAAAATATTGCGTAGGAGCCGCCCTGACGAGCTAGTCTTGCATGCCGCCATTTCGGACAGTTTTGAAGGCGTAACTTATTACGAGATCGTCGACAATCAGACGTTGTCCACAGTCCGCGCCGACATCGCCGAGGCACGTCGCCGGGAAGGATACAATTTCGTCGTCCACGATGTTCGGTCGATTACCCTGGACCACGTTCTCAATCGGGTTACGACAGAAGAAATTCACTGGCTGAAGATTGGGGGGGAACTCGTCAAACCCTCACTATTGAACGGTTGGGCAAAATCCAAAAAACGCCCGTGGATCGTTGTCATCACGACCACAGATCCCATAACGAATTCGAAAAGCTGTAGTAAGTTGGAAAGCAATCTGCTATCGAAGGGGTATTTATTCGCCCATTTTGACGGGTTGAACCGCTATTATGTACTGAATACGCATGCCGAGCTGATGGAACATTTCCGCTACGGCCTGCGCCTGTGCAGCGATTCTGGCCCCATTTTGAAAGTGGGAGATGGGCATGAGGACCGAGCAGTTGCGCTCCGGCATCACCGTAAACCTTCCGCCCTACCCCTACTGAAGCGGCTTTTCGATAGGGGTACTTTGCCGGTGCCTTGAAGGTTGAGCGTGGCAGCATGAACACCGCGGCAAGCGCTGGGCGAGACCGACGCGGCGTAACCGTTCCCCAGATCGTCCCGAGATCGCCCTTGACAGCCGGCCGGCGCCGGAATAAGAACAAACCATAAACACCAGTTTTGCGCCCCGCGTGGCTTCCGCCGCGCGGGGCTTTTTGCGTTCGGGGCGGGACACGCCGCCGACGGGCGCCCCACGACCGGAGACCGCCAGCATGCCCGTTCTTCCCATCGACGATTTCGGCTACCGCATCCAGGCCCTGCTTCCCGGAACGCCGCAGGCCGTGACCATCGGCGCGGCGTCGCACGCGTCCCTTCCCTTCCGCGCCGGGACCACCGTGGTCCGGGTGGTCGCCACGTCGGCCTGCTTCCTGGCCTTCGGGCCGGCGCCGGTCGCCACGGCCGGCGACCATTACCTGCCCGCGGGCGCGCCGGAGTATTTCCGCGTCGTTCCCGGAACGGCCGTCGCGGTCGTCCGGGCCGGTACGGACGGCACACTGTACCTGTCGGAGATGCTGTGATGCTGGCCGGTCTCGGCCGGCTCCTGGCCGGCATCCGCCAAGCCCTGCCGTTCCTCAAATCCCGCGCGGGCGATGTCCTCGCCACCCGCGCGGGCGACCGCCTCATCCGGAGATGACCCGCCCATGTCCGAAACCGCCCTTCATGAACTGCCCGCCGCCGGCCCCCTGACCGGGGCGGAGATCGTCCCGGTCGACAACGGGACCGCCACGGTCCGAACGACCGTATCGGCCATCCGGTCGGGCCTCGCCGCCCAGGGCCACGGCCACACGCCGGCCGATGTCGCGGGGCTGCAACCGGCGCTGGACGCCAAGGCGCCGATCACGGTCCCGGCCGGCACCAGCTTGAAGATTGGCATGACGGCTGCGCTGACGGGGCCGCACCGGCCCGGAAACGTGGGCACGGTCGCCCTGACGGTCATGGACGGGGGCGGCGACAGCGGCGTGTTCGTCGAGAACATCTACAACGGCACCTATTCCAGCCAGCAGATCGTGTTCCGCACGGCGCAAGGGGGGATCTCCACCTCCACGCCCCGGCTGCGGATCGCCCCGGATGGATCGCTGCGGCACCGCGACGACGCCACGACCATCGTGGACTCTGCGTCGCACCTGGGCCTGCGCTCCTACACCGTCGCCACCATGCCGACCGCCTCCCCCGCCGGCCGCCTCGCCTTCGTCTCGGACGGGCCGTCGAACCGGCGGCTGGCCGTTTCGGACGGATCCGCCTGGCGTTGGCCCGACGGCTCGGCCGTGTCCTGACCTCCCGTCATCAATCCCCAATCCAAGGACGACCACCATGCAGACGACCAAGCACCCCTACGAATTCCTGGTGCGCTGGGACCGCAACGGCCACCTTGCCGGCGCGCACGCGCAGTTCCGTTATGTGACGCGGAGCGACGACGGCACCATCGTCGGCGAATTCATCGGCTCGGCGGAGCCGGTGAGCGTGGCCGGCGCGGACGGGTTCCCGCTCGCCGACCTCCTGTCGGAGGTGCAGGCATCCGCGCTCGCCGCGCTGGAGACCGCCCGCGCCGAACGCGACGCCGCGCTCGCCAAGCTGGCCGCCACCGGCTGAGTCCGGTCGACAGAGGGAACGGGGGCAGAGGAAACGGGGGCGTTCACAGCAGCCCGAGCGCCGCCAGCCGGTCGCGGTAGCGCCGGCCGACGGCGGTGGCGCTGTGGTTGAGGCGGACATGCGCCTGCCCGGCTGCGGCCAGCCGCGCCCGCAGCGCGGCGTCGCCGGCCAGGGCGCGCATGCCCCAGGCCGCGTGGTCGATGTCCGGCTCGGCCCAGTAGGTGCCCTCCCCCCACGGGTACTCGCCGGGGCCAAGCGGCCGGGGGGACGCGGCCACGGCGATGGCCGTGTCCGGGCGGACCAGTTCGTTGCTGCCGGACCATCCGGTGGCGACGACCGGCTTGCCCAGCAGCATGGCCTCGGCGATCGTCCGTCCGAACCCCTCGGACCGGTGGAGCGACACATAGGCGTCGCACGCCCGGATCAGGCCGAGGACGCTGGGCCGGTCCAGCGTCTCGGCCAGGATGCGGATGCGACGGTCGCCGGCGCAGTGCTCCAGGAACTCCCGCCAGACCGGGCTGTCGGCCGGCGGGTTCATGACCTTGAAGACCAGCCCGACCGGCTCGTTCCCGTTGGGGAAGGCGCGCCGGAACGCGCGGGCGGCGGCGGCGGGGTTCTTGCGGTCCAGGTAGGAGTTGGCGTCGAACACATAGAGGAACAGGAAGCGGTCCTCGGGCAGGGCGAAGTCCCGGCGCGTCACCGGGGCGACCTGGGGCAGTTCGACCGCCATCGGCATGTGCAGCACCGGCACCGGCGATACGGGGGCGAAGGCCTCCTGGGTGAAGCGCGACGACACCCACAGCTCGTCGATCAGCCCGAAGGCGGAGCGCCAGGGGTCCGGCCAGCGGGGCAGCTCCCAGGGCCAGTAGCCGATCGCGCAACGCCCCGCGGTCGTCCGGAACCCCCTCTCCATCAGGAAGCGCGCGGTGTCGAAGCCGGTCAGGCAGAACACCGTGGCCGCGTGGGGAAAGCCGTCCGCCACATGCGCCGCGGCCGAGGCGTCCTGCTTGCGCGCCACGGTCCCGCGGGAGAAATCGACGATGTTGAAGGGAACGCCGTTGCCCGACAGGGCCGACGCCATCATCCGCACGTCCTCGCCGACCCCCAGTTCCCCATAGGCGTAGCCGACGAGCGTGCAGCCGCCCCGGACCGGTGATAAAGGGGCCGGTGATAAAGGGGCCGGCGGCTGGACGGCCGCCATGGGAACCGGACCGAGCAGCGGGGCCAGATCCTCCTCGACGGCGCCCGCGTGGCGCATCCAATCGGCCAGCCCCCGGCGCCCGTCCCCGGTGGACAGGTCGAAGCGCGCCTGGAGATCCTCGCGGAAGGCGAGGATCAGCATCATCAGGTTGGTTACCGGCGGCGCGGCGGGGCCGCCCGCCATGGCCGGCGCGTCGAGCCAGCGGCGGATCCCGTCGTCCACGAGGTCGCCGATGCCCATCTCCCGCAGCCCGTGCAGGAGAAGCCAGGCCAAGGCCCGGCTCGGCCCCCCCGGCTGGTCGGCGCGGACCGCGGCGAACACGTCGCGGCGGACATCCAGCGCGTAGCGCACGATCCTCGGGATGCCCGGCCCGTCCGCCCCTGACCCGTCCGCCAAGTCCGGGAACGGAACCGTTTCCCAGGCGACCCGCCTCTGCTCCGCCGTCGCCGGGCCGCACGCGTGCTCCTTGCGGCCGAAGCACAGCCACCACATCAGGAACCGCTTGCGGGTTTCCTCGTCGTCGGTGTCGTCATGCTGCCGGACGTCACCGCGCAGCAGGAAGGTAAACCAGACCTGCGCGTCGAAGTAGGCGGGCCAGCACGGCCGGGCGTGCGGGCGGAGACCGGTCGGCTGGTCCTGGGGCCGGTCCTCGGGATGTGTGTGGAATGACGGGATGTTCACGACCCGGCCTCACGCCCCGGGGACGATGGAACGGAGGCGGGCCGCCCGTGATGCGGCCCGTCCCACGCTTGGAAAGCCCGGCTCAGGAGCGGCCGTAACGATCCTCCATGCGGACGATGTCGTCCTCGCCCAGATAGGAGCCCGACTGCACCTCGATCAGGTTGAGCGGCACCTTGCCCGGGTTCTCCAGGCGGTGCGCGGTGCCGAGCGGGATGTAGATGGACTCGTTCTCGCGCAGCAGGATCTGCTCCTCGCCGCGGGTCACCAGCGCGGTGCCGTTCACCACGACCCAGTGTTCGGCCCGGTGATAGTGCATCTGCAGCGACAGGCGGGCGCCGGGGGCGACCGTCAGACGCTTCACCTGGAAGCGGTCGCCCGCGTGCAGGGACTGGTAGAAGCCCCAGGGACGGTGGACCCGGCGGTGCAGCAGGGGTTCGTTGCGGCCCTGCTTCTTCAGGTGCTCGACCATCGGCTTGATGTCCTGCGCGCGGTCCTTCGCCGCGACCAGGATGGCGTCCTCGGTGGCGACCACCACCGTGTCGGTCATGCCGAGCAGGGCGACGAGCGCGCCGTCCTCGCTGCGGGCGTAGCAGCCCTTGCTGTCCCAGGCGATGGCGTCGCCGTGGCAGACGTTGTCCCCGCCGTCCTTCTCGCCGATGTCCCACAGGGCCGACCAGGCGCCGACGTCGGTCCAGCCGATGCTGCAGGGCACCACCGCGGCCGTGTCCGTGCGCTCCATCACCGCGTAGTCGATGGAGGTGGAGGGGGCGGCGGCGAAGGCCTCTTCGTCCAGGCGGAAGAAGTCGAGGTCAGACCGCCCCTTGGCGAGGGCGGCGCGGCAGGCTTCCAGAACGGCCGGCTCCCAACGCTCCAGCTCGGCCAGATACTGGCGGACCGGCAGCAGGAACATGCCGCTGTTCCAGAAGAAGTTCTTTTCGGCGAGGTAGCGCTCGGCCTGCTCGCGCGGCGGCTTCTCGACGAAGGCGGCGACACGGAAGGCGCCGTCCTGCCCCTCGATCGCATCGCCGCGGCGGATGTAGCCGTAGCCGGTTTCCGGCGCGGTGGGCACGATGCCGAAGGTGGTGAGGTGGCCGGCGGACGCCGCGCTGGAAGCGATGGCCACCGCCTCCAGGAACGCCTCCTGGTCCTGGATCACATGGTCGGCCGGCAGCAGCAGCAGCAGCCCGTCGGGGTCGCTCTGCGCGACCGTCAGGGCGGCGATGGCGGCGGCGGCGGCCGTGTTGCGGCCGACCGGCTCCAGCACGATCCGGGCGCCGTCGATCCCGGCCTGACGAAGCTGCTCGGCGATGACGAAGCGGTGCTCCTGGTTGCAGATGATCAACGGCTTGGCGAAATGCGCCGGATCGACGACCCGCCGCGCCGTGTCCTGCAACATCGAACGCTCTGAACACAGGGACAGGAACTGCTTGGGATACTGTTCCCGCGACATCGGCCAAAGCCGGACCCCGGCGCCACCGGACAGGATAACGGGATGGATACGGGCGTTCTGTGAAGCGTTCGTCATAGCGGTCGGCCGAATGCACCGTTGGAAAGAGGATCTGCTCCCTGTGTAGAGCTTTTAGCGTAGGCATGCTACAGTGAAATCCACCCTTGTGGGGCGGTCATGGGACAAGTTTTTCGCGCCTCGCGGTGCTTTGACAATGTCCGTGGAACCGAGACTGGCTTCGGATTACAGATCCATTCCGCACCTTCCCCCAATCGCGGAGGACCGGGCCTTGATGGGAGTGAGGCGTTAAGGGAATGCTTGAACAGCGGATTTCTGGAGGGTCGGGCCCGGTCCTGCGGCCCGATGCCGCAATGGAAACCGCAGCCGATCCGGTCGTCTCCATCATCACGCCCTGCTTGAACCGGGCCGGCCTCATCGCCGGCGCGGTGGACAGCGTGCTGGCCCAGAAGGGCGTGCCCGTCGAACACATCGTCGTCGACGGCGGTTCGACCGACGGCACGCTGGAGGTGCTGGCCCGCTACCCGCACCTGCGCGTGCTGACCGACCCGGACAGCGGGCTGTACGATGCCATCAACCGCGGGCTGGCCATCGCGCGCGGGCCGATCATCGGCCATCTCAACAGCGACGATCTCCTGCTGCCGGGAGCGCTGGACGCCGTGGTCCGCGCGCTCGCCGGCGAGCCGGACGCCGACGCGGCCTGCGGCGGCGCCCTGGTCACCGCTCTCGACTCCAACGGCGGCGAGCGCACGCTGTGCGCCTACGACGATCCCGCGATGAAGCGGCTGCGCCCGTTCGACCTGTGCCGGGGCGTGCCGATGATCAACGCCCGCTTCTTCCGGCGCAGCCTGTACGACCGGGTCGGCGTCTACGACGCCGCCTACCGCTACGCCGGCGACCGGGACTTCCTGCTGCGCGCCTGGACCGCCGGGCTGAAGACCGTTTCCATGCCGGAACGGGTGTACGCCTACCGGCAGCACGCCGGTTCCCTGACCATCGTCGAAGGCATGCGTCACACTGTCCCATGGCTCGACGAACATCTGCGGCTTGCCCGCCGGGTCATGAACGATCCGGCAAGCCCGCCGGCGCTGCGCCGCGAGGCGCGTGCGTGGCACGCCCTGGAGGTCGGGCGCGCCGCCGCCCGCGCCGTGACCGGAGCCCGCGGTGGAGAGGCCGCCCGGCTGACCCTGGCCGGCGCCGCGGCGGACCCCGGCTGGCCGGCCCGCTTCCTTGCCCAGGCAACCGGCTATTGCCTTCGCCGTCTCGGACGGGCAAAGGATCGTTCCGCCTCCGGTTCACCCTGAGCCATGCCCCCGGCCTCTTCCGAGCGCCCTTCCGAGCCCCCTTCCGAGCTATTGTCCATGCCGACGCCTCCGTCCCCGCTGTCCGACGCCCTCGATTTCCCCGCTTTGGTCGAGCGACTGGCCAGCACCGAACCCGTCACCCAGGTTCTGTCCGTCGGCGGCGGCCCCCTGCTGGAGGCGCTGGTCCGCGGGCTTGCGCGCAACCCCTTGAAGCCTGCGCTGATCCGCGCCGGCGCCGGCCCGGACGCGCCCCCGTTGCCGGGCGCGCACGAGGTGGCCGAGAGCTGGCTGCGCTTCCGCAACGATCCGGACCTCCCTCCGCTTGCGACGCTCCTCGCGCAGCTTGAGCAGAACATCCGGCAGCCGGGCTCCGGCGGCGGGGAAAGCGGGTCCAAGGGCGGCCCGGAGCCCCGGCGGGAACGCGGGGGCTTCGGGATGGTGCTGATCGAGGACACCGGCTTCGCCGGCCTCCGCGCGCTCGACCAGATCGACGATGCTTCCGTCGTCCTGATCGCCGAGCGCGCGGGGAGCGGCAGCGGCTGGCTGGCGCGGCGGCGCCTGCTGGACGACCCCGGCTGGGAGCTGCTCGCCGAAGACCGGACCGATCGGGTCTGGGCGGCGTTTCGCCGAACGGCGGCCTCCGGGACGGACCTGCCGATCCACTTCTTCACGATCGTCCTGAACGGGGAACCCTTCATCCGCCATCACGAGCGGGTGTTCGCCGAGCTTCCCTTCGAGTGGCACTGGCACATCGTGGAGGGCGTGGCGGCGCTGAAGCACGACACGGCCTGGAGCCTGGCCTCGGGCGGCCGGGTTCTGGACAGCGTGCACGACCAGGGGCGCAGCAACGACGGCACCTCGGCCTATCTGGACGAGCTGGCGGCGCGCTTTCCCGACCGCGTCACCCTGCACCGCAAGCCGCTGGGCGCGTTCTGGGACGGCAAGCGCGAGATGGTCAACGCGCCCCTGCCGCACATCGCCACGCCCGGCCTGCTCTGGCAGGTCGACGCCGACGAGCTGTGGACCGCCGAGCAGATCCGCACCGTCCACGCCCTGTTCCAGGCCAACCCGCAGCGCACCGCCGCCTATTACTGGTGCGACTATTTCGTCGGGCCGGAGCGGGTGATCAGCACGCGCTTCAACTACGCCCAGAACCCGCGGCAGGAATGGCTGCGCACCTGGCGCTTCGAGCCGGGCATGACCTGGGCCGCCCACGAGCCGCCCACCCTGGTGGACGCCGCCGGCAAGGATCTCGCGCAGGTCGACCCCTTCACGCAGGACGAGATGGAGGACGCCGGCGTCGTCTTCCAGCATTTCGCCTACGCGACCGAAGCGCAGGCCGCCTTCAAGGAAACCTACTACGGCTACAAGGACGCCCGCGCCCACTGGCGCCGCCTGCAGGAGGAGGTGACCGGGTCGGCGCTGCTGCGCGACCACCTGCCCTGGGTGAGCGACGAGACGCTGGTGGACACCGCTGCGGCGCGCGGCATCGTGCCCATCGCGGTCCCGGAGCCGGACGGCGAGTGGCGCTTCCGCGGCCCCGCCGAGGTGGCGGAGGAGCGCGCGAGGCTGGCCCCCGTGCGGCCCAAAATTCTGGTCGACGGGGTCTTCTACCAGCATCTGGGCACCGGCATCGCGCGGGTCTGGACGGCGGTGCTGAAGGCCTGGGTGGCCTCGGGCTTCGCGGAGCATGTCGTGCTGCTCGACCGCACCGGCACGGCGCCGCGCATCCCCGGCATCCACACCCGCACCATCCGCGCCCACGACAAGACGGCGCCCGGAGCCGACAGCCTGTATCTGGAACGGATCTGCCGGGAGGAAGGGGCGGACCTGTTCGTCTCCACCTACTACACGACGCCGACCGCCACGCCGTCGCTGTTCATGGGCTACGACATGATCCCGGAGGCGCTCGGCTTCCCGCTGACCGACGAGTCCTGGAAGGAGAAGCACCGGGCCATCCTGCACGCCTCGGCGCATGTGATGATTTCCAGGAACTCCGCCCGCGACCTGGAGCGGATGTTCCCCTCAGTCCCGGCGGGCAGCACGGCGGTGGCCTATTGCGGGGTGGGCGAGGCCTTCCACAAGCCCGGCGAGGCGGAAGTCGCGGCCTTCCGCAAGGCGCACGGCCTGACCGGCCCCTACCTGCTGATGGTCGGGGAGCGCAGCGGCTACCGGGGCTACAAGAACGGCCTGCTGCTGTTCCGCGCGCTGGGGCTGGGCGAGGCCGCGACCCGCGACCTGACCGTGCTCTGCGTCGGCGGCGCCAAGGAGATCGAGCCGATGTTCCGCGCCCTGGCGCCCGACGTCAGGACCGTCCGGCTGTCGCTCTCCGACGAGGAACTGACCTTGGCCTACGCCGGGGCGGAGGCGATGGTCTACCCGTCGCGCTACGAGGGCTTCGGCATGCCGGTCGTGGAGGCGATGGCCTGCGGCTGCCCGGTCATCACCTGCGCCAATTCGTCCCTGACCGAGGTGGCCGGCGACGCCGCCCTGTTCGTGGGCGAGGACGACGCGGCCGGGCTCGTCGCGGCGATCGGCGAGGCGCGCGACCCGGCCCGGCGCGCCGATCTGGTCCGCCACGGCCTGGAGCAGGCGGCCCGCTTCACCTTCGACGCCATGGCCGACGTGATGGCCGGGCATCTGCTGGACACCGCCGCGAAGCTGAAGGACGGGCGCCTGGCCCCGCCGTCGCCGGTCTGGCAGGAGCTGCGGGCCACGCAGGCCGCCGGCGCGGCGAGCGTCGGCGCCGAGGACGACGGCGATTCCCCCTGGGTGCTGCGCCGCCGCCTGCAGCGCAGCGAGCAGCACCTGCGCGCGGTGCAGAACGAGCTGACGAGCATGCAGAACAGCCCCTTCTGGCGGCTGCGCACGGTCACGCTGGGCGTGCTGGTCCGGCTGGGCGTGCGGTGGCGGCGCTGAGCGGGCCATGCGCGTTCTCTTCGACGACCACATCTTCTCCATCCAGCGCCACGGCGGGATCTCGCGCTGCTTCGCCGAGATCATCACGGCGCTGCGGGCGCGGCCGGGGGTGCAGGTGGTGCTGCCCTTCCGCCGGGTCGTCAGCGCCCACCTGATCGACCAGCCCGACCTGGACGTCCGCGACTTCCTGGGTGGGCTGCATTTCCCCGGCAAGCGCACCCTGCTGCGGGGGCACAACCGCACCCAGGTGCGCCAGGCGCTGCGGCGGGGCGCCTTCGACGTCGTCCACCAGACCTTCTACGACACCGACCTGCCGGACCTGCTGCACGGGCGGCCGATGGTCGTCACCGTCCACGACATGGCGCCGGAGCTGATGCCGCACGCCTTCGCCCGGCCGGAGGACATCCACCCCGGCAAGCGGGCGCTGTGCGCGGCGGCCTCGGCCATCGTGGCGGTGTCGCAGACCACCAAGGCGGATCTGGTGCGGCTCTACGGGATCGACCCGGCGCGCGTGGAGGTGGTCCACCACGGCCTGTCCCGGGACGCGGTCTGGGTGCCGGGGCACCCCGCGGGGGTGGCGCTGCCCGACCGCTACCTGCTGATCGTCGGCCGGCGCGACGGCTACAAGAATTTCGGGGGCGTGTCCGGCGCCCTCGCCGCCCTGCTGAAGCGGCGGCCCGGCCTGCATCTGGTCTGCGGCGGCGGCGGCCCCCTGGGCGAGGTGGAGCGCCGGCCCTTCCTGGAGGCCGGCTGCGCCGACCGCCTGCACCAGCACACGTTGTCCGCCGCCGACCTCGCCTGGGCCTACGCGCACGCCGAGGCCTTCGTCTTCCCGTCCCTGTACGAAGGCTTCGGCCTGCCAATCCTGGAAGCCTTCGCCAACGGCTGCCCGGCGGTGCTGAGCGACCGGAGCTGCTTCCCCGAGATCGCCGCCGACGCCGCGCTCTACTTCGACCCCGCCACCCCGGACGCCCTGGCGGAGGCCCTGGACCGGGTGCTCGACGACGCGGCCCTGCGCGCCCGCCTCATCGAGGCCGGCCGGCGTCGCGCGTACGACTTCACCTGGACAGCGGCGGTGGACCGCCTGCTCGCCCTCTACCATCGCCTGTCGGCCCATCGTTGACGTTGGTGGCGGTGACGTCGGTGGGCTTCCCGTTTCCCCAGGCGTGCCGTCGCTCCGTCGCGCTGAAGCGCTGACACATCCGCTCTCTGTTCATCGCCATGGCCGGGTTTGACCCCATAGGCCCCAAGTTAACCGCTGTGTGACCGAGCCGAGTTTCCGTCACATCTTCATCGTCATCCCCGCGAAGGCGGGGATCCAGCCTTTTCAGCCACTTATGCGCAAAGTTTCCTGGATCCCCGCCTTCGCGGGGATGACGGGATGGGACGGTGGTCGCCCATGGAAGACCGCTCCGAACGGCTAAAGTCAGCGCCTATGGGGTCATCAAGCCCGGCCATGACGGTTCGGGATGCGTCAGAACTTTCGCTCAGCGGTATCAGCCCTGCCCCAGCCGTGGCAGCATGCTGACAAAAACTGACAGCATAGGGAGCTAAGGTCGGTTTCACCGGGCGGGGACGACGAAAGCGCCCCACCGCCAGACACCGAACCAACCAGACACCGGACCAAAGGGAACCGCCACCATGCTGAACGTCGATTTCGTCCTGCTGTACGTCGACAGCCCCGCCAAGAGCGCCGCCTTCTACACCGACCTGCTGGGCCGCCCGCCGGTCGAGGCCTCGCCGACCTTCGCGATGTTCGCCATGGAATCCGGCCTGATGCTGGGCCTGTGGTCGCGCCACACGGTGGAGCCCAAGGCCACGGTGATGCCGGCCAGCAGCGAGATCGCCTTCGTCGTCCCCGACGCCGACGCGGTCCGCGCCACCCACGCCGACTGGAGCGGCCGCGGCCTGCCCATCGCCCAGGAGCCCACCGCCATGGACTTCGGCCACACCTTCGTCGCGCTGGACCCGGATGGCCACCGCCTGCGCGTCTTCGCCCCGAACGGTCACTGAGCCAACGCAACGGATCCAACGCAAGGGAGGGACGCCCGATGAGCGGTCGCAGCTGGATCGCCGTGGCCTCGGCCGAGCATGTCAGGCTCGGCCGCGCCGGCGGCTTCATGCAGGTTTGCCACGGCAAGGCGGCGCCGCTGCGCCGCCTGCGCCCCGGCGACCGCGTCGCCTACTACTCGCCCTGGGAGGTGTATCGGAGCACGGAGAAGCTCCAGATCTTCAGCGCCATCGGCACCGTACGGGAGGGGGAGCCCTACCAGTTCGACATGGGCGGCGGCTTCGTGCCGTTCCGGCGCGACGTGGACTGGCTGAAGGCGGAGGAGGCGCCGATCAAGCCTCTCCTCGACGTGCTGGACTTCACCGGCGGCACGCGGAACTGGGGCTATCAGCTGCGCTTCGGGCTGTTCGAGGTCAGCGACCACGACATGCGGTGCGTCGCCGAGGCCATGAGGGCCGCCTTGCCGGTATGAGAGGTGTTAAAAAGCTCGCACGGCGCAGCGGGCCAGGAAGCGGGTGGTGCGCAGGGGCGACAGGGCGAAGGCCCGGCCGATGTGGCTGAGCGCCTGCACATGGGCGTCCTCGTGCACGGCGGCCACCGCCTGCTCGATGGCGAGGCTGGCCCGGAAGCGGCGCAGCCCCCCCGGCCCGGCGACTCGCAGGACGCGGTCGGCGTGCTGGCGGTGCAGCCGGTCGATCGCCACGGCGACCGGGGCCGAGCGCGCCGGGCGACCGACATGCACCACCGCCCCCAGCACCGGCAGGCAGGCGAAGGAAAAGCGCTCCATGCAGCGCAGGAGCCAGTCCCAATCCTCCAGCCGGGGCAGCGTCTCGTCGAGCGGGCCGACGGCGGCGAAGCACTCGCGCCGGACCATGAGGGTGGAGCCCGGCGACACGTAGCAGCCGTCGAGAATCGTCTCGAACCAGGTTCCGTCGGCACGCGGCCGGCGTTTGCTGCGGCGGCCGGTCTCCTCGCGGTGCAGGACGAAGCCGGTGCACAGCGCGTGCGGGGCGTCCGGCACCCCTTCCAGCGCGTCGAGCTGCGCCCTGAGCTTGCCGGGCAGCCATTCGTCGTCGGAATCGAGGAAGGCGATGTAGCGGCCGCGGGCCGCCTGCACGCCGGTGTTCCGGGCGGCGGCGGCGCCCCGGTTTTTCTCGTGCCGGATCAGGCGGATCCGCGGATCGCCGTAGGAGGGCGGGATGGCCTCGCTCTGGTCGGCGGACCCGTCGTCCACCACGATCAGCTCCCAGTCGGCGACGTCCTGCAGGCGCACGCTCTCGATGGCACGGCGCAGCGTGTGAGCCCGGTTGAAAACCGGTATGACAACGCTGACCAGGGGCTCTTCCATCGGTGATCTCGTTTGCGGCACGGCGACCGGTGCGGTTCGACCATAGGGCAGCACCGTGCGCAACGGGAAGGGGCAACGCGCAAAATTCTTCGTCCCACGGTGCAGACGGGCGCTTTTCCTCTCCGCAAGCGCTCCGCCGGACCGGGGAGCCCCCTCAGACGCTGCGGTTTTTCAGCGACAGTTCCAGATGACGCAGGATGAGGTCGGTGTCGTAGTCGGAGGACTGTTTCACCACCCGCTCCCAGTAGTTCAGCAGCGGGATGCGCGCCGGGTTCTTCTGCAGCAGGTCGCGCTTGAGGAAGGGGAAGTCCATCTGGGCGATCAGGTAATCCCAGAAGAAGTGCGTCCCGTTCAGCGGCACGCCCGCGTTGATGGTGCGGAACACCTGCTGGATGAAGCTCTTGCGCACCGGGTCCATGCCGTCGCCGGCGATGTTGCGCTCCACCACCGCCTCGATCAGGGCGGTCGCCGCCTGACGGTAGGGGAAGGCGGCGCGGCAGCGCAGGCCGGCGCGGCGCAGCGCGCGCGTCAGCCCGATCTCGTACTTGCGCACGATCCAGGTCTTGGACTGGACGTAGCGCAGCCGCGACCAGAAAGCCGCGAAGGCCGGGGAGGCGATCGCCGCCCGGTGGAACAGCAGGAAATAGCTCTGCAGGTGGAAGGAGAACTCCCAGCTGTCGGACGCCCCCCAGACGTCGGCGTCGCGCGGGTCCATCCGCTCCAGCAGGCCGGCCAGATGGTGCAGCGGGCCGTAGACGCTGTCGTTGGCAAGCAGCAGCGTGTCGACCGCGCCCAGCTCCGGGATGGCGGCGATGCCCTCCTTGTAGGCGCCGAAGTCGTAGCCGACGTTGTCGCGCCGGATGACCAGCGCGCAGACGTCGCGCAGCTCTTCGATCTGGCTTTCCAGGAGGCGCGGCGCGTTGCTGGAGAAGACGATGGCGAAGCCCAGCGACTGGAGCTGGCGCAGATAGTGCCAGACGAAGTCGTGGACGGTGCCCTGCCGGTCATAATGCACGAACACCGCGACACGGCGCGCCCCGGCGAGCGCGCCCCGCCCCTCCCACCGCTCGCACACGTAGCTTTCCTTGCGGAAGGCCGCGGCGGCGTAGGAGAGATAGCCCCCCAGCATCTTGCATTGCACGATCGCCCAGGCGAGCACGAAGCGCAGGCGCAGGGGCAGACGGATCAGGGTGCTGAGCATGGGGGCGCCTTAACTCGGGCTGGGGGGCTTGGACTGGGGGCGGGTTCGGGATCAGACGGGCAGCCGCTGGGTGCGGACCAGAAGCTCCGTCCGGGCGCGCAGGTCGAGCGGCACGGACGGCAGGCCGGGGGCCGGCTTCAGAATCCCGCGCAGGGCCTCGCCCGCCTCGTTGCGCTGCCCGGCGTTGGCCAGGGCCTGCCCCTGGTGGAACAGCGACGGCCACAGCAGCGCCTGGACGATGGGGGCGGTGTCGCGGTCGGGCAGGTCCAGGCAGGCCTGGTGGGCGCGGCCGAAATAGCCCGCCGCCCCGCGCGGCGCCTTGCGGTGGTTCAGCGTCAGGATGCCCAGCGCGAAGGCCGTGGAGGCGAGCACCGCCCCCTCGGCCGGCAGGGCGTTCTCCACCGCCACGACCAGCCGGTCGGCCGCCGCGTACTGGCCGAGGTTGACCAGATCGACGAAGATCTTGCGCCGCACGTCGTCCAGGATGTCGCCGGGGATGCGCTCGCCCAGCAGCGGGCTTTCCAGGTCGCCGAGCCTGAGGGCGCCGTCCGCCGCCTCGGCCGGGCGATCCCAGGCCAGCAGGTGGGGGATCTGGGCGCGCGCCCGCCAGGACAGCTCTTCCGTCTCGCCGTCGTCGGCGCCGATGACGTGCAGGGCCGCCCGCATCCGCTCCCCGGCGAGCGCCGAAGCCTCGAACCACAGGGCCGCCACGTCGCGCCGCCCGTCGAGCTGCCAGGCCAGCATGCCATGGAAATAGAGGATGCCGCACAGGTTGAAGGGGGCGGTCGCGTGGTAGGGCTCCACCCCCTGCGGCACCGGATCCGCCTTCAGCCGCGCCAGCAGGGCCGCCGGATCCGACAGGTCCAGATGCTCCCAGCGCAGCCGCACGGCATCCGCCGCCTGGGTGGCGGCGCCGCGCGCGGCGGCGTAGTCGCCGGCGTGGGTCAGCTCCTTCAGCAGGCGGTAGCGGTAGCCGAGGCCGAGCGGGCTCTTCGGGTCGAGCGTCGGGATGCGCGTCTCCAGGTAGGAGCGGTAGAGCCGGCGGTCGTAGGGACGGTCGAAGTCGACGGAGAGCCGGCCGGGCGAGGCTGCCGCCTGGAGGGAGTGGCCGTGGTCGACCACGCGCACGTCGGCGAAGCCGGCGCGGCGCAGGATCGTCTCCATGCCCTCCTTGCTGAACAGCACGAAGTGGTAGCCGGGGCTGAGCAGCGACAGCAGCGTGCCGGGCCGGGTGCCGGCGTGGATCGCCCCGGCGCTCGGCGTCGTCAGCATCAGCGTGCCGTCGTCCGTCAGCACGCCGCGCAGCAGCTCCAGCAGGCTCAGGGGGTTGAAGACATGCTCGATCACCTCGGAGCAGAAGACGAGGTCATGCGGCTCCGGCCCGGCGTCGGCCGGCGTCTCCAGATAGCTGTGGGAAATGTCCACGCCCAGCGTGACCCGGCCCTCCTGGGCGCTGAAGCCCGGGTCGAAGCCGCGCACCTGCCAGCCGAACATGGTGCGGGCGTAGTCCAGCAGCAGGCCGTAGCCGCAGCCCAGCTCCAGGTAGCGCTTGACCTTGGACGGCTCGACCGAGGACAGGACGCGGGCCATGCTGTCCACGCCGGCGTTCTGCTCCAGATAGCAGGCGACCAGCGGGTCGAACACGGCCTCGTAGGGCGGCTGGGTCAGCGTCGGGTAGGCGGCGGTGCCGCAGTGGGCGCAGACCACCAGCGACTGGACCGGGTTCGGCGGCCAGGGCGAGCGGACCTTCAGGCGCACCGGCTTGGGAGCCGCGTCGCCGCAGGCCGGGCAGACCGCCTCCATCGTCTCCTTGCCGTCTTCCCACGACACGGAATCCCACGAGATCGTATCCATCAGTCCCCAACCCTCGATCTGGGTCCCCGATCCGGGCCCTTGGTTTGTCTTCCCCGCTCCGGGATGACCTAAAGCGAACTTCCGTTCGCTTTAGATTCAAATGGCCTCACTTGCCGGCCGGGCTACGGTCGCACGCGCGACCGGGCCCGCCGTCGCGGTCCAAAGCGGATCGAGATCCGCTTTAGAGAAATGGCCGTCAAAGCGCAACGGCTTTGGCGCCGCTCGGAATGATCGCTCAACCGCGCTGCGGGTAGTGCTTGGCGCGGCTTTCGGACGTGTCGCGGTCGGTCGGCCAGCACACCGTCCCGTCCGGCAGATCCCGCACCTTGCGCGCCAGCACGAAGGCGCCGCCGAAGGAGGAGACGAGCGGCATCAGGGCCTGCGCCGGCTGGCGCTGGTCCGGGTAGATGCGCACGCGGCTGGTGAGGCCCGCGGCGACCACCTCGAACCCCATGGCCGGGCCGAACAGGACCTTCAGGCCCTCGTCGCTGAAGCGCCAGAAGTCGTTCGGCTCCTCGTGCAGGGGCCAGGACTGGTGGGTCAGGTGGTAGGTGAGGCCGCCGACCTGGAGCGCCCGGTTCACGCCGTAGGCGAACAGCCAGGGCTGGGCCAGATGCTCCATCACCGACAGCGAGAAGACTGCCCCGGCGGCGTCCCGCCCGATCAGCTCGTCGATGTAGTGGGCGTCGCCCACCACGTCGACGTTGGGGGCGGCGTGGATGTCCATGCCGATGTAGCGCTGCGCCCCGGCGAAGGCGGCGCGCAGCGGGCTCATCTGCGAGCTGACCACGCGGGCGCCCACCTCGGCGACGACCAGGGCGCGCTCGTTCACCTCGCGCTGGAAGGCGGCGAAGGCCTCCTCGGCCGGCCCGTGCTCCGGGCTGGGGTCCTGCCAGGCGCTGCCGTCGGTCAGGCAATAGGGCGCGCGGGAGGCGCCGGGCGAGCGCGGCAGCTCGACCGTCTCGACGAAGCGGTCGTCGGCGGTGATGACCTCGAAGGTGACCGGGGTGCCGGCCCGCCAGGGCAGATAGAGCTTGAAGCCGCTCTCCGCGCTGAAGGGGAACTCCGCGTAATGGGTCAGCACGTCCGGGCGGGGGGCGAAGCTGGCGATCTCGTAGGCGTCCTCCCCGGCGGAGATCCGCAGGGTCAGGATTTTCCGCTCATAGGCGTGGATCCAGCCCTCCAGATAGGCGCCGTCGCGGTCGCACCAGAACACCTCGATGGCGTAGACCAGGGGCGGGCGCGGCGGCACGAGGGGTTCCGGGGGCGCCATCAGGCCGCCCTTGGAAAGGACCGTGCGGACGGCCCTGCGGGCGCGGACGAGCGTGGAAAGCGGCTGTTCCATGGGATGCCCCGAAGACTGCGGAAGGCCCAAAGACGGGAAGAACGGGCCGCAACAGATAGGCGGGACACTCAAGCGGTGTCAATTCGCGCGGGTGCCGCGGCTCACCCGGCTGGCACCCACAGCGCCCGCCAGGCGGTCAGGACGTCCGCCAGCACCGCCCCGTTCAGGGCCAGCATCGCGGCGAACAGGCCGAGCCGCAGGCCCCGGCGAACCCGCGCCGGCTCCCAGGGGCCGGCCGCCATGGCGAGCGCCAGCAGGACCAGGAGCAGCGCCGGCAGGAAGTAGCGGCCCTGGAGCCCCTCCACGACCGGCGCCCCGACCGGCGTGAAGCCGACCCAGAAGGCCGCCATGACCAGCAGGATGTAGGCCGGCGCCGGCAGCAGATAGCCGGCCGCCAGGACGGGGTCGCGCCGCCGCGCGCCCCGTCCATCCAGGCCGTCGCACAGCGCCAGGGCGGGCAGGACCGGAAGCGCCGCCAGGATCCAGCGGTCGTCGGCGTAGCCGCTCCAGGGCAACGGGTGGCCGCCGTAGCGCCCGTAGCCGTCGCGCCACCACATGATGGCCGCGTCGCGGATGGTGACGGCGAAGACCCGCAGCGCCTCCAGCGGGTCGGCGCGCAGCCGGGCGAGCTGCGCCGCCGGGTCGGCGCCGGTGCCCCAGTAGGGTCCGGGGACGAAGGGATAGGCCGTGTTCCAGGCGAGCGCGATGCCGACCGCGACGGCGAAGCACAGCGCGCCGAGCGCGATCCGCCCCCGCGTGCCGCCGGCCACCGCCGCCGGCAGGAAGAGCACCATCGCGGCGAAGGGCGCGATGGTCAGCTTCAGCAGGCCGAGCGCCGCCGACAGCGCCACCAGCCCCGCCTTCTCCCAGAGCCCGAGCGGCGTGCCGCGGTCGCGGCATCGCCAGACGAGCGCGAACAGCAGGGCGGGCAGCATCAGGTTCAGGGGATCGGCGCTCAGCGAGCAGGCGCTCTGCAGCGCCACCGGCGACAGCGCCAGGGCCAGGAAGGCCAGCCGCGCGCCGGGCAGCGCCCGCAGGACCGCCAGGATCATCAGCCCGTAGGCGAGGAGGTTGCCGAGCCGTCCGGCGTGCGCCTGGTCCAGCGGGGCGTAATGCAGGGCGCGCGCGACGGCGACGAAGGCCGCCTGCGGCAGGTAGGCCAGCGGCGCGAAGCTGGCGGAGCTTGGGAAGGGCACCACCGCCTGGGCCGGCGGCAGGGTGGCGAGGTGATCGGACAGCGCACGGGCCTGGGCGGCGTCCACCGGGGCGTGCTTCTGGATCAGCTCGATGTAATGGAGCATGTGGGCGTAGGCGGCCCAGTCGATCGGCCCGCCCCAGGAGTTCGGCCCCAGCGCCTGGGCCAGGATATGCCCTTGCGCGATCTGCAGCACCCGCTGCCAGTGGAATGGCTCGTCCAGCCAGGCGTAGGGCGGCGTCCAGGTCAGCAGGAGGGCGCCGAACGTCAGGAAGAAGAGAAGGGCCGTGACGGCGATCAGGAACGGCTCAAGCCGGAAGGTCGTGCGCGTACGGCCGGGCATCGCCCAGTTCCTCGATGTCGTGTCATGACGGAGGCGCAGCCCCGAAGCCGGGGCGCGGCGGTACAAGACCATATTCCCGCGGGCGTTCCAATGGCCCCGCCGCTGGATCCCGACCGCTGGATCCATTGGGCATGCCATGCCATGGTGCCCCCGGTTCTTCCTGCCCCCGGCCTTGCATGCTCCCCAGCGTCGCCATCATCACCGTGAACTGGAATTCCGGCGACCTGCTGCGCCAGTGCGTCGCCTCGATCCCGGCGGCGCTGACCGGCGGCGTCTTTGTGGAACGCATGACGGTGGTCGACAACGCCTCGGCCGACGGGTCGGCGGACGGGCTGGCGGATCTGGTCTCTGGTGGGACCGTGCCGCTGACGGTGCTGCGCAACCCGGCCAACCGGGGCTTCGCCGCCGCCTGCAACCAGGGGGCCGCCGGGTCGCGCGCCGACTGGCTGCTGTTCCTCAACCCCGACACCCGCCTGTCCGCGCGCTCGCTGGCCCCGGCGCTCGCCTTCCTGGCGGATCCGGCGAACGCGCGCGTCGGCGTGCTGGGCATCCGTCTGGTGGACGAGGCGGGGCGGACCCAGCGCTCCTGCGCCCGCGCGCCGACGCCGGGCCGCCTCCTCGCCCAGGCGGTGGGGCTGGACCGGCTGTGCCCCGGCGTCTTCCCGCCGCACTTCATGACCGAATGGGACCACGCCGACACGCGGCCGGTCGATCAGGTGATGGGCGCCTTCCTGCTGATCCGCCGCCCCCTGTTCGAGGCGTTGGGCGGCTTCGACGAGCGCTTCTTCGTCTATTTCGACGACGTGGACCTGTGCCTGGGCGCCCGGCTGGCCGGCTGGGAGGTGGTGCATTTCGCCGGGGCCGAAGCCTTCCACAAGGGCTGCGGCACCACCGACGCGGTGCGCGACCTGCGCCTGTTCTACGCGCTGCGCAGCCGGATCCAGTTCGCGGCCAAGCGCTTTTCGCCCGCGGCGGCGGCCCTGGTGACGGCGGCGACCCTGACGGTGGAGCCGCTGACCCGGCTGGCCCACGCGCTCGCCCGCCGGTCCATGGATGATGCCCGCGCGGTCCTGCGCGGCAGCGCGCTGCTGTGGCGGGCGATGCCCGGCCTCATCCGGAACGGCTGACGAAGGGCGGCCTCAGCGGCCTTTCCCCTCACTTTCCCCTCAGCGGCCTTTCCGGGTCCGCTTGATCGCGTACATGGACTTGTCGGCCTTCTCGATGAGGGCGTCCATCGCCACGCCATCCTCCGGGAACACCGCGACCCCCACGCTGGCGTCGAGGGACAGGGGACGGTCCTCGAAGATGAAGGGCGCGCGGATTTCCGCGGCGATGCGCGTGGCGCTCGACGCCGCGCTCTGGCGGTCCCGCAGCCCGGAGAGGATAACCCCGAACTCGTCGCCGCCGAGCCGGGCGGCCGTGTCGGACTGCCGCAACACGCGACGGATGCGCGCGGCCGTCTCGCAGATGGCGGCGTCGCCGGCCCGATGGCCGTGGTGGTCGTTGATGGCCTTCAGGCCGTCCATGTCGAGGTTCAGGATGCCGACCAGGGACGACTGCCGGCAGGCCAGATTCAGGCTCTGGCGCAAGCGGTCGTAGAACAGCGCCCGGTTCGCCAGTCCGGTCAGGGCATCGTGGGTCGCGCGGTGGTACAGCTCGCTGGTCTCGTACTCCACGGCGTGGAACATCGCCGCCGCGATCAGGTCGCACATCAGCGCCAGCACGCGGATGTCCCGGTCGCTGAAGGCGCTGGGCACGGGCGAGGCGATCTTCAGGACGCCGACGGCCGCTCCGTTGTGATTGAGCGGGGCGACGACCATCGAGCGCAGGCCGACCTTGCGGCAGGCCTCGCGGTCGACCCGCCCGTCGGTTTCGGAATCGTCGCAGCGCAGGATCGCGCCCTGCTCGATGCACGCCCCGGACAGGCTGCCCATCCGCTTCAGCCGGAGCCCGAGCTGCGCCTCGGCCATGCCGGAGGTCGCCCGGTAGACCATCTCGTCGCCCTCGGCCAGTTCGACAATGGCGCCATGTGCGCCCGTCAGGGACTGCACGCGCTCTGCGACGAAGGTCATCACGCCGCCCAGGTCGAGCCCGAACTGGGCGATGGCCGTCTGAGCCCGGATGATCTCCATGAGGGTGCCGGGATCGAGGCCGGCGTCATCAATCACTTCGGCCACGCTCTCTCCTTTCCCTCGCCCCTTATCCCTATCCTTCATCCAGCGACGGGAACAGGGGACGCGACCACGCTTCGTAGGCTCACAAAATCACTCCTCACTGTCAAATGATTGAGCCGATTTCCGCTCAAATGCCCGCGCTGCCGGCGTCCCGCCCGGACCCGGACCGCCCCTGTTCCTCCCCCCTGTTCCTCCGCGGGCCGCTTGCGGCTATAGTCGCGCCCGGCTCGGGGCTGGCCCGATTCCGCCGCCCGGACCGCCATTTGGACCCTGCCGCATGCCGCCCACCCCGCTCAGCCTGCCGACCGACGCGGACCTCCTCTCCCTTCCGTCGCCGGCCTTCGACGCCCGTCCCCCCGCCATCCGCCACCCGGACCTGATCCCGGAGCCCATCCTGCAGGCCATGCGGGGCACCTGGGCGATGGGCCGCTTCGCGGAGCGCCGGGTCCGCGTCCTGCGGCTGCGGAACGTCTGGGTCGCCAAGGAAGGGCTGGTCTTCGACCGCGACGGCGCGCTCTACCGCGAGACCGTCACCCAGCACAGCCCGGCGGAGGTCGCGGCGGCGCAGGACGCCGTGCTCGCCGCGATCGCATCGGGGGCAGGCGCGTCAGGAATGGGCGCCCCCGACCGGGACGGGCCGGTCGTGCTGTGCAAGAAGCGTGGGGTCGGCAACTACGGCCACTGGATGATGGAGATGCTGCCCAAGGCGCATCTCGTCCACACCCACCTGCCGGAGCTGGGCGCGCGCTTCCTGGTGGCCGACGTGCCGGGCGCGCTGCGCGCGTCGATGGGCGCCTCGCTGGCGCTCCTGGGGATCGATCCCGCCCGCGCCGTGGTCGTCGGCGACGCGCCCCGCCGCTTCGCCGAGCTGCTGCTGGTGGAGGGGCTGACCGAGCACGGGGCCTACATGTCCCCGCTGGTCATGGACTGCGTCGAGGCGCTTGCCCGCGCCGTCGGGGAGAGGCCCGCGCGGCCGCTGTTCGTCACCCGCCAGGCGATGGGCTTCCGCCGGCTGGTCGGGGAGGATGCCCTCCTCCTGCGCGCCCAGGAGGCGGGCTGCGTCCCGGTGGAGCCGGCGCTGCTGCCCCTGCCGGACCAGATCGCGCTGTTCAAGGGAGCGGCGCGGGTCACCGGCGTCATGGGCGCCGCCATGACCAACATCGCCTTCGCCGCACCGGGGACGCCCGTGGCCCTGCTGACGCCGGCCGGCATGCCCGACACCTTTTTTTGGTTCATCGCCACGCTGCGCGGCCTCGACTACACCGAGATCCGTTGCGCGCAGGCCGGTCCGGTCCGGGGCAACATGCCCTGGGACACCGACCTGATCCTCGATCCCGCGGACGCCGCCGAACTCCTCGGCCCCACCGGACACGCTTCATGACCGACACCCCGTCCAGCTTCACCGTCTGCATCGACAAGGTCACCATCGGCGCCGAGCTGCGGGTCGAGGGCTGGGCGTTCCACCACCGCTACGGCCCCTGCCGCATCGAGGCGTCCGTCGACGGCGCCCCGCCCTCCCCCGCCGACCGGCTGCGGATGGGGATCGACCGCCACGACGTGGCGCTCGCGCTCGGCGCGCCGCTGGCCAGCCGCTCCGGCTTCGATCTGGTCGCGGTTCTGCCCCAGAGTGCCGGATCGGTGGACCCCAGGTCAGTAGAATTGCGGCTGTTCGCCGGGAACGAGGGGGCGAGCCTGCCGCTGCTGGTGCGTGGCGGTCCTTCGCCCTGCGGCTGGCAACCCGCCATGGGCAGCGGCATCGCGGTGTTCGAGCCGCGCTTCCTCACCGAACGCGGCCGTCGCTTCGCCGTCGCCCTGCCGCCGGAGTTGGCGCGGGCGCGGAGCGCGCTCGGCCTGTTCGCCGCCGCGCCGCGCCCGCCGATGCCGCTCGCCGCGCCCGTGTCCATCGTGGTGCCGGTCTACGGCGGCAAGGAGTTCCTGACCCCGCTGCTGCACGGCCTTCTGGACACGGTCGATCCGCGCCATCGCCTGATCTTCGTCGACGACGGCAACCCGGACCGCAGCGTCACGGCCTTCCTGGTGGCGCTCGGCGTCTCGCTGGATCAGGTCGCGGTGGTCGCCAAGCCGCGCAACGAGGGCTACCCGAAGGCCGTCGCCGCCGGGGTCGAGGTCGCGAACCGGCTGAACCCCGACGGGCACGTCGTCCTGCTGAACACCGACGTGGAGGTGCCGGCCGGCTGGCTGGAGCGGCTGGTCGGCCCCATCGAGCGCGATCCCCGGATCGCCAGCACCACGCCGCTGACCAACGCCGGCACGATCTGCGGCTTCCCCGCCATGCCGGAGGACAACGATCCCTTCCTGGGCGCCACGGTCGGGGAGATCGACGCGGCCTTCGCGTCCATGGCCCCGCTTCCCCCGGTGGAGGTGCCGACCGGTGTCGGCTTCTGCATGGCGCTGAACCGCCAAGCGCTGAACCGCATCGGCTTCTTCGATCTGGAGGCCTTCGGCCGCGGCTACGGCGAGGAGGTCGACTGGTGCCGGCGCGCCATCCGGCACGGCTTCGCCAACGTCGCTGTGCCGAACCTCTACGTCCATCACAAGCACGGCGGCAGCTTCACCAGCGAGGAGAAGCAGGCCCAGATCGCCCGGTCCGGCGCCATCATCCGGCAGCGCTATCCGGAGTTCGACGCCGAGGTGCAGGACTTCATCCGCGCCGACCCGCTGCGCCCCGTCCGCGCCGCCGCTGCGGTCGCGGCGCAGGGCCGGCTCGGCCGCCCGCGGACGGCGCTGCTGTTCGACCATGCGGGCGGCGGCGGCACCGCCGCCTTCCGCGCCAAGGAGATCACGCGCCTGCACGGGACGGGCCTCGCCGTCCTGCTGGTGCGGCCGGCCATGCGGCCGGTGCTGGGCATGCCGGACGGGGCGATGGATGTCGAGCTGCTGCACCGGGACGCCCCGCCCCAGCGCTTTCCGGCGAACGACCTGACCGACCTCGCGGCGCTCGCCCGCGCGCTGCCGCTGGCCGAGCTGGTGGTCAGCTCTCTGGTCGGCTACGCCGCGCCGGCGGCGGTCATGACGTTCGTCCGGGCGCTGCGCGCCGAGCGGGGCGTGCCGCTGCGGCTGCTGCACCACGACTATTTCCCGGTCTGCCCGTCGCTGAACCTGATCGACGCGGAGGACCGCTTCTGCGGCATCCCGTCGCTCGACCGCTGCCGGGCCTGCCTGCCGGCCAACCCGCACGCCCGCCGGCCGGAGGGCGAAGCGGCTGCCGACAGGACCGCTGATGTGGCCGGGCACCGCCGGCTCTGGCAGGCCTTCTTCGATCTGGCCGACCGGCACGTCGTCTTCTCGCGCAGTTCGCTCGCCACCTTGCGGCGGGCCTTCACACTGGCCGACGAGCGGGTGCGGATCGTCCCGCATCTGGCCGACCATGTGACCGTCTCCCCCCTGCCCGCCCCGCCGCCCGGCCCCAACGTACAGATGGCTGGCGCGCAGGTGGCGGTCGTCGGCGGCATCGGGGTGGCCAAGGGCTCCCGCGTGCTGGAGGCGATGGTGCTGCTGGCCGAGGCGCACCGGCTGCCGCTGTCCTTCGAGCTGTTCGGGAACATCGACCGGCCGATCCGCTCGGCGCATTTCCACGACAACGGCCTCTACGAGCCGGACCAGCTTGCCCGGCGCCTCGCCGAGCGGGGCTGCCACGCCGTCTTCCTGCCCTCCATCTGGCCGGAAACCTACTGCTACGTGCTGGACGAGGTGGTCGGGCTGGGGCTGCCGGTCGGCGTCTTCGACATCGGCGCGCCGGCCGAACGGCTGCGCCACTGGCCGAACGGCTTCATCGTCCCGACGATCACGCCCGAAGCGGCGCTGTCCGCCCTGCTGCGCGCGACGGGCAAGGCGGCCGGCCCGTGATCGGCCTGCGCGGTCGGCAGCAGGCGTACCCCGGCTGGGCCCGGCGCTTCCGCGAGCGGAAGCGGAGCGAGACCGCGAAAAAGGCGTAAGCTGGCACCGGCAAGCCATCATCTTCCAGGGCCATTCTTCCCTCAGGGCCATCATTTCAGGAGTTGCAGGTCCATGTGCGGCATCATCGGCATCATCGGCACGCAGGACGCGGCCCCCCGGCTGGTCGAGGGCCTGCGGCGCCTGGAATACCGCGGCTACGACAGCGCGGGCGTGGCGACGCTGGTCCACGGCGGCATCGAGCGCCGCCGCGCCGAGGGCAAGCTGCTCAACCTCGACGCCAAGCTGCGCGAGGCGCCGCTGCCCGGCGTCATCGGCATCGGCCACACCCGCTGGGCCACCCACGGCGGCCCGACCGAGCACAACGCCCACCCGCACGCCACCCGCCGCGTCGCCGTCGTGCACAACGGCATCATCGAGAACTACCAGGAGCTCAAGGACGAGCTGATCGGCCACGGCTACGTCTTCGAGAGCGCCACCGACACCGAGGTCATCGCCCACCTCGTCACCTACTACCTGGACAAGGAAGGGCTGGAGCCGGTCCAGGCGGCCGCCGCCGCCTTCCAGCGCTTCACCGGGGCCTTCTCGCTGGTCCTGCTGTTCGCCGGCCGCGAGGACCTGCTGATCGGCGCCCGCCACGGCACGCCGCTGGCCGTGGGCTACGGCGAGGGCGAGATGTACTTCGCCTCCGACGCCTTCGCGCTCGCCCCGCTGACCAACCGCATCTGCTACCTGGAGGACGGCGACTGGGTCGAGCTGACCCGCGCGGGTGCTGTGATCCACGAGGCCTCCGGCGCGGTGGTGGAGCGCGCGGTGAAGACCACCGCGCTGTCCGGGGCGCTGATCGGCAAGGACGGCTACCGGCACTACATGCTCAAGGAGATCTACGAGCAGCCGCAGGTGATCGGCGACACGCTGAACGCCTACATCAACCCGGAGACCAGCCGCATCGCCCTGCCGGAGTTCAGTTTCGACCTGTCGCAGGCGAGCAAGCTGACCATCGTGGCCTGCGGCACCGCCTACTACGCGGGCGTGGTGGCGAAATACTGGTTCGAGACGCTGGCCCGTCTGCCGGTCGAGGTCGACATCGCCTCGGAGTTCCGCTACCGCGAGGCGCCGCTGCCGGAAGGCGGCGTGGCGCTGTTCATCAGCCAGTCGGGCGAGACGCTGGATACGCTGGAGGCGTTGCGCTACTGCAAGCGCCAGGGGCAGAAGATCCTGTCGATCGTGAACGTGCCGGAAAGCACCATCGCGCGGGAATCCGACGCGGTGCTGTACACGATGGCCGGTCCGGAGATCGGGGTGGCCTCGACCAAGGCCTTCACGACGCAGCTGACCACGCTGGCCTGCCTGGCGGTGGTGACCGGGCGCGCGCGCGGGGCGATCGCGCCGGAGCGCATGCGGCAGATCGCCCAGGCGCTGCGCGAGGTGCCGGCGCGCGCCGCCGACGTTCTGGCGCACGACGAGCGGCTGCGCGAGCTGGCGGCGGAGGTGGCGGAGGCGCGCGACGTGCTGTACCTGGGGCGCGGGGCGATGTACCCGCTGGCCCTGGAGGGGGCGCTGAAGCTGAAGGAGATCAGCTACATCCACGCGGAGGGCTACGCGGCGGGCGAGCTGAAGCACGGGCCGATCGCGCTGATCGACGAGAGCGTGCCGGTGATCGTGCTGGTGCCCTCGGACGGGCTGTTCGAGAAGACGGTGTCGAACGTGCAGGAGGTGTGCGCGCGCTCGGGCAAGGTGCTGCTGATCGCCGACCGGAAGGGCATCGACAAGCTGGGCAGCACGGTGCGCTGGTCGGTGGAGCTGCCGGCCTGCGACCCGCTGGTCGCCCCGCTGCTCTACGCCATCCCGGTCCAGTTGCTGGCCTACCACGTCGCCGTGCTGAAGGGCACCGACGTCGACCAGCCCCGCAACCTCGCCAAAAGCGTCACGGTGGAGTAAAGCACCGCGCCCGCCAAGAAATCACCGCGAACCCCGGCTTACGGCGAGCCGGGGTTTGTTTTAACAATGCCCCGGAACAATGCCCCGGCTTGGCACGCCGGTTTAACGCCTTGTTGAGACCGCAGTCCCGATACTCCTTCGTGCGCTCCGTCGCCGCGCCGACCAGCCCCCGTGCCGACCAGTCATTGAAGAAGACGATGCCTCCCCTGCCCGACGATCTCCGGCTGCTCGAAGCGGAAGCCATCGCCATCCTGCGCGAGGTCGCCGCCGCCTTCGCCAAGCCGGTGCTGCTCTACTCCATCGGCAAGGACAGCGGGGTGCTGCTGCATCTGGCGCGCAAGGCCTTTCACCCGTCGCCGGTACCCTTCCCCCTGCTGCATGTGGACACCGGCTGGAAGTTCCGCGACATGATCGCCTTCCGCGACGAGACGGCGCGGCGGCTGGGGCTGGAGCTGATCGTCCATGTGAACGAGGAGGGGCGCGCCCGGGGCGTCGACCCGATCCGCTCCGGTTCGGCCGTCCACACCCGCGTCATGAAGACCGAGGCGCTGCGCCAGGCGCTCGACCGGCACGGCTTCGACGCGGCCATCGGCGGCGCCCGGCGCGACGAGGAGAAGAGCCGCGCCAAGGAGCGCGTCTTCTCCGTCCGCACCGCCGCCCACGGCTGGGACCCGCGCGACCAGCGGCCGGAGCTGTGGCACCTCTGGAACACGCGCGTCCGGCCGGGGGAGTCGGTGCGCGTCTTCCCGCTGTCGAACTGGACCGAGATGGACGTCTGGCGCTACGTCGCCGCGGAAGGCATCCCGGTGGTCCCGCTCTATTTCGCGGCGGAACGCCCGGTGGTGCACCGCGCGGGCGCGCTGATCATGGTGGACGACGACCGGCTGCCGCTGAACCCCGGCGAGGCGCCGGAACGGCGCCGGGTCCGCTTCCGCACGCTCGGCTGCTACCCGCTGAGCGGGGCCATCCCGTCCGACGCCGCGACGGTGGAGGACATCATCGCGGAGATGCGCGCCTCCCGGACCTCCGAACGGCAGGGGCGCCTGATCGATGGCGACGAGCCGGCCTCCATGGAGCGCAAGAAGCGGGAGGGCTATTTCTGATGGAGGGCCATTTCTGATGGAGTCCGGCACGGGCAGAGGGCTGCTGCGCTTCCTCACCTGCGGGTCCGTGGACGACGGCAAGTCGACGCTGATCGGCCGGCTGCTGCACGACGCCGGCCTGGTGCCCGACGACCAGATGGCGCAGGTGCGGCGCGACAGCCGTGGCCGCACCGGTCCAGGGGAGGAGCCCGGGGAGGACATCGACTTCTCCCTGCTGGTGGACGGGCTGGAGGCGGAGCGCGAGCAGGGCATCACCATCGACGTGGCCCACCGCTTTTTCGCCACGGGCCGCCGCAGCTTCATCGTCGCCGACGCGCCGGGGCACGAGCAGTACACCCGCAACATGGCGACCGCCGCGTCCAACGCCGCCCTGGCGGTGCTGCTGGTCGACGCGCGCAAGGGGCTGCTGACCCAGACGCGGCGGCACTCCATCGTCTGTTCCCTGATGGGCATCCGGCACGTCGTGCTGGCGGTCAACAAGATGGACCTGACCGGCTGCGAGCCGACGGTCTTCGAGGCCATCGCGCGGGACTACGCGGCCTTCGCCGCACCGCTGGGCTTCGCCACCGTGACGGCCATCCCGTTGTCGGCGCGGCGCGGCGACAACGTCGTCCACCGCTCGGCGGCCATGCCCTGGTACACCGGCCCCACCCTTCTGGAGCATCTGGAAAGCGCCCCGGCCGAGGATGGGGCGGCGGCGGGGGCGGCGGAGGACGGCCCGCTGCGCTTCCTGGTGGAGTGGGTGAACCGCCCGGATCCGGACTTCCGCGGCCTGTCCGGCACGGTCCTGTCGGGCCGTCTGGCGCCGGGCGACGCGGTGACGGTGTGGCCGTCGGGGCGAAGCGCCCGGATCGCGCGCGTCGTCACCTTCGACGGCGACGTGAAGCGGGCGCGGGCGGGCGACGCGGTGACCGTGACACTGGAGGAGGCGGTGGACGCCGGGCGCGGCGACCTGCTGAGCGGCCCGGACAGTGATCCGGAGGTCGCCGACCAGTTTGCCGCGCATCTGCTGTGGATGGCCGAGGAGCCGCTGATGCCCGGCCGCTCCTACCTGCTGCGGGCCGGGGCGCGCTGGGTGCCGGCGACGGTCACGGCCTTGCGCCACGCGCTGAACGTGGAGACGCTGGAGCACGGCGCCGCGGAGACGCTGGGGCTGAACGCGGTGGGGCTGTGCAACCTGTCCACGGCGGCTCCGCTGGCCTTCGACGCCTACGCGGCGAACCGCCACACCGGTTCCTTCATCCTGGTGGACCGCTTCTCCAACCGGACCGTGGGCGCCGGGATGATCCTGCACCCGCTGCGCCGCGCCGCCAACCTGCACCGGCAGGAGCTGGCCGTGTCGGCGGCGGAGCGGGCGGCGATCAAGCGGCAGCGCCCGGCGGTGCTGTGGTTCACCGGCCTGTCGGGGGCCGGCAAGTCCACCATCGCCAACCAGGTGGAGCGGCGGCTGCACGCGCTCGGCCATCACACGATGATGCTGGACGGCGACAACGTGCGGCTGGGGCTGAACCGCGACCTGGGCTTCACCAACGCCGACCGGGTGGAGAACATCCGGCGCGTGGGCGAGGTGGCGAAGCTGATGACGGAGGCCGGGCTGATCGTGCTGTGCGCCTTCATCGCCCCCTTCCGGGCCGAGCGGGAGGCGGTGCGCGCCCTGTTTCCGGACGGCGCGTTCCTGGAGGTGTTCGTGGACACGCCGCTGGAGGAGTGCATGCGGCGCGACCCCAAGGGGCTCTACGCCAAGGCGCGGGCCGGGGCCGTGCGCAATGTCACCGGCGTCGACTCCCCCTACGAGCCGCCCGAGGCGCCGGAGCTTCGGCTCGACACCGGGGCGGAGGACGCCGACGCGCTCGCCGCGCGGGTGGTGGACGCGCTCCGCGCGCGCGGCATCGCCGGCGGGTGAGGCGGATGGGCGGGGAGCCGGCTGTGCGGGCTGGGTACGTCCATTCCCCAGCAAACGAGCCATAATCACTTGCCAAATGTCCGGGCTTGCGGCCATCTGCTGTGCGTTCCTCCCTAAGGCTCCGATCGTCGGCAAGGCCGCCGGTTGGCCCAATCGATGCCCAGAGAGACTCCATGACCGGAATTCGTAGCTACAATCGACGCGTTCTCGTGACCGGCGGCGCCGGGTTCCTCGGCTCGCACCTCTGCGAACGCCTGATTGAGCGCGGCGACGAGGTGGTGTGCGTCGACAACTATTTCACCGGATCGCGGCAGAACATCGGCCACCTGATGACCAGCCCGAATTTCGAGGTCATCCGGCACGATGTGACGTTCCCGCTCTATGTCGAGGTGGACCAGATCTACAACCTCGCCTGCCCGGCTTCTCCGGTCCACTACCAGCACGACCCGGTCCAGACCACCAAGACCAGCGTGCACGGCGCCATCAACATGCTGGGGCTGGCCAAGCGGCTGAACGCCCGCATCCTCCAGGCCTCCACCAGCGAGGTCTACGGCGACCCGAGCGTGCACCCGCAGCCCGAGGAGTATTGGGGCAACGTCAACCCGATCGGCCCGCGCTCCTGCTACGACGAGGGCAAGCGCTGCGCGGAGACGCTGTTCTTCGACTATCACCGCCAGCACCAGCTGCCGATCAAGGTGATGCGCATCTTCAACACCTACGGCCCGCGCATGCACCCCAACGACGGCCGCGTGGTGTCCAACTTCATCATGCAGGCGCTGAAGGGCGAACCGATCACCGTCTACGGCGAAGGCCAGCAGACCCGCTCCTTCTGCTATGTGGACGACCTGATCGAGGGCATGATGCGCCTGATGGATTCCGCGCCCGAGATCACCGGCCCCATCAACATCGGCAACCCCGGCGAATTCACCATCCTGGAGCTGGCCGAGCAGGTCATCGCCCTGACCGGCTCGCGCTCGACCATCGAGCGCCGCCCGCTGCCCCAGGACGACCCCAAGCAGCGCCAGCCGGACATCACCAAGGCCAAGACCCTGCTGGGCTGGGAGCCGACCGTGCCCCTGCGCGACGGGCTGGAGCGCACCATCCACTATTTCCGGACCCGCTTCTTCGCCTGACCGCCGGGCCGGGTTCCAGGCCAAACCAACGATCCGATGCATCGGGGGCGTCCTCTGGACGCCCCCGATTGCTTTTTCCCGATCGCTTTTCCAGGGCCTTCATCGGCCACCGGAGCGGGGTCGGCATTTGGAGTCTTGTCGCGCCCCTTCCCGCCCCACCCCGGCCTGGCGAATCACCGGAACGGCCGTTCCGGCCCAAGCGGACCCGCGCACCGCGCAAATCTCCGAGTCGTGTCTCGAATCGCCGTCGGCAGCGATTCGGAAACGGAAGCCTGGAGTTTTGTCGCGTCCGGGCAAGCTTCCACAGGACGAACCGGTTATCCCCTGGAATGTTGTCGCGCGATTCCTGGACTCTTGTCGCGCGACTCGCGATTCTCTACTGGAGTCTTGTCGCTCAAACAAATAGTTGATTCTAGTAGCCTTACAAATAGTCTGCGCGACAAGATTCCAAATTGCCGGCCTCAACCTGCCGTGTTATGCATCGAGACACAAATGGACACGGGAAAACGGCGAGAACAGGGTGCCATGGGCCAGTTGCATCGCCTGATCAGCCAAGTGGGCCGCGAGCAGGCCAAAGCACTCCAGACCGATCCTGATCAGCGCTCGCTGATCGACGTCGCTGCGGCGGTCTTGGAGGAAGAGCGGCAAGAGCTTGGCATTACCTATTCTGGATTCGCCCTGACGGCGCTTCCGCATCGTCGCCTTCCCGACGACCAGCCCTGGGAACGGCGCGGACACCGTATTCGTTTGCTGATCGAGCCGGGACGACTGCCCGTGCGGGGTGGTGGCTTCAAGCTTTACGGCGTGCCCTACGGCAGCCGCGCGCGAATGATCCTGCTTTATTTGCAGACGCGCGCCCTCCAGACCGACAGCCGCGAGGTGGAGCTGGGCCGCAGCATGCACGACTGGCTCGACCGCATGGGCCTGTCGGTGGGCGGCCAGACCTACCGCGACATCCGCGAACAGGCCTCGCGCATCGCCGCCTGCAACCTGACCTTCGCCTGGGAAGACGCCAACAGCCTGGGCTTCGAAAAGGACTCGATCGTCAAAGGCGGCATCCATTTCTCGTCAGAGCATGACTCGCAGCAAGGCACGCTGTGGGAAGACCGCGTCCTTCTGTCGGAGGCTTTCTTCCGCGAACTGAAGGCGCATCCGGTGCCGATTTGGGAACCGGCGCTGCGGCACATCCAGAACAACAGCTCCAGCATCGACATCTACATCTGGCTCGCCTACCGCCTGCACAGCCTGAGCAAGCCCACGACCATCACATGGCCGGCGGTGTTCGAGCAGTTCGGCGCCGGCTATGCCCGGCTGCGCGATTTCAGGAAGCGTTTCATCGAGGCTTTGCAACTGGCGCTTGCCGTCTATCCCGACGCGCGGGTCGACGTGGAGGAGCATGGGCTGCTGCTGCATCCCTCGCCGCCGCCGATCCCGGAGCGCAAGATGGCGCAGCTCATGCGCTGAGGCAGGCGCCTGAATCCGCTCGTCAGATCAAGGGCATAAGGCAAATTCCCCGAACCGCGACGGAGCGGGGACGGCTTGGCACCGGGCCTCGCGACAAGACTCCAAACGCCGCCGGGCCGACCTCGCGACAACATTCCAGGCGGCCACTCCCCCGGCTCCGCGAGAGCGGGGGAGCGAAGAGGGTGAAATGGCTTATCGGGCTCTGCTGCTCGACCGCGACGGGGTGGTGAACGTCGACCATGGCTATGTCGGCCACCGCGACCGCTTCGCCTTCATGGACGGCATCTTCGCCCTGACCCGCCATGCGGTGGACCGCGGTTTCCGGATCGCCGTCATCACCAACCAGTCCGGCATCGCGCGGGGCTATTTCACGGAAGCCGAGTTCCTGGAGCTGACCGACTGGATGCGCCGCACCTTCCGGGAGCAGGGCGTGGAACTGGCCGGGGTGTTCCACTGCCCCTACCACCGCGGCGGCGTGGTGGAGCGCTACGCGCGCGACAGCTTCTGGCGCAAGCCCAACCCTGGAATGATTCTGGAGGCGGCGCGCCGCCTGGACCTGGACCTCGCCCGGTCGGTCTTCCTGGGCGACCAACCGACCGACATGGCGGCGGCGCAGGCCGCCGGGGTGGGACGGCGGGTGCTGCTGTCGGAACCGGGCGATGCCGCGGCCGGGATGGCGACCGTGACCGTCGGCCGGCTTGCCGACGTCGTCCGGCACCTCGCCTGACCGCCGGCACCGGACCGCAAGGCACAAGACACCCCGTGCACCGCTGCGTTGTCACGGCCATATTTGTGGTATTTGAGTTGAATATCCCTCGGGAAGCTTTCTAAACTGCGCGAAACATATTGCGAAAGGCTGCTCCTCTCCATGGCCAAGCTCAACTACGTCTTCACCAGCGAGTCCGTGTCCGAAGGCCATCCGGACAAGGTGTGCGACCGCATCTCCGACGCGATCGTCGATCTGTACCTGTCCCACGATCCCTACG
>NZ_JBPXMQ020000033.1:0-72003 GCF_053470405.2 Azospirillum mesophilum
AATCTCTTCGGCGCCCCACTCCCCGCCGTCCGCATGGCCTGCGCCGAAGATCGCTGTGCCACCATTGCAACCGTCAAGAACGGCTTTCTTTGAATGGCCCTGTCCGGAGCCGGCAGGCCCCTTGCCATCGGGGCCGCCCGTGGATATCGTCCGCCCCTGTTTCACAAGTCCCCAATTTGAGGTTACCCCATCATGTCCGACGTCGGCGGCATTGCGGCGGATCGCCTGAAGTCCTTCGTCGAGCGCATCGAGCGCCTGGAAGAGGAAAAGCGCGGCCTGCAGGAGGACATCAAGGAAGTCTATTCCGAAGCCAAGGGAACCGGCTTCGACACCAAGATCATCCGCCAGATCATCCGCCTGCGGAAGATGGACAAGGCCGACCGCCAGGAGCAGGAAGCCATCCTCGAACTCTACAAGGAAGCGCTGGGGATGGTGGAGTAACCACCACCCTCCAGCACTCCTGGCCGGGGAGAGGCGGCGTCACGCCGCCTCCGCACGCTCCGGCCTGGACGCCACCCGGGCCATCACGTTCCCCACCAACGTCAGGCCGGCCCCACCGTCGAGCGACAGAATCGACTCGGGGTGGAACTGCACGGCGGCCACGGGCAGGCGGCGATGCTCCACCGCCATGACCAGCCCGTCCTCGGTCTCCGCCGTCACCGCCAGTTCCTCCGGCAGCCGGTCGCGCCGCGCCACCAGCGAGTGGTAGCGCCCCACGGTCAGCCGATCCGGCAAGCCGTCGAACAGGCTTCCGCCCAGCGCCCGCACCGTCGAAGCCTTGCCGTGCGCCGGCTCCGGCAGGACGTCCAGTTCGCCGCCGAAGCGCTCCACCATGCCCTGCAGACCCAGGCAGACGCCGAACACCGGCACGTCGAGGGCCAGCGCCGCGTCCAGCGTCCCCGCCACGTCGAAGTCCGCCGGACGGCCGGGACCGGGCGACAGCACCACCAGATCCGGCGGGTCGGCAGCCAACGCCGCCCGAGCGTGGGTGTGGCGCAGGGTCGTCACCGCCGCACCGGTCTGGCGGAAATAGTCGGCCAGCGTGAGGACGAAGCTGTCGTCGTGGTCCACCAGCAGCACGCGCTTGCCCTGCCCCGTCGTCGGCGCGACGGCGACCGCCGGGGCGAGCGGTTCGCCGCGGATGGCGTCGCGGAAGGCGGCGGCCTTCAGGTGGCATTCCGCGTCCTCCGCGTCCGGGTCGCTGTCGGACAGCAGGGTGGCGCCGGCCCGGATGAAGGCCACGCCGTCCTTCATGCGGATGGTGCGCAGCGTCAGGCCCGTGTCCATCCCGCCGTCGAACCCGAGCCGCCCGAAGGCCCCGCCGTACCAGCGGCGCGGCGAGTGCTCCGTGTCCTCCAGGAACTGCATGGCCCAGCGCTTCGGCGCGCCGGTCACCGTGACGGCCCAGGTGTGCGTCAGGAAGGCGTCCAGCGCGTCGAAGCCCGCACGCAGCCGCCCCTCCACATGGTCCACCGTGTGGATCAGGCGGGAGTACAGCTCGATCATCCGCCGGCCGATCACGCGGATGGAGCCCGGCTCGCACACCCGCGCCTTGTCGTTGCGGTCCACGTCGGTGCACATGGTCAGCTCCGCCGCGTCCTTGGCCGAGTTCAGCAGCCGGTGAATCTGCGCGGCGTCGCTCAGCGCGTCGGCCCCGCGCGCCACGGTGCCGGAAATCGGGCAGGTCTCGACCCGGCCGTTCCCCACCCGCACATACATCTCCGGGCTGGCGGACACCAGGAACTCCCCGTTACCAAGGTTGATCAGCGCCTCGTAAGGGGCCGGATTGGCGCGGCGCAGGCGGCGGAAGACGGCGGAGGGGCTGTCGGCGCAGGGCTCGGCGAAGGTCTGGCCGGGCACCGCCTCGAACAGGTCGCCGCGCCGGAAGGCGGCCTTGGCGGCTTCCACCACCTGCTGATACTCGCCGGGGGCGTGGTCGCATTCGGCCGCCGCATTGGTGTCCGGACGGTAGGCGTGGGTGCGCCCGCCGCGCACGATCCCGTCGGTGGAGGACAGCCCGCGCGCGAACTCATAGTCGAAGCGGCGGGCCACCCCGCTCACCGGGTCCACCGCGACGAGGCGGTCCGGCAGGTAGAGGACGAGGTCGCGCTGGTCGTCCGGCCGCTCCAGCCGCAGGCGGATCGGTTCGAACTGGAAGGCGAGGTCGTAAGCGAACGCGCCGTAGAGGCCGAGCAGCGGATCCTCCGGCGCGGCGAACAGCGCAAGCAGGGCGCGCAGCACCGAGAAGACGGAGGGCTGGCGGCTCCGCTCCTCCTCCGGGAAGGGGTGGGTGGGCTTGCGGACCAGCACGGTGACGCGGGTGGGCGCGGCCTCCACGCCGGCCGCCCCCTCCAGGGCTTGCAGCGTCTCGGCGATGCCCGGAAGCAGCACGCGGCCGCGCGCGTTCAGCGCGTCGATCCGCACCGTCCGCCCGCGCGCGGTCACGGCCAGCGGCGGGTCGGTGAAGCCCAGCGCGAAGCGGCGGTAGCGGCCGGGCGCCTCCACCCCACTGCCCAGCAGCAGGCCGCGCCGGGTGTCGAGCGCGTCGATGACCGGGTCCAGCGCCGTGGCCGGGTCCAGTGGCTCGGCCCGGCGGGTGACGGTCAGGCCGCCCTGCGTGCGGTAATGCAGCAGGTCGAGCTGTCGCGGATCGGTGAGGAAATCGGCGGGATACATGCTGATGTCTCCAGAGTCTGTCCGTGTCGGTGGCGGACACCCGGAGATCCCTGATCGACACCCTGCTTTCCGACATGGAAAAGGCCGCCCGGAACCTCCGGGCGGCCTTTCGATGGGGTGTGCGCTCACGCGCGTCGGCTGGCCGGCCCGGTTACACGGGCCACCACCAACGACGCGACGGGGAGAGCGAAATCGTCTTCATGGCACTGACTAATCCACGGTCGCGTTCCGGTTGTCAAGCCCCCTCGCCCGCCGCGCAGGGCAATCGCATATGGAGACTGATTTCCATTCATAGGATCACCGTCATCCCCGCGAAGGCGGGGATCCAGCCTTTTCAGCCACTTATGTGCGAAGTTTTCTGGATCCCCGCCTTCGCGGGGATGACGAGTGTCATAGAAAAGGAACGTCTTCTCCAAATGCGATTGCCCTGCCCGCTGCGGGAGCCGGAGGGTTCATTGCTGGGGGTTCATGGTACGCGCGCAGCTCGCCAAAGGCTTGGCGCAGGATGGACCAGGCGGCGGACAGGGATATGCTGGCGATGACGGCGGCGACCAGAACGTCCGGCCAGCCGTCGCGCACCGTCCACACGCCGGCCGCCGCCATCATGACGGCGATGTTGGCCAGCGCGTCGTTGCGCGAGCACAGCCAGACCGAGCGCATGTTGGCGTCGCCGCGCCGGCTGGCGAACAGCAGCGCCGCAACCGACACGTTGGCGGCCAGCGCCAGCAGCCCGACGAGGCTCATCACCGGGGCGTCCGGAACAGTGCCGGCGTAGGCGTTCCAGGCGGTCGAGCCGACCACCCACAGCCCCATGCCGCCCAGCGACAGGCCCTTCGCCACGGCAGCCCAGGAGCGGTACTCCATCGCCTTGCCCAGCACCCACAGGCTGACGCCGTAGTTGGCCGCGTCGGCCAGGAAGTCCAGCGCGTCGGCGCGCAGGGCCATGGATTGCGCGTCGATGCTCGCGACCAGCTCGATCACGAACATGATCGCGTTGATCAGAAGCGCCATGCGCAGAACGCGCCGGTAATCCGCCTGCCGGCCGAAGCCGGGTCCCCCGCCCCTTGGAGCCGAGCCACACGATCCGCCGCAGCAATTGCCGGCCATGACCACTTCCTTCCGTCGCAAGGCGGCCAGCATAGACCGTTGACGCCGGCGGCGTCCAGATAATGAAGACTTTTCTAATGTTCGTGGAGCGCTTGCCGTTGCGCGTCGCCGCTCCACGCTCATTACCGGTGTCGAGAAAAAGCACCCTTACACGGAGGGAGCACATGACCACCGTTGCCGAGGTCCTGAACCGCAAGGGCCACACCGTCGCCTCCATCCTGCCGTCGGAAACCGTCATGCACGCCGCGCGCATGCTGACCGAAAAGCGCATCGGCGCCCTGGTCGTGCGCGACCGCCGGGGCCGGCTGGCCGGCATCCTGTCCGAACGCGACATCGTCCGCGCCGTCGCCGCCCATGGGGCCGAGGCCCTGGACCACACGGTCGAGGACCTGATGACCAAGGAGGTCAAGACCTGCCGGCCGATGGACACGGTCAAAGATGTGATGCACATGATGACCCTGCGCCGGCATCGCCATGTGCCGGTGTGCGACGACGGCGGTGATCTGGTCGGCGTGGTCTCCATCGGCGATGCGGTGAAGGCCCGGCTGGACGAGCAGGCGCACGAGGTCGCTGTGCTGAAGGATCTGGCGCTGGTCCGGTGAGAGTCGGGGCACACCCTCCACCACGTTCGATCGGCGATTTCCACCTACCCCCACCCACCGGACGGCGAGGCGGGCCGTCCGGTCGTGACCCCGATTGGCGCTAACACGTCTCCGTGTCCTGAAATGGCGGGGCGGCGTTCGGATATTCAGCGTGACGAACCGCTGGAAACCGTCCGGATACGCCCATGCCGCGCCGCTACCCGAGCCAACTGAAGATCCTCGTCGTCGAAAACAACCTCCTGCTCCAGCGGGCCTTGAAGGACATGCTGGAACTGTGGGGCGTCGGCCAGATCGTCGCCGTCGGCAACGGGCAGGACGCGAAGGAGTTGTTGCGACGCGAGCCCTACGACCTGCTGGTCACCGATTGGGTGATGGAGCCGGTGGGCGGTGCTCAGCTCGTCGGCTGGGTGCGGCGCTCGCCGGGGAGCCTCAGCCCCGACATGCCCATCATCGTGCTGACCGCCAACGCCGACCTCGCCACCGTGCGGGCGGCCTGGGACGCCGGCGCGGACTCCGTCCTCGCCAAGCCCGCCTCGGCCGCGACCATCGCGCGCCGCATCGAGACGGTGCTGAGCCGACCCCGCCGCGGACGGCCGGACGGCCCGACGCCCAGCGAGCCGGACAACGTTCACGAGACGCCCCGCTCCAGCCCCGTGCCGCGTCCCGCCATCGACACGGGCGCCTCCCCCCTTCGCTTGCCGCCGCCCGGCCCGCCGGTGCGCGCCGCCGACCCGAAGCGCGTGCGGCTGACGCTGGCGCTCGACCGGCTGGAGGCGGCGCTGGAGAAGACCGACCCGCTGGGCACGCGCCTGCGCCACGCCGTGTCCGACCTGCAGCTGGCGGCCACCGGCAACGGCGGTGCGGTGTCCGTCGTCGCCTCCCTGTCCACCTGCGTCACCTGGGTGGACCATGACTCCGACAGCTTCCGGGAAGCGGTGCAGGCCCACCTGTCGGCCCTGCGCTGGATCGCGGCCAGCGGCGACGGTTCGGAAACCGCCGCCACCGTCCTGGCCCTGGTCCGCGCCCTGCGGTCCATGGTGCGCACCCTGACCCTGCGCGGCTCCGATGACCCGAGCCTGTGGCCCGACGCGCAACGCAACGGCTCCGATCCCGGCGGATTGCCCCTGCCGCCAGCCTGAGCGCCACCCCATATCCAGAACATGACTGACGGACGGGATCGGGTATTTCCGCCGGTGCGGGGATTCCCGCCCGTCCGTTTCGCAGCGCTGTGACGTCCGGACCGTTCCTTGCTTTTTGCGATGGGGCCTCCGGCGGCCGTTGCCATATACGACAGCCCTAGTTACCTTTTTGCCTAACGAACAAAAATATATGACCAAAAACACGCGGCGTCTTCAGACCGCGCATTCATGGGGATGGAACGATGGCTCTCGCGACCGTGACGCTCGACGACAAGTACGCGCTCGAACAGGGGCGCGTGTACCTGACGGGCACCCAGGCGCTGGTGCGCCTGCCGATGATGCAGCGCCAGCGCGACCTTGCGGCCGGCCTGAACACGGCCTGCTTCATCTCCGGCTATCGCGGGTCGCCGCTGGGTGGCCTCGACCAGAATCTGTGGAACGCGCGCAAGTTCCTGGAAAAGAACCACATCCAGTTCCAGCCCGGCGTGAACGAGGAGCTGGGCGCCACCGCCGTCTGGGGCAGCCAGCAGGTCGGCATGTTCCCGGGCGCCAAGTACGACGGCGTCTTCGCAATGTGGTACGGCAAGGGACCGGGCGTCGACCGCTCCGGCGACGTGTTCAAGCACGCCAACGGCGCCGGCACCTCCAGGCACGGCGGCGTTCTGGTGCTGACCGGCGATGACCACAACGCCAAGTCCTCCACCTTCCCGCACCAGTCCGAACACGCCTTCATGCACGCCATGATCCCGGTCCTGAACCCGGCCAGCGTGCAGGAAATCCTCGACTATGGCCTGATCGGCTGGGCGATGAGCCGCTGGTCCGGCTGCTGGATCGCCATGAAGACGATCGCGGAGACGGTGGACACCTCGGCCTCCGTCACCATCGACCCGCACCGCGTCAGCCCGATCATCCCCGCCGACTTCCCGATCCCGCCCGGTGGCCTGAACATCCGCTGGCCCGACCCGCCGCTGGAGCAGGAATACCGGCTGATGAAGCACAAGCTGTACGCCGCCCTGGCGTTCGCGCGTGCCAACAAGCTGGACCGCGTGGTGATGGAAAGCCCGCGCCCGCGCTTCGGCATCGTCACCACCGGCAAGAGCTACCTGGACGTCCGCCAAGCCTTCGACGAGCTGGGCATCACCGAGGAGATGGCCGCCGACTGGGGCATCACCGTCTACAAGGTCGGTATGCCCTGGCCGCTGGAGCGCGACGGCGTGCGCCACTTCGCGGAAGGCCTTGAGGAGATCGTCGTCGTTGAGGAGAAGCGCGCGGTCATCGAGAACCAGCTGAAGGAACAGCTCTACAACTGGCACCCGGACGTGCGCCCGAAGGTTGTCGGCAAGTTCGACGAGCATGGGGAGTGGATCCTCCCGTCCGCCGGCGAGCTCTCCCCCGCCCAGATCGCCGTGGTCATCGGCCGCCGCCTGGAGCGCTTCATCGACAATGAGAATCTGAAGCGCCGCGTCGCCTTCCTGGACGCGCAGGAGAAGCAGAAGGCCCATCAGGCCCGCGTGATCCGCAAGCCGACCTTCTGCTCCGGCTGCCCGCACAACACCTCCACCCATGTGCCGGAGGGCTCGCGCGCGCTGGGCGGCATCGGCTGCCACTACATGGCGACGTGGCTGGACCGCAAGACCGACACCTTCACCCAGATGGGCGGCGAGGGCGTGCCCTGGGTCGGCCAAGCCCCCTTCACCGAGGAGAGGCATATCTTCGCCAACCTCGGCGACGGCACCTACTACCACTCCGGCATCCTGGCGATCCGGCAGGCGCTCGCGTCGAAGGCGAACATCACCTACAAAATCCTGTTCAACGACGCCGTCGCCATGACCGGCGGCCAGCCCGTGGACGGCACCCTGACCGTGCAGTCCCTGGCCCAGCAACTGCGGGCGGAGGGCGTGCAGCGCATCACCGTCGTTTCCGACGAGCCGGAGAAGTACGGCATCGGCAACACCCTTCCCCAGTTCACCACCGTCGAGCACCGCGACGATCTGGAGCGCGTCCAGAAGGAGATGCGCGAGATCCCCGGCGTCAGCGTCCTGATCTACGACCAGACCTGCGCCACCGAGAAGCGCCGCCGCCGTAAGCGCGGCAAAATGGTGGATCCGGCCAAGCGCGTGGTCATCAACGAGCTGGTCTGCGAAGGCTGCGGCGACTGCTCGGTCAAGTCCTCCTGCGTGTCGGTCGTGCCGCTGGAGACGGAGTTCGGCCGCAAGCGCCAGATCGACCAGTCGAGCTGCAACAAGGACTATTCCTGCACCAAGGGCTTCTGCCCCAGCTTCGTGACGGTCGAGGGCGGGCAGCTCCGCAAGCCCAAGCCCGCCGCCGCGACCAAGATGGCGAATGGGGGCGCTGATGTCTCCGATCAGCCTCTGCCCACCCTGCCCGCGATCGACCGGCCCTGGAGCATCTACGTCACCGGCGTCGGCGGCACCGGCGTGGTGACCATCGGCGCGCTGATCGGCATGGCCGCCCACATCGAGGGCAAGGGCGTCGGCGTGCTGGACATGACCGGCCTCGCCCAGAAGGGCGGCGCCGTGACCAGCCACATCCGCATCGCCAACAGCCCGGACGACATCCACTCCGTCCGCATCGCGGCGGGCGGGGCCGACGCGGTGGTCGGCTGCGACCTGATCGTGGCGGCGGCCGGCGACGCCCTGTCGAAGATGGTGAGCGGCCACACCCGCGCCGTCATCAACACCCACGACACCATCACCGTGGATTTCCTGAAGAAGCCGGACTTCACCGTGCCCGTCCGCGACCTCGTCCGCGACATCCGCAAGGCCTGCGGCGACCGGGCCGTGGACGCCTTCGACGCCACGAAGCTGGCGACCGCGCTGCTGGGCGACAGCATCGCGACCAACCCCTTCCTGATGGGCTACGCCTGGCAGAGGGGCCTGATCCCGATCACGGCGGAGGCCATCCTGAAAGCCATCGAGCTGAACGGCGTCGCCGTCAAGATGAACACCGACGCCTTCAACTGGGGCCGCCGCGCCGCCGTGGACCTCGACGCGGTGGAGGCCGCCGCGACCCCGCCGGCCGAAGTGACGCATGACCTGTTCATCCTCGACCAGCGCCGCGCGTCGAGCAGCCTGGACGAGGCCATCGAGCGCCGCACCCGTTTCCTGACCGACTACCAGGACGCCGCCTACGCCAGCCGCTACCACGCGCTGGTCGATTGGACCCGCCGCGTGGAGGCGCAGAAGGTCCCCGGCTCCACCAAGCTGACCGAGGCGGTGGCCCACGGCTACTTCAAGCTTCTGGCCTACAAGGACGAGTACGAGGTGGCGCGGCTCTACACCGACACCGGCTTCGTCGAGCAGGTCGGCCGCATGTTCGAGGGCGACTGGAAGCTGGTCTTCCACATGGCCCCGCCCGTCCTGGGCGAGACCGACGGCAACGGTGGCGAGCCCAAGAAGAAGAGCTTCGGCCCCTGGATGCTGAAGGCGCTCGGCCTGCTCGCCAAAGGCAAGCGCCTGCGCGGCACCCCGCTCGACCCCTTCGGCTATCTGCCGGAACGCCGCCTGGAACGCCGCCTGATCGTGGAGTTTGAGACCACCATGGGCGAGGTCCTGCACGGCCTGACCCGCGACAACCTGGGCACCGCCGTCGAGATCGCCCGCCTGCCCCTGGAGATGCGCGGCTACGGTCACGTCAAAAACCGCAACGTCGAGGCGGCCAAGGCGCGCGAGGCGCAGCTTCTGGCAACCTTCCGCCAGCCGGCAACCCCGCAGCCGATGGCGGCGGAGTAAGCAAGGAATCGGGGGCGAGAGGCTTTGCCTCTCGCGCTCTCCACCAAGGGCCGGACGGCCCTTGGAACCCGGAACGTCAACGGGGTTGCAGAACGCCGATCTCGGCCAGAGCGGCGCGGTTGCGGGTGACGGCCGCAGCCAGGTTCCGCAGCTGGCACTGCTGAAGGGCGGGGTTGGCGAAGGTGCGCAGATAGCCCTTCAGTACATGCTCGCCGAAATTCAGCGCAAGGTCGGCGTCCAGGTGATGCGCCTTCCGGGACGAGGCGTGCACCGTCATCACCGGACGCCCATCCAGAACCAAGCCGTGCCGGTCCAGCGGGTTCGGCATCCGCACCTCGGCCAAGGCCTCGTCATAGACCTGCCACAGGCGCGCATCGAGCACCTCCACGCTCGTGGGATCGGGCAGCACCAGCGCGTTCAGCACATTCTGCTCCCACAGCGCGTGCTGGGGCACGGAACGGCAGGTCACCGCCCAGTGCGCCAGCAGCCCCCGCGACACCCACAGCATCAGGCCCGACGACAGGTAGGGCAGCCCCGGGTCGACGCCCCGCTCGCGCAGCAGGTCTTCCGCCGGAGCGACGTAATGGCCCCCCGTCCGCAGTTCCTCCATCATCCCGCCGACCGTCTTGCGGTCCACCGTCCCGGTGGCGGCGAGCGCCCTGCCGGACCGCCGCAGATCTTCGGCCAAGGACCCGGCCACGGTGAGGTCGAGGGTGCCCACCATCATGTCGGCATCCAGCCAGAGCAGGCTGTCCCAATCCTCACCCGCGCAATATTCCGACAAATGGCCCTTGCACAGGTAAGGGTGGGCATCCGGGGGAAGGATCGTCGGCCGGTCCAGCAGCAGACCGGCGGCGCGCAGATAATCCCGCTGCCCATCCGTCAGGCCGAAATCGCAGACGCGCACCCGCTCCAGCGGAAAGCGGTCGCTCAGCCCCTCCAGGAAGGCCAGGGCGGTGATGAAGTACCGGGCGTTGGCCCCGGTCACGCAAAGCGCCGTCATGGCCGATCCTGCAAGGGGTCGTTTCGCTCCGCCAGCGCGGTCAAATCGCGGCGCAGGCGCTCCACGGGATCCGACCAGTCGCCGGCAACCGTCTGGCGGTAGAGGCGCGCCGTCGGGTACCAGGGGGAGTCCGTCCGCTCCCGCAGCCAGCGCCACTCCGACCCGGCGTGCAGCAGCACCGCCACCGGCTTCCCCATCGCTCCGGCCAGATGCGCCATGGAGGTGCAGGAGCTGACCACCACGTCCAGCCCCGCCACCACGGCGGCGGTGTCGGTGAAGTCGCGCAGCTCCGCCCCCAGGTCGAGCGCCGTTTCGGGCAGGGGAAAGCGCTCCAGATCCTCCCGCCCGTGCCCGACCTGCAAGGCCACCACGCTCGCCCCCGGAATGGTGGTCAGGGGCAGCAACGGCTCCAGCCGCGGCGAGCGCTGGCGGTCGTACCGGAACTGCGCCGCCCCCGCCCAGACGAGCCCGACCTTCAGCCCCGGAAGCCCGGCCAACCGTCCGCCCCAGCGCCCCACAGCCTCCTCCGGCGCGCGCAGGTAGGGGATGTCCGCCGGAATACCGTCCAACTCCGTCCCCATGAGGTGGGTCAGGCTGAGGACGTGGGCGTGCGCGTCGTGGTCCGGCAGCGGTCCGTCATAGTCATGCGCGGCATCCACCAGCCCCGACGCGCGGATCAGGTCCAGCAGGCCGGACGGACCGAGGAAGACCACGCGCATCCCCCGCGCCCGCAGCAGCGGTGCGTAGCGGATGAACTGGATGGCGTCGCCAAGCCCCCGGTCGGCGTGGATCAGCAGGGTCGCCCCCGCCCGAACCCGCCCGTCCCAGGCCGGCCGGTCGAACCGCCGCGGCGGCTGGAATTGCGGAAGCCGCAGCCGCGCCTCGTAACTGGCCGCCCCCTCCCGCAGCCGCCCGGCCAGCATCCGCGCGCCGCCCAGCCCGACCTCGGCCTCCGTCAGGTCCGGGGCGAGGCGCAGGGCGCGGAGGAAAGCGGCTTCGGCCGCCTCCGCCCGGTGGCGGTCGAGATGGGCGAAGCCCAGGTTGGCCCAGACGGAGGCGGCCTCGGCGGCCACCGCCGGATCCAGCGCCGCCGCCCGGCGCAGGGCCGCCGCAGCCTCCTCCTGACGCCCTGCCCCGACCAGCGCCGCCCCCGCCGCCGCCCAGGAGGAGGCGTTGTTGCGCAGGACGGCCAAACGCCGCAAAGCCACCGCAGCGTCGTCGGCCCGCCCGGCCCGCGTCAAGGCTTCGGCCATGTTGTTCAGGGCACGGGCGTGGTCCGGGGCGAGTTGCAGGGCCAGCCGATGGAGCGGCACCGCGGCCGGCGCCTCCCCCTCGGCAAGCCGCAGGTCGGCCAAGTCAGTCACGAGGTCCGGCGCCAGCACGCCCCGCCCGACCGCCTCCGAGAGCCGGTCCCGAGCCTCCGCCGCGCGCCCCTGGCGCTTCAGGCATTCTGCGAGATTGCGCACCGCGCCGGGGTTGCCGGGCGCGCAGGCCACGGCGCGCCGGAACATCGGCTCCGCCCCCACCACGTCGCCGCCGGAGGTGCGGACGACGCCCAAAATGTTCCAGGCCTCCCCATGGTCCGGGGCCAGCGTCAGCGCGCGCCGCACCCGGTCCGCCGCCAGGGCGGTTTCGCGCCGCTGCAAAGCGGTCACGCCAGCGCGGATCAGGTCGACAACACCGTTCACGTCCCGAGGCCTCCAGCGTTTCGTCACGCCGAAGCAGGGTTGTACACCACACGGCAACGGCAACGCACTTCCCATCGGAATGTGGTATAGGCCGAGCCGGCGGACGCGCAACGCCGGCGGCTTGGGGATGGGCGGTTTAGGGATGGGATGCATGCGGAACTTGGCGGGATCCACCGGCGTCGCGTTGGCGCTGCTCGCCGCCGGGGTGCTGACCCCACGACCCCTGCCCGCCGTGGTCATCCTGGACAGCGCGTGGCGCGAGGAAGGCGGCGCGCGCGGGCGCGAGGCCGATGGCTTCGGTGCCCACATCCGGCTGGCCAACGAGCCGCAGTTCCGCTCGCTGGTGTCGCTGTCCTCCGACGGCGGCCGAGAATGGGGCGTGGGCTCCGGCACCTGGATCGGCAACGACGAGGCCCACGGCTATGTGATGACCTCCGCCCACAATTTCGACGAGGCGGAATTGGCGGAGATGCGGTTCCGCACCGACGGCGGCAGCGTGCTGCGCGGGGACCGCGTGTGGATCCACCAGGGTTACGAGACCGAGGGCGACCACACCGGCGTGGACGTCGCCATCGTGCGCCTGTCCCGCCCGGTGACGGACGCCGGCCCGCCACCCCTGCTCTACGCCGGAGCCGCCGAGAAGGGGAAGACCATCACCTTCATCGGCTTCGGCACGCGCGGAATCGGCTCCGTCGGCGAGGACGAGCGGTTCAACCGGGGCACCGACAAGGCCGCCGCCCAGGGCGTGGTGGACGAGGCGGTGCCGCTTCGCCGGGGCGGCGTCCGGCAGGAGGATCCCGGCAACTTCCTCAGCGTGTTCCTGCCCCGCGAGGACGGCCACCTGGAGAACCCCATCACCGGAGCCCGCCGCCCGGTGTCGCGCTACGCCGGCCTGCTGGGCGCGGGGGACAGCGGAGGCTCCGCCTGGATGCCGCTCGGCGACCGCTGGGTGGTCGTCGGCATCAACACGTCCGGCGACGGCAAATCCCAGTACGGCGACAACAGCTGGTTCGTCCGCGTCTCCGGCGTCCGGTCCTGGATCGCCTCGGTCTTCCCCGGCGCCCGCTTCGCCGGCGATGGAGACGCTTACGCCGACCGCACCCCCGCCCCTCCGCCGCGCGCTGCTGAGCCATCGCTGCGGGAGGCGTCCCTGCGGCCCGAACCGTCGAAGCCGGCCCGAACCGCGTCGGCAGGCTGCGCGGCGGACGAGCGCTTTTTCGTGCTGTCCGACGGCGCTTGGTACCCGGCCTCGACCCTCGGCCCCGGCGACCGGCCCAGCACCTGCCGCGTCCGCTTCGACGACTACGACGAGGACCAGGACGAGGACGTGGTCCGCCGCCGCATGGTCCCCTGGACCGCCAGCGGCCCCGGCGTGCCGGTGACCAACTGCCGCTCCGGCGCCATCGTGCTCGCCGAGGACGACGGCGTCTGGTACCCCGCCACCGTCGAGGAGGAGGATCGCCGCGGCTGCCTCGTCACCTTCGAAAACGACGACACCGAAACCGTGCCGTTCCGGAGGCTGCGCGTGCTGCGGTAAGAGGGGGCGCATGCGAGAGGTGTTGCCTCTCGCGCTCTCCACCAAGGGCCGGATGGCCCTTGGAACCCATTGTTTTGAGTTATGCGCCTGACGCATAAAGACCATTGGGCGCCGTTGTGCAGATTGTGCAGGGGGCTATATCTGCACAATGGGCAATAGGCGCCATTTCAAGAACAGGATCAGAGCTTTATACGGCACCGTTGGTAAGCTGACATTGTGCATCGAATGCACAGTGGCCGAACGGGGGCCATGCGGCCGTCGCATGTCGTTGACCAATGCAACCTCATGCGATGCGAATTCACCGGATGTTGCATGGGGCAAAGCTCGACCTTTGATGGCAGGAATTATAACCTAGCCACCCCCATCAGGAAAAGGCAATTCAACACCCGCAAAGTCCTGGGTTCCAAGGGCCACATCGGCCCTTGGCGGGGAGCGGGGGGGGGGGGGGGCCTCGAGGGAAAACCAANCCCCCCCCCCCCCCCCCCCCCCCCCCCCCCCCCCCCCCCCCCCCCCCCCCCCCCCCCCCCCCCCCCCCCCCCCCCCCCCCCCCCCCCCCGGCAAACCTAACGCCTCAGCTGTCCTTGGGCTTCTGGGTGTCGCTGATCGGCTGGACGCCGTTCGGCTGCTGGTCCTGTTGTTGCTGCTGGTCCTGCGGGGGCTGCTGGTTCTGCGGAGGGGGGTCGCGGCGGGCGGGGTTGCCGGCTTTCACGTCGTTGTAGACGGCCTCGGCGATGCCCAGCAGTTCCTCCTTGGACAGGCGGCCAGCGAGCGCGTAGGCCAGCGAGCCTTCGACCCAGTAGATGGTCGCCACGTCGCCGTTCTGGGCGAAACCGAACTTGGCGGGGTTGCCGGCCTGGGGGGCGCCGACGAACAGGGTGACGCGCTTGTTGGCGTCGTTCACGTACATGTACTGCGCGCCGGCGCCGAGGTCGGTCGGCAGGGAGCGGCCGCCGATCAGGCGGAAGCCGACCTTGCCGAGGTCCGGGCCGAACACGTCGCGCCCCACGCGCTTGGACAGCCAGCTGTTCAGCTCGTCCTGGTTGTCGGCGCCCAGTTCGACCTGGAAGCGCTCGTCGGAGGTGTAGAAGCGGTGGGCCTGGGTGGCTTCCTCGGCGAAGGTCTGGAGCGCCTGGCGCTGCTGCACGGCGGGGGAGCTGTTGACGGCGCCGCGGCCCATCCAGCCGCCGCCGGCCCCCGCCACCACCAGCATGATCGCGGCGGCCATGCGGACCCACGGGCGAGCGTGCCAGGACGGGACGTTGTCGTTGCCGGCGACGCGGCCGCGCAGCTTTTCCGTCAGGTCGTGGACGGGGTCGCTGGCCGGCTCGCGCAGGACGGGGTCGAAAATCTCGTGCAGCAGCGCCATCTGGGCGCGGTAATCCTCCGCCCGGCGCGCGGCGTCGGGGTCGTCGGCCAGCCATCGTTCCACGATCAGCCGGCGGTCCCCGTCCAGCTGGCCGTCCACATAGGCGTGCAGTTCGTCGTCCGTAACCCGATGCGCGTTCATCACTTCACCCGCCTGAGGGTAACCGAACCCTCGTTCGCCAGCTTCGCCCTGACCGCCTCGCGCGCCCGCGAGAGGCGCGACATGACGGTCCCGATCGGCACGCCGAGCATCTCGGCGACCTCCTCGTACTTCAGGCCCTCCAGCGCCACCAGCAGAAGCACCTTGCGCTGCTCCTCCGGCAGTTCGTCGAGCGCGCGCATCATTTCACGCAGTTCGACGCGTTCCTCCTGCCGGGGCTGGCTCACCAGCTTCGACTCCACGGAGTCCACGTCGACCTCGTCGGGCCGCGCGGCCTTGGAGCGGACCTGATTGACATGGACGTTGTGCAGGATGGTGAAAAGCCATGCCCGCAGATTCGTCCCTGCCTTGAAGGTGTCGGCCCGCGCCACCGCGCGGGTCAACGCCTCCTGCACCAGATCCTCCGCATCGGCCCGGTTGCGCAGCAGTGCGCGCGCGTAGCGGCGCAGCGACGCGATGTGGACTTCCAGCTCGACCCCGAACTTGCTCAACCGCGCACCCGATTGTTTCCGGCGGCGCCACGGGTTGTTGTGGCGCTCCTTCAGGTAGGAACAGGCGGCGTCGCATCCCAGGGCAGAGGACCGAGAGGACCCGGTATGCCTGGGTGAACGCACGCCGCCTTTCGTTTATTCCAGACTTTGATGGCCGTGCAGCAAAAATTCGGCGGAATCGAGGCAGACCCTTGCCCGGAGGGCGCGCGCATTGGGTCGTTACGATTGGGAAACGGTCGCTTTCGGGGACGGATGGAACCTATGAGGTATACCCATTGCGCCATTGTGGCAAATTGCCGCTGCCCGACGATTTATGAGCGGTTTTGCATGAAGCGCGGCGACAATGGGTGCACCGCACCATGAGACGCCACCACGACACCATCGAGATCCTGATCACCGCCCGCCATCTGGAGGCGCAGGGCATCCGCCCGACCGTGCGCATGGTCCGGCTGGCGCTGGGCGGCGGCAGCAATGCGGCCATCAGCCAGGCGCTGGCCATGGCCGAGTTGACCCCGCTGGAGGAGATGATCCGGCGCCGCCGCGAAAACCTGGACCTGGAACTGACCAATGCTCGCCACGCGCTGGCCGAACTGGAGGCGGAGCAGGCGCGCCTGGACGAGTTGGAAGAGTCGCTGAAGGAGCTGGAGAAGACCTGAGCGACCCAAAAGAAAAAAGCCCCTCCCCCGGCGGACCGGAGGAGGGGCTTTTCGCAACAGCGCGCCTTACTGGGCGCCCTGGTGGGTCTTGGCGTAGCCGAGCGACTGAAGAGCCTCGGCGATTTCCGGCAGGATGCCCGGATCGTCGATGGTCGCCGGAGCCTTGTAGTCCTGGTTGTCGGCGATCTTCTGCATGGTGCCGCGCAGGATCTTGCCGGAGCGGGTCTTCGGCAGACGCTCCACCACCACGGCACGCTTGAAGTCAGCGACGGGGCCGATCTGCTCGCGGACGAGCTGGACGACCTCCTTCACGATCTCCTCGTGCGGGCGGGTCACGCCGGCCTTCAGGCACAGGAAGCCCAGCGGCACCTGCCCCTTCAGGTCGTCGGCCACGCCGATGACCGCGCATTCGGCGACGTCCTTGTGGCTGGACAGCACCTCTTCCATGGCACCCGTGGACAGGCGGTGGCCGGCCACGTTGATGATGTCGTCGGTGCGCGACATGATGTAGACGTAGCCGTCGTCGTCGATGAAGCCCGCGTCACCGGTCTGGTAATAGCCCGGGTAGTCGGACAGGTACGACTTCTTGTAGCGCTCGTCCGCACCCCACAGCGTCGGCAGCGTGCCCGGAGGCAGCGGCAGCTTCACGCAGATGGCGCCGATGTCGCCGCGCGGCACTTCCTTGTTCTCGGAGTTCAGGATCTGCACGTCCCAGCCCGGCATCGGGCGGGTGGCGGAACCGTACTTGATCGGGAACAGGTGCACGCCCAGCGGGTTGCCGGAAATCGCCCAGCCGGTCTCGGTCTGCCACCAATGGTCGATGACCGGAACGTTCAGGTTGTCCTCGGCCCAGTGCAGCGTGTCGGGGTCCGACCGCTCGCCGGCCAGGAACAGGGCGCGGAAGTGCGACAGGTCGTACTTCTTCAGCAGTTCGGCGTTCGGGTCCTCGCGCTTGATGGCGCGGAAGGCCGTCGGCGCGGTGAACAGCGTGCCGATCTTGTGCTGCTCGATCACGCGCCAGAAGGTGCCGGCGTCCGGCGTGCCGACCGGCTTACCCTCGAACACCACCGTGGTGCAGCCGTGCAGCAGCGGCGCGTAGACGATGTAGGAGTGGCCGACGACCCAGCCCACGTCCGACGCCGCCCAGTACACCTCGCCCGGCTCGACGTTGTAGATGTTCTTCATCGTCCACTTCAGCGCGACGGCATGGCCGCCGTTGTCGCGGATGACGCCCTTCGGCTGGCCCGTGGTGCCGGAAGTGTAGAGGATGTAGAGCGGGTCGGTCGCGGCGACCGGGACGCACTCCGCAGGCTCCGCCTTCGCCACCGCCTCGGCCCAGTCCACGTCGCGGCCGGCGATCATGGGCGCCGTTTCCTGCGGGCGCTGGTAGACGATGACGCTGGAGGGCTTGTGCTCCGCCTGCTCAATGGCGGCGTCCAGCATCGGCTTGTACTTGACGATGCGGTTCGGCTCGATGCCGCAGGAGGCGGAGACGATGGCCTTCGGCTTGGCGTCGTTGATGCGGGTCGCCAGCTCGTGCGGGGCGAAGCCGCCGAACACCACGGAATGCACCGCCCCCAGGCGCGCGCAGGCCAGCATGGCGACCAGAGACTGCGGGATCATCGGCATGTACAGGATGACGCGGTCGCCCTTCTCCACGCCCTGGGCGCGCAGCGCGCCGGCAAAGCGGGCCACCTGATCCTGGAACTCGCGGTAGGTGATCGTCTGGACGGTGCCGGTGACCGGGCTGTCGTAGATGATCGCCGGCTGGTCGCCGCGCCCGGCCTCCACATGGCGGTCGACGGCGTTGTAGCAGGTGTTCAGCACGCCGCCCGTGAACCAGCGGTAGAAGGGTGCGTTGCTGTCGTCCAGGACCTTGTCCCAGCGCTTGATCCAGGTGATGTCCTCGGCCGCCTCTCCCCAGAAGCCTTCGGGATCGGACAGCGAGCGGGCGTGCATCTGGTTGTAGAGATCGGCTGAGCTCTGGCTCATGGGGCGTCCCTTATATTTTGTCTTGGTTCACGTTTCTCCGCAGCCGCGCAATGAACGGTCGCGCGACACCCCCAATCTGCGACAAAGGTGACCCGGTTTGCAAAGGGCATTCCGGAAGGTGCGGCGGGCGGTCGCACCCCCTTCTTGGAGGAAATCTTGCAATTTGCGTTTCCGAACGATCGTGCTCTTGGAAAAAGAACGAACGTTCGGGTTTAAAGCCGATTTACCCGGCTGTCGGCAGGCCGGACGCGCGCGCGAGGAGCCCTTCGAAGGCCGCGCGCGCGAGGTCGCCGGAGCGCGGGTCGCGCAGCAGGCGGCGGGCGGCGCCGTAGCCGAGGACGATGCCGTGCAGTTCGAAGGCCAGCAGGGCCGGGTCGTCCCGCTCCTCCTCCCGCCGGGTGAGTTGCACGACCCAGAACTCGTCCTCCAGCGCCTGCATCCAGCGCTTCTGCCGCTTGGCGAGCGTGTCGCGCAGGGGACCGGGCCGGTCGTCCAACTCGACCATGGCCATCGCGATGGGGCAGCCGCCCGGCAGGTGAAACCCCTCCACCCACACAAGCCAGTTCGAGAAGACGGCCCGCAGGCGGGGCACGCCCGGCGGCTCGCCGGAGGCTGGCTCCCACACGACCGCGCGGAAGCGGGTCAGCATCTCGTCCAGCACGGCCTCCTGAAGCGCGTCCTTCGAGCCGAAATGGCCGAACAGGCCGCTTTTGGACATGCCGACCGCCGCGGCGAGGTCGCCGATGGACAGCGCGGTCAGCCCCTCCACGCTCGCCCGCTCCAGCGCCGCATCGACGATGCGTTCCCGCGTCCGCTCACCCTTGCCCATGGCGGTCCTCCCGTTTCGGCGAAGCTAGGCCGGCGGCGGGCGAGTGGCAACACGACCGTTCGTTCTTTTTTGGCAGAGAGGCCTTACACCCGACGCCGGTGGCCGAGAATCACCAGGGCAATGCCGCCGAGGATGGCCGCCGAGGCCAGCGCCAAGCGAAGGGTGATGGACTCGCCCAGCAGCAGGGCGCCGCCCACGGCGGTGATGGCCGGGACGCTCAGCTGCACGGACGCCGCGCGGGCCGCCGTCAGGCCGGGCAGCGCGGCGTACCAGATCGCGTAGCCCATCCCGGAGGCCAGGGCGCCGGACAGCACCGCGTAGACCAGCCCGGCCGGGTCCGGGTTCAGGCTTCCCGACAGGGGCAAGGCCAGCAGCAGTGCCAACACCAGGGCCAGCGGCGACGCCCGCAGGAAGTTCCCGGCGGTGGTGACGAGCGGTGGGGCGCCGCTGCGCCGGCCCAGCAGGGAATAGGCGCCCCAGGCGGCACCCGCCGCCAGCATCAGCGCGCTGGCGACCGGGGGCGGCGCCGACACGCCCGGCGCCACCAGCACCACCAGCCCGGCCGAGGCCAGCAGCAGGCCGCCCCACTGGGCGGGCGCCATCCGCTCCCCATGCAACAGGCCGGCGACGATCATGGTCCCCTGCACCGCCCCGAACAGCAGAAGCGCACCGGTCCCGGCCGAAAGCGACACATAGGCGAAGGAAAAGGCCGCCGCGTAGGCGAGCAGCGCCGCTGCCCCACCCCAGGAGCCGCCGAGCTTCCGGTCCTTCCGCGTCACCAGGACCAACAGCCCGAGAGTCGCCGCCCCGCTGACGATGCGGACCAGCGTGAAGGTCGCCGGGTCGATTGCCGTCTGGGCCAGCGCCGACCGGCAGAGGACGGAGTTCGCGGCGAAGGCCAGCATGGCGACGGCGGTCAGCGCGGCCACCCGCGCCCCGCCGGTGCCGAAGGCGGTCGCGCCCCGGGCCCCCGCGGTCGATTTGTCCAAAGTCGCCATGCGCGTTTCCCCAGAAACTTTTGTTGTTTGCCGATTGGTAGCCCTGGCGCGGCGCGCTGTCACCTCGACCAAAGGACAAGCGTTCGAAAAAGTCCTTTTCCCCGGCCCACCCTTGTTGCTGGCCTATCCCCCGTTGGGGCGCTATGCATGCGTGCATGAGCCTCGACCCGCCCATCACGGGAATCCGCCCGATCCTGACCGTCGTTCACCCGAACGGCGAACGGCTGATCGTGGCGCGGCTGACCAACCTCGGCGGGTCGAGCCAGTCCAACCGTTTCGTGCTGCGCCGCGCCGACTTCCGTGCCCCCTGGGAGCAGCCGGACAAGGGTTACTTCGGCTATGCGGAGGTCGCCCGCGCGCTGGACGCCAACGGCTGGCGCGGCTGCGTCATCGAGGCGATGCCAACGACCGACCTGGAAGAGCGGCGCACCCGCCAGCTCGCCCGCAAGAAGCTGCACCTGCAATGCGTGGAGGCGGCCATCCGCCGCGCGCAGGACGAGCCCGCCGGCTGAGTGCCTGTTGGTTTATGGGCGAGGAATTTGCGCATAAGCGTTCACTCTAGCCGTTCAACGCCGCCTGCAATGGGCAACCACCATTCTGTCCCGTCATCCCCGCGAAGGCGGGGATCCAGGCCGATTAAGCACTTGTGTGGGGAGTTTTCTGGATCCCCGCCTTCGCGGGGATGACGGTCGAGAGACGTGCATTGTGTGTTCTAAAACCTCGCGTCCTAAAGCTAGGGCCTTTCTGAACAAGCTCCCTATCAAGGCACAAACTCTGAGCCTTCCCCGGCACGGCTTCCCAACCAAACCTTCCCCACGGCACGCGCGGCGCTTATATCCCCTTCCAGGCACCGAACGGAGGGATTGATGAAGCGCAGCGCCGCCCCGCTGAAGACGACCATGCCGGACACCGCCCTGGCCAAGGGCGACGGCCCCGATCTGGGTGCCCTGCCCTCCTGGGACCTGAGCGACCTGTATCCCGGCATGGATGCGCCCGAGCTAAAGGCGGACCTGGACCGGATGGAAAGCGCGTCGAAGCAATTCCACGGGACTTACGCCGGCAAGCTCGCCGGGCTGGACGGCAATGGGTTCGCCGTAGCCATCCGCGAGTACGAGCGCATCGACGAGGTGCTGTCGCGGATCATGTCCTTCGCCGGGCTGGTCTACAACGGCAACATGGTCGACCCGGCCATCGCCAAGTTCTACCAGTCGGCGCAGGAGCGGGTGAACGGCATCTCCACCCACCTCGTCTTCTTCACGCTGGAGATCAACCGGCTGGACGAGCGGGACCTCGCCGACAAGCTGAAGGCGTCCAAGGATCTCGCCCGCTACGCCCCCTGGCTGCGCGACGTGCGGCTGTTCCGCGAGCACCAGCTGTCCGACGAGGTGGAGCGGCTGCTGCATGAAAAGTACGTGGTCGGCCGCGCCGCCTGGAATCGCCTGTTCGACGAGACCATCGCAAGCCTGCGCTTCCCCATCGGCGGCAAGGAGCTGACCTGCGCGGAGGCGCTGAACCGCCTGTCCGACCGCGACCCGGCCGTGCGCAAGGAGGCCGGCGCCGTGGTCGGCCGCGTCATGGGCGACAACATCCGCCTGTTCGCGCTGGTCACCAACACGCTGGCCAAGGACAAGGAGATCGAGGACAAGTGGCGCAACTACCCGCGCCCCGTCTCGGCCCGCAACCTGTCCAACCGCGTCGAGGACGAGGTGGTGGACGCGCTGGTCAAGGCGGTGAAGGACGCCTACCCCAGCCTGTCCCACCGCTATTACACCATGAAGGCCAAGTGGTTCGGCCAGGACCATCTGGACTACTGGGACCGCAACGCGCCCCTGCCCGACGATGCCGACCGCAGCATCCGCTGGGACGAGGCGCGCGACCTCGTGCTGGGCGCCTACGGGCGCTTCTCGCCGGAGCTGGCGAGCCTCGGCAAGCGCTTCTTCGACAACGCCTGGATCGACGCCCCCGTGCGCCCCGGCAAGGCGCCCGGCGCCTTCGCCCACCCCACGGTGCCGAGCGTGCACCCGTACCTGCTGGTGAACTACCAGGGCAAGTCGCGCGACGTGATGACTCTGGCGCACGAACTCGGCCACGGCGTGCACCAGATCCTCGCCGGCCGCCAAGGGCACCTGCTGTCCGACACACCGCTGACGCTGGCCGAGACGGCGTCGGTCTTCGGCGAGATGCTGACCTTCCGCGCCCTGCTGGACGCGGAGACCGACCCCAAGCGCCGCAAGATCATGCTGGCGACCAAGGTCGAGGACATGCTGAACACGGTGGTCCGCCAGATCGCCTTCTTCGACTTCGAACAGCGCGTCCACACGGAACGCGCCCAGGGCGAGCTGACGGCGGAGCGGCTGGGCGAGATCTGGATGGCCGTGCAGACGGAAAGCCTGGGTCCGGCGCTGCGCTTCGACGAGGGCTACCGGAACTACTGGTCCTACATCCCGCACTTCATCCACTCGCCCTTCTATGTGTACGCGTACGCCTTCGGCGACTGCCTCGTGAACTCGCTGTACGCGGTGTACCAGGAGGCGGAAAAGGGCTTCGCGGAGAAGTATCTGGCGATGCTGTCGGCCGGTGGCACGCTGCGCCATAAGGATCTGCTGGCCCCCTTCGGGCTGGACGCCTCCGACCCCGCCTTCTGGCAGAAGGGGCTGGGCGTGATCCGCGGCTTCGTGGACGAGCTGGAAAAAGCGTAATGGCAGCGGGCGTTTGACGGACGTCAAGAATCCCTGATCCGCAAATGGGTATGGTGGTCTCCAACAACAGCTTTCGCCCGTACGGAGACCGCCATGCCCACCGCCACCATTCCCGCCTGGGACGAGTCCCTTGAGGTCGGCAACGCCACCATCGACGCCGACCACAAGGAGACCGTCGAGCTGCTGGCCGCCGCCGCCCAGGCGTCCGACGCTGAGCTGCCGGCCCATTTCGCGACCTTCGCCCAGCATCTGCGCGACCACCTCGCCCGCGAGGAGGAGCTGATGCACCAGTTCGGCTTCCCGCCCACCCCCATCCACGTCGGGGAGCACAACCGCGTCCGGCTGGAACTGGAAGGCATCGCAAAGCGCCTCGCCGCCGGCAATCTGGCGCTGGCGCGCGGCTACCTGACCGAGGTGGTGCCGGACTGGTTCATCAACCACAAGAACACGATGGACAGCGCCACGGCGGCCTGGATCCGCAGCCAGGGGGGTTGAGCGAAGGCTCCGATGCCCCCTCCCCATCCCTCCCCCGCCGATGACGGTGGAGGGGGCTTGAGTTCCCTCCACCGCAAAAGCGGGGGAGGGTTAGGGAGGGGGCAAACCCTTGTTGGTTCTCACCCCTTCACGAACGGACAGGTGCTCTTCTCCAGCGGCAGAAAGGCCTCGCTTGCGGGGATGCTGCGGATGGGGGTGTAGTAGTCCCAGGCGCCCTTGCTCTCGGCCTTGCTCTTCACGCGGTAGAGGGTGAGGTCGTAGAGCACGCGGCCGTCCTTGCGGACGCTGCCCGGCGTGCCGAAGTAATCGGTCGGCATCGCCTTCATCCTGGCCGTGACCGCCTCCGCGTCGGTCGTGCCGGCCTCCTTCACCGCCTTCAGCCAGTGCAGGGTCGCAAGATAGGTGTTCGCCTGCTCCTTGGACGGCATCTTGCCGTGCCGGGCCAGGAAGCGTTGCGACCAGTCGCGGGTGCGGTCGGTCTGGTCCCAGTAGAAGCTTTCCGTCACGTAGAGCCCCTTGGCGAGGTCGAGCCCGAGGGAATGCACGTCGGTGATGAAGACGATGTAGCCCACCAGCGTCTGCCCGCCAGCGGGAAGGCCGAACTCGCTGGCCTGCTTGATGGCCGTGATGGTGTCGGACCCGACGTTGGCCAGCGCCACCACCTTCGCCCCGCTGCCCTGCGCCGTCAGCAGGTAGGAACCAAAGTCGCTGGTGCCGACCGGGTGCCGGACGCCGCCCACCACCGTGCCGCCCGCCTGCTTGATCGCCTCCGTCGCGGCCTTTTCCATGGCGGTGCCGAAGGCGAAGTCGGCGGTGATGAAGAACCAGCTCTTGCCGCCGGATTCGACCACCGCCCGCGTGGTGCCCACCGACAGGGCGTTGGTGTCGTCCGCCCAGTGGATCGTGTAGGGCGAGCATTGGGCGTTGGTCAGCTCGGTCGTGGTCGCGGCGCTGATCATCAGCACCCGCTTCTTCTCGCGCGCCACCGCCTGCACGGCCAGCGCGACCGAAGAGACGGGGATGTCGGTCACCATGTCGACGCCGTCCAGGTCGAACCACCGCCGCACGATGTTGGAGGCGACGTCCGGCTTGTTCTGCATGTCGGCCGAGACGACCTCGATGGGACGGCCGAGCACGGAGCCGCCGAACTCCTCCACCGCCATCTTCGCCGCCAGCGTCGCCCCGGTGCCGCCGATGTCCGACGCGAAGCCCTGCTCGTCCACCAGCACGCCGATCTTGACCGGCCCGGTCTTGCCCGAAGCGGTGCCCTGGGCCATTGCGTCGGCGCCTGCAAGCCCCACGCAAACGGCCAGCGCCGCCCCGGCGCATGCCGCGGCGAGCGCGTTCAGTGACGGTCTCATGTTTCCTCCCAACTTGCCTTTGTGCACGGCGTGTGGCCCGCCGCGTTCGCGTTCATGGTATCATTTGAAACCGTTCCGGTAAGGCCGAAACGTCGTGCACCCACACCGGACAGGCACCGGGACCGAATCCGAAATTCGGGGAAGGCCGGGCGCGGAAGAATGCTGTAAAGCACCTTTACGGAGTGGCCCTTGCGCGGCCGAACGCTTTAGTCTTGTTTCGCCAATTCTGCCATTCACGATCATAAAGTTTCCTTTTTGGCGTGAGCACGGTGCGGCCTCTCGCCCCTTCGCACAGCACCCGTCATCCCGCCGCGCCGGCCCCGAAACGACCCCCAGGGAGGTGTCCGATGGGCGATTTCATGGTGCGCACCGCCGACCGGCGGGACACGACCATCAGCCAGCAGGCCGTCGACGAACTGGCCGGGCAACTGCGCGGCCCCGTCCTGACGCCGCAGTCCGACGGCTATGAGGAGGCCCGCCAGATCTGGAACGCGATGATCGACCGGCGGCCCGGCCTGATCGTGCGCTGCGCCGGGGCCGCCGACGTGATGCGGGCCGTGCGCTTCGCGCGGGAGAACGGGCTGCTCGTCTCCGTGCGCGGCGGCGGGCACAACATCGCTGGCAACGCTCTGTGCGACGGCGGCGTGTTGATCGACCTCAGCGCTATGCGCTTCGTCCACGTCGATCCGATGAACCGGACGGCCCGCGTCGCTCCCGGCGCCACGCTGGGCGACGTGGACCGGGAGACGCAGGCCTTCGGGCTGGCCGTGCCGACCGGCATCAACTCGACCACCGGCATCGCCGGACTGACGCTGGGCGGCGGATTCGGCTGGCTGACGCGCAAGCACGGGCTGACCGTGGACAACCTGCTGGCCGCCGACGTGGTGACCGCCGACGGACGCTTCCTGCGCGCGGGCAAAAGCGAGACGGGCGGGGACGAGAACGCCGACCTGTTCTGGGCCATCCGGGGCGGCGGCGGCAACTTCGGGATCGTCACCTCCTTCACCTTCCGGCTCCACCCGGTAGGGCCGATGGTGCTGGCGGGGCTGGTCGTCCATCCCTTCGACCGGGCGGGCGAGCTGATGCGCCGCTACCGGGACATCGCGGCGGCCATGCCGGACGACACGGCCTGCTGGGTCGTGCTGCGCAAGGCGCCCCCACTCCCCTTCCTACCGGCCGAGGTGCATGGGCGCGCGGTGATGGTGTTCGCCATGTTCCACGCCGGAGACGAGGCCTCCGGCCTGAAGGCGCTGGAGCCCGTGCGTGCGCTGGGCGGGGCCTTGGGCGAGCATGTCGGCCCCATGCCTTACACGGCCTGGCAGTCGGCCTTCGACCCGCTGCTGGCGCCAGGCGCCCGGAACTACTGGAAATCGCACAACTTCACCCATCTGGAGGACGGGCTGATCGACCTGCTGGTGCAGGAGGCCGACAAGCTGCCGTCCGACCAGTGCGAGGTCTTCGTCGGGCAGCTCGGCGGGGCCGCCAACCGCATGCCGGTGGACGCCACCGCCTACCCCCACCGCGACGCCGCCTTCGTCATGAACGTGCACGCGCGCTGGGACGGCCCATCGAACGACAGCGCCTGCGTCGCCTGGGCGCGGGAGGTCTTCGACCGCAGCGCCCGCTACGCCACCGGTGGGGTGTACGTGAACTTCATCACGGAGGACGAACAGCGCGTCCAGGCCGCCTACGGCGCGAACTACGACAAGCTGAGGGCGCTGAAGCAGCAATACGACCCGACCAACATGTTCTGCGTGAACCAGAACATCGCGCCGGCATCCTGAAACCCAACGGACGACGCCGGTACCGCCCCGCGTGGGACTCGCCTTTCGGCCCAGCCGCACCCACCTATTCGGCATGCCGAACACAGACGAGAACACGCTGGGCGGCCGGATCGCGCGGTATGCGCGGGTCGGGACCGCCGTGGGGGGCCTTGCGGCCCGTTTCGCCGGCGAGCGGGTGCTGGGCATCCCCCTGGAACGCGAACGCCACGCATCCGAACTGCGCATGGCGCTGGGCGGCCTGAAGGGGCCGCTGATGAAGGTCGCGCAGCTGCTCTCCACCATTCCCGACGCGCTGCCGCGCGAGTATGTGCAGGAGCTGTCGCAGCTCCAGGCCGACGCGCCGTCCATGGGCTGGCCCTTCGTGAAGCGCCGCATGGCGAGCGAACTCGGCCCCGTCTGGCACAAGCGCTTCAAGAGTTTCGAGCACACGGCCGCCGCCGCGGCCTCGCTGGGCCAAGTGCACCGCGCCGTCGGGCTGGACGGGCGGGAACTCGCCTGCAAGCTCCAGTACCCCGACATGGCGTCGGCCGTTGAGGCGGACCTGCGGCAGCTCGGCCTGATCTTCGCGATCTTCGAGCGCAGCGACAGCGCCATCTCCACCAAGCAGATCCAGGCCGAGATCGGCGCGCGCCTGCGCGAGGAGCTGGACTATGAGCGCGAGGCCAAGCACGCCCGCCTCTACCGTGGGATGCTCGCCGAAACGCCCGGCGTCCATGTGCCGGAGGTGGTTCCGGACCTTTCCACTCGCCGCCTGCTGACGCTGGAGTGGGTGAACGGGCGCAAGATCCTCGACTTCGTGAAGGACCACCCGGACGCCCGCGACGAGCTGGCGATGAACATGTTCCGGGCCTGGTACGTGCCTTTCTATTGCTTCGGCGTCATTCACGGCGACCCGCATCTGGGCAACTACACGGTGCGGCCGGACCGGTCGATCAACCTGCTGGACTTCGGCTGCATCCGCGTCTTCCCAGCGCGCTTCGTGAAGGGCGTCATCGACCTGTACGACGCGCTGAAGACCGGCAACCAGGACAAGGCGGTGGAGGCCTACCGCATCTGGGGCTTCGGCAACCCCAGCAAGGAGCTGGTGGATGTCCTGAACATCTGGGCGCGCTTCGTCTACGCCCCGCTGATGGACGACCGCAGCCGCCGCATCGAGGAAACCAACGCCGGCCACTACGGCCGCGAGACGGCGGCCAAGGTGCATGCGGAGCTGCGCCGCGTCGGCGGCGTGGAGGTCCCGCGCGAGTTCGTCTTCATGGACCGCGCGGCCATCGGCCTGGGCTCGGTCTTCCTGCACCTGAACGCCGAGGTGAACTGGTACCGCCTGTTCCAGGAGATGATCCAGGGCTTCGACGTGGACGCGCTGCACGCCCGCCAGACGGCGGCGCTGACGGCGCAAGCTTTGCCGCTGCCAGAGTAACCCCCGACTCGTAATACATTTCGTAATGCTTTCCTCTTCCTTCCCGAATGGTCTATACGAGCGGCTTCCATGAAGACCGCCGATTTCGACTTCGACCTTCCGCCGGACCGGATCGCCGAGCATCCGGCCAAGCCGCGCGACGCCGCCCGTCTGCTGGACGTGGCGGAGCGCCTGCACGACCGCATCGTGCGCGACCTGCCCAGCCTGCTGGAGCCGGGCGACCTGATGGTGGTGAACGACACGCGCGTCATCCCCGCCCGGCTGGACGGCCGGCGCGGCGAGGTGCGCGTGGAGATCACGCTCCACAAGCGCGAGAGCGAGCGTGAGTGGGCGACCTTCGCCCGCCCCGGCAAGCGGCTGAAGCCCGGCGACGTCATCGCGATCGCCGACGACTTCGCGGCGGAGGTGGTCGCCAAGGACGGGATGGAGGTGCGCCTGCGCTTCTCCGTCGGCGGGCCGGCGCTGATGGAGGCGCTGCACCGCCACGGGCGCATGCCCCTGCCCCCCTACATCCGGCGGGAGGCGGACGAACAGGACGCCGCCGACTACCAGACCGTCTTCGCCGCAAGGGAGGGCGCCGTCGCCGCCCCCACCGCCGGCCTGCACTTCACGCCGGAGCTTCTGGCGGCGCTGGACGCGCGCGGCATCCGGCGCGTGCCGGTGACGCTGCACGTCGGCGCCGGCACCTTCCTGCCGGTGAAGGTGGAGGACATCGCGGAGCACCGCATGCACAGCGAGTGGGGCGAGATCTCCCCGGAAACGGCGGAGGCCGTGACCGCCACCCGCAAGGCCGGCGGGCGCATCGTCTCGGTCGGGACCACGGCGCTGCGCATCCTGGAGACGGCGGGACTGGCGGACGGCACGCTGCCGCCCTTCAGCGGCGACACGGACATCTTCATCACCCCCGGATACCGCTTCAAGATCGTGGACCTTCTGTTGACCAACTTCCACCTGCCCCGCTCGACCCTGTTCATGCTGGTCTGCGCCTTCGCCGGCATGGACCGCATGAAGGCGGCCTACGCGCACGCCATCGACAACGGGTACCGTTTCTTCAGCTACGGCGACGCGTCGCTGCTCCGGAGGGTTTGATGACCGGGATCGGGTTCGAGCTTCTGACGACCGACGGGCGCGCCCGCCGCGGGCGGGTCAGCACAGCGCACGGCGTCATCAACACCCCGGCCTTCATGCCCGTGGGCACCGCCGCCACCGTCAAGGCGATGACCACGGACGCCGTGAAGTCCACGGGTGCGGAAATCCTGCTGGGCAACACCTACCACCTGATGCTGCGCCCGACGGCGGAGCGGGTGGCGCAGCTGGGCGGCCTGCACCGATTCATGAACTGGGACAAGCCGATCCTGACGGACAGCGGCGGCTTTCAGGTCATGTCGCTGTCGGACCTGCGGACCATGACCGAGGAGGGGGTGACCTTCAAGTCGCACCTGGACGGCAGCAAGCACCACCTGACGCCGGAACGCTCCATCCAGATCCAGCACATGCTGGACAGCAACATCACCATGTGCCTGGACGAGTGCACGCCCTTCCCCGCCACCGAAGCGCAGGCGGCCTCCTCCATGCGGCTGTCGATGCGCTGGGCCAGGCGCAGCAAGGATGCCTTCGTCGAGCGGCCCGGCTACGGCCTGTTCGGCATCGTGCAGGGCAGCGTCTATCCCGACCTGCGGGCGGAGAGCGTGGCGGCCCTGACCGACATCGGCTTCGACGGCTACGCCATCGGCGGGCTGGCGGTCGGCGAGGGTCAGGAGACGATGTTCACCGTGCTGGACTTCACCGAGCCGCTGATGGTCAAGGACCGCCCGCGTTACCTGATGGGCGTCGGCCGGCCGAGCGACCTGATCGGCGCGGTGCGGCGCGGCGTGGACATGTTCGACTGCGTGATGCCCACCCGGTCGGGGCGCACAGGCCAGGCCTTCGTGCGGCGCGGCACCATCAACATCCGCAACGCCCGCCACGCCCACGACGAGCGCCCGCTGGATGAAGAGTGCGGCTGCCCCGCTTGCCGGAACCACAGCCGCGCCTATCTGCATCACCTGTTCAAGGCGGGCGAGATGCTGGGGCCGATGCTGCTGACCTGGCACAACCTGCATTACTACCAGGACCTGATGGCCGAGCTTCGCCAAGCCATCGAGGACGGCCGCTTCGAGGAGGTCGCGTCGGCGCTGGAAGCCCGCCTGAACGAGGGCGACATTCCGGCGGTTGCCGACCCACTCGCAAAAGCCGGAAAAGAGGCGGTTTCGTAGGTTGGGTTGAGCGTCCGCGAAACCCAACATCTCCGCGAGGCCGAGTGCGTTGGGTTTCGCCTGCGGCTCAACCCAACCTACATGTCACATGAGATCGACCATGTCTGAGAACATCTATGCCGGCCTGACGCAGCTCGGCGGCTCCACCGTCCAGCCGAAGACGCCGGAAGAGGCGGTGCTGGAGCGGGTGCCGAACCCGAACCCCGGTGAGCAATACCTCGTGCGCTTCACGGCGCCGGAATTCACCTCGCTCTGCCCCATCACCGGACAGCCGGACTTCGCGCATCTGGTCATCGACTATGTGCCCGGCGACTGGTTGGTGGAGTCGAAGTCGCTGAAGCTGTTCCTGACCAGCTTCCGCAACCACGGCGCCTTCCACGAGGCCTGCACGGTCGGCATCGGCAAGCGCCTCGTCGATGAGCTGAAGCCGGTGTGGCTGCGCATCGGCGGCTACTGGTACCCGCGCGGCGGCATCCCCATCGACGTGTTCTACGCCACCGGCGAGCCGCCCAAGGGCGTCTGGATTCCGTCGCAGGAGGTCCAGCCCTACCGTGGCCGCGGCTGATCCCACCCTCGTTCGCGAAGCCATCCGGGACCGGGCGCTGGCGCTCGGGTTCGATGCGGTGGGTTTCGCCAGGGCGGAACTGGGCGAGGAGGCCAAGGCCCGGCTGGCGGAGTTCCTGCGCCAGGGCCGGCACGGCGACATGGGCTGGATGGAGGACAAGGCCGACCGCCGCGTCCACCCCCAGGCCCTGTGGGCGGAGGCGCGCACCGTCATCGCGCTCGGCACCAGCTACGCCCCGGCGGAGGACCCGCGCGCCCTGCTGGCGCACCCGGACCGTGGCATCGTCTCCGTCTACGCGAAGAACCGCGACTATCACGACCTGATCAAGGGCCGGCTGAAGACGCTGGGCCAGTGGATCGCCCACACCCACAAGGCCGAGCTGAAGGTCTTCGTGGACACGGCCCCCGTCATGGAAAAGCCCCTGGCGGAGAAGGCCGGCCTCGGCTGGCAAGGCAAACACACGAACCTCGTGTCGCGCGACCATGGCTCCTGGCTGTTCCTGGGCGAGGTCTACACGACGCTGGACCTACCGCCCGACGAGGCTGGAAAGGACCGCTGCGGCAACTGCCGGCGCTGCCTGGATGCCTGCCCGACCGGGGCCTTTCCCGCGCCCAACCAGCTCGACGCGCGGCGCTGCATCTCCTACCTGACCATCGAGCACAAGGGGCCGATCCCCGAGGAGCTGCGCCCGCTGATGGGCAACCGCATCTACGGCTGCGACGACTGTCTGGCCGCCTGTCCCTGGAACAAGTTCGCCCACCGGTCCCGCGAGGCCGCCTTCCTGCCGCGCGCGGAGCTGACGGCACCCCGGCTGGCCGATCTGGCGCAGTTGGACGACGCGGGCTTCCGGCAGGTGTTCAGCGGCTCGCCCATCAAGCGGATCGGGCGGGACCGGTTCGTGCGGAATGTGCTGGTGGCGCTGGGGAACACGGGCGACGCGCGGCACGCGCCGGTGGCCGAGGCGCTGTTGGACGACGCCAGCGACGTGGTGCGCGACGCGGCAGGCTGGGCGCTGGGGCGGTTGCGGGGCTAAGCCCTGGTGCCCCCCCGTCCCTCCCCCGCTGGCGCGGGAGAGGGGGCAGGAGTCGGCGGCAGTCCCCTCCACCTCGAAGAGGGGGAGGGTTAGGGAGGGGGCACGGTCTGCGGAGGGGGCACGGCCTCCGCCGCAACCCCATCCACCGCTGCGACCACCCCCGCCACATCCATGTCCGCGAAATCCGGGCGGTGGTGGATCACGACGCGCGGCCCATTCGTGTGGATCGGGTGGGAGGCGTCGGAGAAGACCGCCACGGTCGGGCAGCCGATGGCCGCCACCAGATGGGTCGGGCCGGTGTCGTTGCCGACGGCGGCCCAGGCGCGGCGGGCGAGTCCGGCGATCTCCGGGATGCTGGTCCGATTGGTCAGGTCCACGGCCTGCGGGCAAGCCGCGACGATAGCCTGCGCCAGTTCGGATTCGATGGCTGTCCCCAGCACCACCGGTGTGACGCCGCGCGCCGCGAGGATGGTCGCCAGCTCTCCATAGCGCTCGGCCGGCCAGCGCTTGTCGGGCCGGCCGGGGGAGGAGCCGGGGATCAGCAGCGCGTAGGGAGCCTTGATGCCGAAGCGGCTGGTGTCGGCGTCCAGCCAGGACAGGTCCGGCGTGTCGTCCAGCACGATCCCGAAGGGGGCGAGCTGGCGGGTGTAGCGCGCCAGCACCGGCACCTTGCGGCGGCCCGGATAGCGGTCGGCGTGGGAGGCGCCAAGCGCCGTGCCCGACCATTCCGGCCAGGGACCGGGGGCGAGCAGCCAGAAATACCGATCCGTGCGCGGCTGCGCCTGGAGGTCGTACACGCGGTCGAACCGCCCGGCGCGCAGCAGGCGCCGCACCCGCAGATAGGAGCCGAGTGAGCGCTCGCGCGGGTCCTCCAGCACCTCGTCGAACAGGCCGCTGAGGCGGGCGAGCGGGGCCAGCGACGGCAGCGTCAGCAGCGCCAGATGGTCGCCCGCGTGGTGCCGCCGGATCGCGGCGAAAGCCGTCTGCGCCAGGAAGAAGTCGCCGAAGGCGCCCAGCTTGACGATCAGGATGCGGCGCCGGCCCATTCCGCCCCTCTCACTCGTCCTGGGCGGGGGCGCGGGAGGCCAGACGCAGCATCAGGCCGGACGCCAGGATGCCGGCCATCCACCAGGCCTGCCAGATGCCGTAGGCCGTGCTGACCATGGCGAGCCCGGCGGCAAAGAGGGCCAGCGCGAAGGGCTGCTCCCGCCGCTCCATCCGCCCGGTGCCGAACAGCAGCATCAGCGCCGCCGCCAGCGCCAGCAGCGCGCCGACCCCGCCCAGCTCCAGCCAGACCTGGAGGAAGGCATTGTGGGGGTGCAACGGCAGCAGGCTGTCGGTGATCGTGCCGAAATGAGAGACCTCGCCCTGCGGCGTCAGCGCGCGGGAGGCGTCGATGCCCTGCCCCAGGATCGGGCTGGTCAGCGCGCGCTCGGCGGCCATGCCCCAGATCTCCACGCGGTGCTTGGCCGACAGGAACAGCCACTCCGCCGCGTCCAGATTCAGCACGCGGTCGAGCAGCAGGACCAGCGGCAGCACGCCGACGAAGGCGACCGTCAGCGCCGTTCCCAGCACCGCGCGGACCAGCCGCGGCGACCAGCTGGCGACCGCGAAGACGACCAGCCCCACGGCGATGCCCATCATGGCCGACCGACTGGTCAGCAGCAGGCAGGCGGCGGCGTAGCCGATGGGGAGCAGCAGCCCCAGCCCCTTCCGCCCGGCGCGGTCCAGCGCCATGGCCGCCGGCCAGACGAGCAGGCACAGCAGGGCCGCCGTGCGCTTGGGCACGTTGCTTTCCGCGACGGGAGCGTCGGCGGGGATGTGGTTCCACCAGCGGTGCAGCGGGAAGTTCAGCGCGGCCTCCGCCGCGAACAGGGCGACGCCCGCCAGGACACCGGCGAGGAACAGCCCGGTCAGCCGTCGCGCCTCCACCGCCGGCAGCGACGATATCCAGGCCCCGCCGGACAGGGCGCCCAGGGCGATGTAGCCGATCTCCACCACCGTCAGCCCGGCCCGCGACGAGGGGCTCCAGAGGATGGACAGGGTGGCGAGCAGCAGGAAGGCCAGCACCACCGCCGTTCCCGGCAAGGCCCGCTGCAACCGCCCCAGCGCGTCGCGCCGGGCCAGCCCGACCAGCGCAATCACCGCGACCAGAATCGCCCAGACCGGCAGGCCGCGCGGCGCCATCGCCGCCAACGGCCCAAGCAGCAGCGCCGCCAGCCCGGCCAAGGTCGCCAGGATCACGTCGGGGACCGTCCTGGAGGAGTCGCGCTGTGACAGGGAGAAAGCCATGGGATCTCGAGTCGGGAAGGCACCGGGCGCGGCTTAACAGATGGTTTGGGGGAAAGCAACCGGGACGGGTCGGGCAGCGGTTGCCCCCTCCCTAACCCTCCCCCGCCTTTGGCGGTGGAGGGGACTGCCGCCGCATTTTCCCGAAGCTCCTGCCCCCTCTCCCGCCGAAGGCGGGGGAGGGATGGGGAGGGGGCAAAGCAACGCGCCCCCTTACGCCGACCGCACCTTGTTCAGGAAGCCCTGCACTTCCGACCGCAGATGTTCGGCTTGGCCGGCCAGCGTGCGGCTGGCGTCCAGAACGGCGTCGGCGGCGCCGCCGGTCTTGGTGGCGGCGTGGGTCACCTCGGCGATGTGGCGCATCACCTGCTGGGTGCCCTCGGCGGCCTGATTGACGTTCTGGGCGATCTCGCGGGTGGCGAGGCCCTGCTGCTCCGTCGCCTGGGCGATGTCCGTCACGGTGCGGCTGATGGTGCCAACGGCGTCGGAGATGGTGCGGATCGCCTCCACGGCACCGCCGGTCGCCGCCTGCATCTCCGCGACCTGGGAGGAGATCTCCTCCGTGGCCTTGGCGGTCTGGCCGGCGAGGTTCTTCACCTCCGTCGCCACGACCGCGAAGCCCTTGCCGGCCTCGCCCGCACGGGCCGCCTCGATGGTCGCGTTCAGCGCCAGCAGGTTGGTCTGTTCCGCGATCTCCCCGATCAGCACGACCACCTGCCCGATGCGCTGGGCGGCGTCGGCCAGTCCTTCGACGATGGCGTTGGTCTCGTGCGCCTTTTCGGCGGCACCCACGGCGGCCTGGGAGCTGCTGTTGAGCTGGCGCGAGATTTCGGCGATAGAGGAGGACAGCTCCTCCGCCGCCGCGGCGACCGAATGGACGTTGCTGGACGCCTGCTCCGACGCCTCGGCGACGGCGCTGGACTTGGCGGTGGTGAGCGACGCGTCCGACGACATCTCCTGCGCGTCGCGGCCCAGGTTGGAGGCGGATTCGGTCAGCGCCTGCACGACGCCGGACACCGCCTGCTCGAAGCCGGAGGCGAACTCGTTCATGGTGCGGCGGCGGTCGGCGTCAATCTGCCGGCGCATCTCCTCCCGCTCGACCTCCATGCGCTGCATCTCCAGCGCGTTTTCCTTGAAGATGCTCAGCGCCTGCGCCACGGCGCGCAGCTCGTCCTTGCGGTCGCCGCCGGGGATGTCCACGGTCAGGTCGCCTTCCGCCAGACGGCCCATGGCACTGGTGATGGCGTGCAGCGGGTGGGTGATGGCGCGGTCGATGACCCAGGCCAGCGCGCCGCCCAGCACCAGCGAGATCAGCGCGCCGACGAAGATGAAGGTGCTGGCGCTGGCCCGGCCGCTCTCCCGGTCGTCGCGCTGGATGGTGACGAGCTGCGCCACCTGATCGCTGACCGCGCCGGCGGCCTTCGCCATGGTCTTCGAGGCGGCGCGCTGGTTGTCGGAGGCCGTGACGAGCGCGGCGAACTCGCCGTCGAAGGCCCGCGCGGCCTCCGTGATCGCGGCGATCAGCGCGCGCCCGTCGGCGTCGACCAGCACGGCACCGGCCTGCTTGGCAAGTTCCAGCGTTTCCGTCACCGCCTTGGACACGGCGGCGCGCGCGTCGGCGCCGCCGGCCAGCAGGAAGTCGCGCTGGCCGAGCATGGCGGCCTGCGCGTTCTGGATCAGGCGCATGGCGATGCCGCGCAGCTGCACGGCCTCGTTCACCTCGCTCTGGGCGTAGCCGGCCGCCTCCTGGAGCGCCGCCGAGACGGAGGCCTGATTCTCCTGCATCTCGTGGGCGAGCTTCTGGATCGTCTGCGCGTAGCGGTCCAGCCCCTGGACACGGGCCGGCGGGATCTCGTCGGACTCGCTCGCGCGGGCCTGATCGAAGGCCGTGCGGTAGTCGCGCGCGGTGACGACGATCTTCTTGGCCAGATCCTCGTCGTTGGTGCCGGTCAGATCCTTCTCGATCGCTTCGGCGGTGGACAGCAGGGTGGCGACCGCCTTGCCGGCCGCGTCCACGGTCGCCGGGGCGCGGGTGCGCAGGAATTCCGACTGGAGACGGCGCGCCTCCAGCACCGTTTCGATCAGCCGGTCGGCGCGGTCGGAGGTCTCGCGGCTCTGGCGGACGGCGTGTTCGGCGTCCTTCAGGCTGACCATGTTCTGGTCGTAACGGTCGGACTGCTGGCTGCCGATCTTCTCGGCGATCTCCTTCAGGGCGCGGGCACGGGCTTCCATGCTCTGGGTGCGGGCGCGGGCGTCCTTGTCCTGGGCGACGAAGTTGGCGAAAGCGGCGCGGTAGCCATCAATGCCCGCCAGCACGTCGTCGAGCAGGCGGAGGCTGCCGGCATCGTCCAGGGCGGAGCGGCTCTCGCTCGCCTCCGCGCGCAGCTTCTCCAGCATGCCCGGCACGTTGGAGGCCGCCTGCGCGTCGCGTTCGGTGACGAAGCGGGCTTCCTCGATGCGCACGGCCTTCAAACGCCCGTCCAGTTCGGCGGTGTGCGCCGCCAGATCGACACGCCCGGCGTAGGTCCGCAGGCTGCTCCAGCCCACGAAGGCTACGGCGACCGTCAGGAGAAGGACGGTTGCGAAACCAAGCGCGATCCGCGTTCCGATCGTCATAAAGTCGGGCTCCCCCGCGTCTTCGGGTACCGCTGTGCCGGTACTCCGCCCTTATCGAGCCACCTTGCGCGTAAAAGGGTTAATTTCTGGTATGACCATCTTGCGGAGGACGCAAGCCTCAAAAGCGATCCGGCATCCAGGGGGCCGGTCCCGAGAAAAGGATGGAGGCGACGTATACGGATTCGTCGTCGCCTTCGGCCATTCCAACCTGGCGGAGAAGAGGCGCTGAAACACGACCGCCATAGAGTGCGGCGAGGGCTGCCACGTCCAGCGTCAGGCCGGGCGACTCGGGCTGCGGGCGGGGCGGCTCAAGGCGCACGACGGTTGCGCGCCCGCCCGACACGGCCAATTGGAAGCAGCCCGTGTTCGCGGCGAACAGCGGGTCGGTAACGGTGAGACGCAGCGCGGCCTCCACCCCCGGCGGGTAGCCGCGCGCGGCGAGTGCCTGCTCCACGTCCAACACGCGCAGCAGCCATTCCTCCCGCGCATCGATCCGCGCGCCGGTTTCGGGGGCGAGCAAAGCCAGCGGGTCGTCCGGCCCGCCGCGCCAGCGCACCCGGTCCACCTGCGCGCGGTAGCCGGCCAGGAGACTCAGGGCGAGCCGCACCGCCCGGCCACTCAGCAAACAATGATCGGCGACGAAGAGGCTGCGGCGCTTGGGCGGCGCCACGGCGATGTAGCCCTCCGGCCGCCCGTCCGGGCCGGTCAGCAGGAAGACGTCGGCGGCTTCCCCGTAGGGCCGCAGGGTGAAGCTCCACAGCCCCTCGTTCCGCTCGACCAGCCCGTTGGCAGTGGCGAGCAGCGCGCGGCGAAGCGCCGCCAGCGGCGTCGCGTCATCGGAGGAGATGCGCCGGATGCTGCCGTCCGGGGGCGGAGGGGCGGCGCCGAGGGCCGAGGCCGGAAGGCTCCAGTCGAAGGACACGCCGGCCCGCCCGTAGCCGGCCTTGGCGTAGAGCCCGAGGGTTGCGGGGTAGAGGACGGACAGCGCAGCCCCGCCGGCCCGCGCCTCCTCCAGAATGTTGCGGACGAGGGCGGAGCCGTGCCCCCTCCCCCGCTCCGCCGGGTCGACCGTCAGCGCGGCAACGCCCTGCGCCGGCACCGGGTGCCCGCCGAACCACTGGTCCATCGGCCAGACCGCGGCGCTGCCGACCAGCCGCCCGCCCTGGCGCAGGCCGCGCAGCACCTCCGGCCCGAACAGATCCACCGACCGGTCGAAGAACTCGCGCGGAATGCCGAAGCCCTGGCGGACCAGGGCCGCGGCAGTGTCGAGGTCAGCGGGGTGAAGGAGGCCGTATGCGGGAAAGGATTCAATGGGGGCCATTTTTCTCCATCAACCAGGAGGAACGCGCAGCCTCGCCCGTCGGCACCTATATCTGCTGCCCTAGATTAACCTATCGAACAGTGCCTCCGGCAAGCTGAGACATTCAGTTTGCAAGAGAGTGTCTGCCGATGTTCGTTGCTGACGTTGGCAAGCAGATCCGAAAAGGCTTTTTGAAATCGGCGTCGTGATGTTGCGGTAGCAAAGCCCTTTCGAGCGCTCAAACCCATTTAGCGTTTCAAAGCCGCAAGATCCGGCTTGTCAGGGAAGATCCAGCTTCGCGCCAAAGATCCTGCTTCAACCCAAACATCGTGCTTGCACACCAAGATCGACAAGTCGCCTAAGATCTCCTTCGTCGCCTAAGATAACGATCTCGGCTGAGATAAGCCTGCTAACGCCTGCAATGTTCGGATAAAACAAACATTGTCGGCGTGCTAGCACGCCAGCGTGCCAGCACGCTGATAAGACAACTTTTTCCGACGGTGAAAGTGCAGGAAGAGCCGATACCCTCAGATGGTTCAGAGGCATCGCTTACCTTTACTTCTGATTTTTCAGGAGTCGCCGTTACTCACCCTTGACACGGGGCGATCCACCGCAATACTCTTATGCAGCTGGAATGAAATGGCCAGCGGCATCTTTCCCATGCCGCTGGCCATAGAAATTACCGGCCGCTAATGGCCGGGCTGCCGCCTAAATTCGACGAACGCAATTCGATTTAAGCACAGCCTGCGTCAGTTTTCCATCCAGAATCAACAGGTAGAGAATGACTGATGCTCAATCGTGTGCTCACCGGTGTCCTTGCTGCTCATGCCCAACTCACACAAGCGGGAGAATGGGAAGCAGATTGGCGCAAAGGGGCATTTTTTGGCGGGTTCTACTCTTGCTTGACATGTTCCTAGATTAAAATAGTGCATAGTATAATGCGGCGCCCGGTTGGAGTGGGCGCCGCATTTTCCCATTACGCCTGCTCGTTCAACGCACGGGCCTGCTCGCGCAGGACGTACTTCTGGATCTTGCCGGTGGAGGTCTTCGGCAGGGCCGTGAAGACCACGGTGCGCGGGCACTTGAAGTGGGCGAGGTGTTGGCGGCAGTAGGCGATCACCTCCGCCTCGGTCAGGGTTACGCCCTCCTTCACGGTGACGAAGGCGCAGGGCGTCTCGCCCCACTTCTCGTCGGGACGGGCGACGACGGCGGCCTCGACGATGGAGGGGTGCTTGTAGAGGACCGACTCCACCTCGATGGTCGAGATGTTCTCGCCGCCGGAGATGATGATGTCCTTCGAGCGGTCCTTCAGCTCGATGTAGCCGTCCGGATGCCAGACGCCGAGGTCGCCGGTGTGGAACCAGCCGCCGGAGAAGGCCTCCTGCGTGGCACGAGGGTTCTTCAGGTAGCCCTTCATGACGGTGTTGCCGCGCATGAAGATCTCGCCCATCGTCACGCCGTCCTTGCGGGTCGGCTGGAGCGTGTTGGGGTCGGCGACCATCAGCCCTTCCAGCGTGGCGTAGTTGACGCCCTGCCGGGCCTTCAGCGCCGCGCGCTCCTCCAGCGGCAGCGCGTCCCAACGCTCGTGCCAAGCACAGATGGTGACGGGGCCGTAGACCTCGGTCAGGCCGTAGACGTGGGTGACGTCGAAACCGACATTCTCGATCTTCTCGATCACCGCGGCGGGCGGGGCGGCGCCGGCGGTCATCATCTTGATGCCGCGCGGGATGTCGCGCTTCTGATCGGCCGGTGCGTTGACGATCAGGCCCATGATGATCGGCGCGCCGCACATGTGGGTGACGCCGTGGTCGGCGATGGCGTCGTAGATGCCCTTGGCGGTGATGGCACGCAGGCAGACGTTGGTGCCGGCCATCGCCGTGACCGTCCAGGGGAAGCACCAGCCGTTGCAGTGGAACATCGGCAGCGTCCACAGATACACGGGATGGTGCGGCATCGCCCAGGTCAGCACGTTGCCCATGGCGTTCAGGTAGGCGCCGCGATGATGGTAGACGACGCCCTTCGGGTTGCCGGTGGTGCCCGAGGTGTAGTTCAGCGCGATGGCCTGCCATTCCTTCGCCGGCATCGGCCAGTCGAAGGCGGGGTCGCCGGTTTCCAGGAAGGCTTCATAGGTCTGCTCGCCGATCAGCTCGCCGCCCTTGGCCTGCGGGTCGTCGATGTCGATGACGATGGGGCGGCGCGCCGGCTCCAGCATGCTCACCGCCTTAGCGATGACGCCGGAGAATTCGCGGTCGGTCAGCAGGACCTTGGCCTCGCCATGCTCCAGGATGAAGGCCAGAGCCTCGGCGTCCAGGCGGATGTTCAGGGCGTTCAGCACCGCGCCGGCCATCGGCACGCCGAAATGCGCCTCGAAGGACTCCGGCGTGTTGGGGGCCATGACCGCCACCGTGTCGCCGAGCCCGATGCCGCGCTTGGTCAGCGCCGAGGCGAGGCGCACGCAGCGCTCGTAGGTCTCCGCCCAGCTGCGGCGGACCGGGCCGTGGATGACGGCGATGCGGTCCGGATAGACGGCGGCCGTGCGGCGCAGGAAGGAGAGAGGCGACAGCGGCACCGTGTTGGCCGCGTTCTGGTCGAGGTCGGTCTCGTATGGGTTGTGCCGGGCGTCGGTCATGCAGGCCTCCCTTTGATTCTCGTTGGCGTCGAATCTCGTTGGGGGAGAGTCTTGCCAGAGAAGCCGGGGCCTTGGAAGGGGACAGACTGTCCGGGTCAAACGGGCCGGGCTGGGACCCTACCCTTTGCGCACCGCCTCCACGCGCCCGCCGGTCATGCTGACGAGCTGGGCGGGGGTCAGGCGGAAGACGGCGTTGGGCGTGCCGGCGGCGGCCCAGATCGTCTCGAAGGCCATCAGGTCGGCGTCGATCAGCACCAGCGGCGCAACGGCGTGGCCGAGGGGCGGAACGCCGCCGATGGCGAAGCCGGTGTTCTCGCGCACGAAGTCGGGGTCGGCGCGCTCGATTTTCTCGCCAATCAGGCGGCCGACGGCCTTCTCGTCCACGCGGTTGGCGCCGCTCGCCACCACCAGCACCGGATGCCCGCTCTCCTTCGCGCGGAAGATCAAGGACTTGGCGATCTCCGCTACGGCGCAGCCGACGGCGTTGGCCGCGTCCTCGGACGTGCGGGTGCTGCCCTCATGCTCGACGACCGTATGGCCGAGGCCGATGCTGTCGAGCAGATCCTGAACGCGGCGGGCGGACGGGCTGAGGGTGGTAGTCATGGCGGGGGTCCAAGAGAACGTTGCAGCCTGGAAAGGCCTTTTAGGAGGTGATGCAAAGCGATGACTTCCACAACACTCTCGTCATCCCCGCGAAGGCGGGGATCCAGGGCTATTCGGACACTCGGCGCAACGCTCTGGATCCCCGCCTTCGCGGGGATGACGATCAGTGGTTGCTTTTTGCTACACCCCGGTCGTTACTGCGCCAGCTCTTTCGAGCGCTTGGTGGCGGCGGCCACGGCCTTGTCCAGGAGGGGTTGGAGACCGTCGCCGGCCATCAGAACCTCCAGGGCGGCCTGGGTGGTGCCGTTCGGGCTGGTCACCGCCTTGCGCAGGTCGGCAGCCTGAGTCTCGGAGCGGTGCAGGAGTTCCCCGGCGCCCGCAACGGTGGCGCGGGCCAGACGCATGGCGAGCTCCGCCGGCAGGCCGCTCGCCTCGCCGGCCTTGGCCAGGGCCTCGACCAGCAGGAACACGTAGGCCGGGCCGCTGCCCGACACGGCGGTGACGGGATCGATCAGCGATTCGTCCTCGACCCAGGCGACGTCGCCCACGGCGCGCAGCAGCGCGTCGCACAGCGCCTTCTGCGAGTCGGTGACGACGGCGTTGCCGACGGCGACCGTCATGCCGCGCCCGATGGCGGCCGGGGTGTTCGGCATGGCGCGCACGACGGCGGCGGCCTCGCCCAGATGCGACTCGAAGGCGCGGATGGTCTTGCCGGCGGCGACCGACAGGAAGACGGTGCCGGGGCGCACCAGCGCCCTGTAAGGCGGCAGCACTGAATCCATCACCTGCGGCTTCACGGCCAGCACGATCACGTCGGCCACGAAACCATCCGGCAGGTCGGCCGGGCTGGTGGCGGCGGAGACGGCGGGGTTGCCCTTCAGGTTCTCCGGAAGGCCGGAGGGCTCGACCACCACGACGCGGGAAGCCGTGCCGGCCGTCAGCCAGCCGTCCAGCATCGCGCCGCCCATCTTGCCGCAGCCGACCAGAAGCAGTGTGCAACCCTGAGCCATACCGTTACGCCTCGCCCACGGTGTCGAGGATGGCGGCGGACACAGCGTCCGACGCCGACTTGCCGCCCCAGATCACGAACTGGAAGGCGGGGTAGAAGCGCTCGCACTCCGACAGCGCGATCTCGACCAGATCTTCCAGCTGCTCAACCGTCGCGCCGCGCGAACCGCGCAGCAGCATGGTCTGGCGGAACATCGGCGTGTGCTCCTCCGAACAGACGTCGAAGTGACCCAGCCACATGCGCGCGTTCACCTCGGCCAGGAGGTCGTTGGCGGCGGAGCGGCGGGCGGCCGGCACCTTCATGTCGAACTGACAGGAAAACTGCATCGCGCAGGCGTCCGGCTGCCACACGAAGTACAGCCGGTAATCGCACCAGCGCCCCCCGATCTCGACGATCAGTTCGTCCTCGCCGGCCCGTTCGAAAGGCCATTCGTTCGCGGTGACGATCTCCTCGACGATGTCCAGGGGATTGTGCGCGGGAGTGGGAGTGTCGACGGCAACAGCCGACATGTCGGCGTCCTCCTGTGAAGGCGCGGTGGCGTACACCGCCCCCAGGGTTCCCGGGGCAAGACCCGCCCTTCGGGCACAACCCCGAAATGTTGTGTCTTGCGACCGGAGGGCTACCACCAAATGAACCGTGCCAAAAGGGGATGGCCGGCGCAACTGATTTTGGCAGCGCACCCAAAAAGGTCTGGCGTGATGAAAGATGCCGGATGGGCGCGCGGGGATCAGCCCGCAACGCCCCCGCCGGAGATGTCGTCCGAGATGTCGCCGCCCTTGCCGCCGTGGCCCGGCGCGCGGCGGCGCGGAGCCGCTTCTTCGTGCAGCAGGGTCCGGTCGGCCAGCAGGGTGGCGACCGTGGCTTCCAGCGCGGTCACCCGCTCGGCCAGGGTCTCCTGTTCCTCGCGGGCCTTGGCGGCCATGGCGCGAACGGCCTCGTACTCCTCGCGGCTGACGACGTCCATCCGCGACAGCACGCGCTCGAATTGCTGGCGCAGCTGCGCCTCGCCCTCTTCACGCAGGGACGACAGGGCGCCAAGCGCGCCACCCGCAACGCGGGCCAGATCGTCCAGAAGCTTGTTGTCCACCTGCATCGACTCAAAATCCGGGTTTCGATGGCACATTATGGGACCCACCCCGCCGAACTTCAACGGGCTTGGGCGCAATGCGTCACGCGGGCGTGAGGATTTGGCGGATTGCTACCGGCGCAGCCCCTCGATCAGCCCCTTCAGCAACCCTTCGGGCTTCACCGGCACAGACCCGCCCTCGCCGGAGCCCCCCTCCTTCGGCACGACACGGTTCAGCAGGCCCTCGGCGGCGCGGCGGGCGAAATGCTCCTGCACATCGTGCATGTCGAAGGACCGGGTCGGTTTGTCCAGCGGGCCGGTCAGCCGGACGGTCAGCGGCGGAACCGCCGACTCCGCCTGGATCGCCAGACGCACGCGCATGTCGATGGTCCGGTCCGGCAGGTTGACCTGCCCGGCCCCGGTCGCCTCCCCCACCTCGGAGGTCAGGCGCAAGTCTTCGGTGCGCAGGGTGCCCTTGTCCATAGTGAAGGTGCCGTCCAGGCGGGCGAAGCGGGTCTCGCCGCCTTGCAGCGCGCCCATCACGGCGCCCAGAACCTCCTGCGGGCGGTCGAGCTTGGTCAGCCGGTCGCGCAACACGCCGAGATCGAAGCCGCGCACCAGACCGTCGCGGGCGCTCAGCCGGCCCTGGCCGGTCAGCCCCCGCACCATCGCGTCGCGCGTGGCGCCGCTGGTCGTCAGGGTGGATTCCAGGTCCAGCGTGCCGCCGGCGATGGACACGGCCCCGCCGCCCAAGGCCCCCTCAGACTTCAATTCCGCCAGCTTCGCGCGCACCAGCGTAACGGCGGCCTCCGCCGTCGCCGGCTGTCCTTCGGGTGCGGCGAGTCGGCCAGTGACGCCGAGTTGCCCGCCCATCAGGCCGCCGTCGAACTGCTCCAGCGTCAGCAGGCCGTTCTGGAGGTTGGCGCGCAGGGCCGGACGCTCAATCCGTGTGTCGCCCTTGACCAGCGCGGAGGAGGTCAGCGCCAGCCGCCCGTCGAAGCGGCGCATCCATCCGAAATCAAGCGGGCGCCCGCCGCCAGTGGACTCCGGCTCCGGGGCACCCGCCGCCTCGGCGGGAGCGGCACCGTCCGCCTGCGGAGCGGACGCCGCCGGGGCCGTGCCGCGCGACGCCACGGCAGGAGCGGCGAGCAGCCGGTCGAGGTCCAGGTCGGTGGTTTGCAGCTCCGCGTCCACGCGCGGCTTCGCGCCGTTCAGGTCGGCGCCGGCGCGACCGCGCAGCGACGTCCCGGCGACCGTGCCCTGGATGTTGCCGAGCGTGAAGGCCTTCCTGGTCCCGTTCAGCTCCGTGTAGAGGTCGAGCGGCCCGTAGGAGGCCCCCTCCCCGCCCGCGCTTTCGGCGAAGAGGGCGGCGAGCCGGCCCAGTTCCGGGTGCTTGGTGCGCAGCTTCAGATCGGCGGAGGGCTCGCGCTCCAGGTTCATCAGGGTGCCGCCGGCTTCCAGCGTGCCGCCGGCCGCGTCCATGGTCAGTTCCACCGCCATGCGCTCCTCGTCGCCGGAGACGCGGGCCTGCGCCTTCACCGGACCCAGCCGTTCCGGCGTTGGGGCGCCCGGCGGCCAGTGGACGCGACTCGCCAGCGCGTCCAGGCTGGCGGCCTCGGCGTCCAGTGTCAGGTGCGCGCCGCGCAGGGGCGCCAGCCCGGCGATCTGGCCATCCAGCCGGCCCTTGATGCCGGCGATGTCCTCCACCCGCGCCTCCTTGATGGACAGCGCCCCGCCCGCGGCGGTCGCCTCCACGCGCAGGCCCTGGACCGGCGTGTTGCGCACCGTGAGCTGCCCGACGGTGAGGTCGAGGTTGGCGTCCACGGCGGCCAGCAGCCGGGCCGGCGTCCAGGCCGGGCGGTTGCCGTTGCCAGCGCCTTTGCCCCGCGCCGTGGGAGCGGGCGTGGCGGCGCCCGGAGCGGGAGCAGGAGCAGGAGCAGGAGCGGCATTCGGCGCCGGCTGCGGCGCGGCGGCGGGCTCGGCGGCGCTTGCCGGCTGCGGCAGGTAGGCGTCGAGATTGATGCGGTCGAGGTCGAGCCGCGCGCCGAAGGCCGGGCGGCCACGGTCCACATAGGCCACGGCGCCGGTCAGGCGGCTGGTGTCCACCCGCAGATCCAACCCGGTCACGTCCAGCCGGCCGGGCCGCCCCTGGAGTTGCGCCGCCAGCGAGGACCTGCGCAGCCGGTCGGCCGGCACCGCGCGCACGTCCAGCTTCAGCCAGTCCAGCAGGGCGCGCAGGTTGTCGGCGTTCGCCTCCAGCCGCAGGTCCAGGTTGGGCTGGCCGTTGGCGGCGCCCAGCTCGCCCGCCGCCACGATGTCGGAGCCGCCGGGCAGCAGCGCGCTGAAGCGGTCGATGTTCAGCTTGCCGCCCGCAAGGCTCGCCTCCACACGCCCCTGGCGGACCACTCCGCCGTTGTAGGTGACGCCGTCCACCGCGAGGTCGAGCTTCGCGTCCAGCCCTTCCGGCAGCGCGAATCCGCCGGCGCGCGCCTGGGCGGGCGGATTCGGCGCGTTCGGGGCCGGGACATTCTGGGCCGGGACATTCTGGGGCGGGGCGTTGGGCGCGGGAACGCTCGGCACGGGGGTGCCGGTCGGCGGGGCGCCGCCGTTGCCACCGCGTTGCGCGGCGGGGGGAGCCGCCGCGCGGTCGAGTCCCGCGCGCTCCAGCCAGGCGTCGAGGTCCAGCCGGTTGAGCGCCAGCGTCAGCTCTCCCCGCGCCGGGCTGCCGGTGCGCAGCGAGGCGCCGCCGGTGGCGCGCGTGTCGCCGAGCTGGCCTTCCAGGTTGGTGAAGCTGGCCCCGGCGCCGGACGCCTCCACCGCCGAACGCACGCTGAAGGCCTGGGCCAGCGCCGGGTTGCCGGCGAGGGCGCCCAGGCCGGCGCGGAACGGTTCCAGCGCGCGGGCGAGGTCGCTGCCCTCCACCCGCAGGTCGCCCTGGGCGCGCGAGCCGGCGGGGGTACCGGGGGGCGCATTCGTGACGATGCCGGCGAAGCGCAGCGTGGCGTCGGTGTCGGCCATGGACAGCGCCGCCCGCACCTGCACGGCCGCCCCCTCCACCAGGCGGCTGACGAACATCTCGCCGTGCAGCGGCACGCCGCGCAGGCGGAAGCCGCCCTGCCCCTGGAACGGGCCGGTGAAGCTGCCGGCGACGATGCGGGCGTCCAGCTGCTCCAGCCGTTCCGACCGGCCGGAGCGGGCGTCGCGGTAGAGCACTGTGCCGTTCTGCACCGTCACCTGGTCGAAGCTGACCGCGGAGGCGAATCCGTCGCCCGAACCGCCCCCGCCGCCGGTGCCCGCGGGCGGACGCTCCGCCCCCGACAGGTCCCAGTTGAAGCGGCCGTCAGGCAGCACCTCGAACACGAAGGTCGGGTCGATTAGGCGGATGCTCTGCACCTGGATGTGGCCGCTGAGCAGCGGGCCGAGCGCCACGCGGACGTCCAGCTCCTTCAGCCGGGCCATGTCCGGCTCCGACCCGCCGGTAGCGTTGGCCAGCCGCGCGTCGCGCACCGTCAGCGCCGGCGACGGCAGCAGGGACAGGCCGATGTCGCCCTTCAGCTCGACCGCGCGGCCGGTGGCGGCGGACACCCGCTCGGCGATCTGGGCCTTGTAGCTGTTCCAGTCGATGAAGCTGGGCACCACGAGGACCGCGCCAACCAGGATGGCGAGCACGACCAGACACGCGATCAGGAACTTCTTCACCGGATGACCCGCCTTCCCCACCGTTCGGCTGTTGAGTCGCCGAATTCCCCGCCGGCCCGGCCCTTCCGGCCGGTGCGGCGATCCGCTAAGCTAACCCCCAGACAAGAAACAAGCAATTTGGGCAAATCCACGGCCGAGTTGCGGCCCGCGCGCGATACCGCCGGTCAGCCCCAGGGCGCCCGGAAGACGCCGCGCCGAGACGTTGGAGACACGCGCATGGGTGATGTCGTCAACCTGAACCGATTCCGAAAGATGCGCGATCGGGAAGAGCGTGAAAAAGTCGCGGAGGAGAACCGCGTCCGCTTCGGCCGCACCAAGGCCGAAAAGCAGCGCGACCGCCAGGAGGCCGAGCGCAAGACCCGCGACCTGGAGGGCAAAAAGGTGGAGGATTAGGGGCGGCATCGGTTTCGACGCGATGTGTCTCCAAACCCGAAGTCAGCATTCCCTCGTCATCCCCGCGAAGGCGCATAGGCGCTGACTTTAGGCGTTTGGCGCGCCCTGCAACGTGCAACCACCCTCCCATCTCGTCATCCCCGCGAAGGCGGGGATCCAGCCTGTTCAGGCACTTATGTGCGAAGCTTTCTGGATCCCCGCCTTCGCGGGGATGACGGAAAAGCGCAAGCTTAAGGACGAACCCGCGCGCAGGTCTGCGATATAGGGGTATTCGCGCCCCGAAATGCATACTCTTTTGAGACTATCTGTAACAGAAACAGTTCGCCGTAACGACAATCTGTTCAATGGTGATTCCCTTTGCTACATTGCGTCTCACGAGAGGCGTTTCGGGCAAAGGGGAGGACGGTCACCATGGTCGACATCTCGTCTCATCGCGGTGCATCCCAGTTCCAACAACCACCAGCCGCACAACCGTCCAGCTTCATCCCGCGAATCCGCCGGGTGGACGCCGACCGCCCGTGGGTGTGGCTGTCGGCGGGGTGGCGCGACTTCTGCGCCAGCCCGGTGATCGGCTTGGCCTATGGCCTGCTGGCCGTGGTCTCCAGCTTCGTGCTGGTGGCCGGGCTCGCCATGTACGACCTGCACTATCTGATCCTGCCGATGGCGGCCGGCTTCATGCTGCTGGGGCCGGTGCTCGCGGTCGGGCTTTATGAGACGAGCCGCCTGCTGGAGCGCGGGGAGCGTCCGACGCTGGCGAGGGTGGCGGGCGCCTACCACCGCAACGGCGTGCAGATCGCCGGGATCGGGCTGACGCTGATGCTGGCGCTGCTGGCCTGGATCCGGGTGGCCTTCCTGATCTTCGCGCTGTTCTTCTCGATGGAGCCGCCGGCCTTCGACCAGTTGATCGACCGCATCTTCTTCTCGGCGGAGACGATCCCCTTCCTGCTGACCGGGACCATCGTCGGCGGGGTGATCGCGACGGCGGTCTTCGCCATCAGCGTGGTGTCCATCCCGATGCTGCTGGACCGCGAGACCGACGCCTTCACCGCCATGGCGACCAGCATCGCCGTGGTGCGCGAGAACTGGAAGCCGATGGCGGCCTGGGCTTTCCTGATCACGCTGTTCACGGCGGCCGGCATGGTCACCGGCTTCCTCGGGCTGGCGCTGGCGCTGCCGTTGATCGGCTATTCCTCCTGGCACTGCTACCGCGATCTGGTCGGCGCGGACTGATACGTCACCTCGCAAAAGCGGAGAATCACGCGAAGCCCTCCCCCGAACCGCATCGGGGGAGGGCTTTTCGCATCAGGACGGCTTCTTGAAGAAGGCTTCCGCCGCGTTCTTCTGCGCTTCCTTGGCGGCGATGGCGGCGCGGGCGCGGGCGATCTCCGCCTCCAGGCCGGCGATGTATTCCTTCAGCTCCGCCACCCCCAAGGTGGTGAGGTCCTTCAGCGCCGGCTTGGCCTTGCGCGGCTCCAGATCGTCGATGTCCATGGGCGTGCCCTCCCACCGTTCTTGTCAGCGTCGCGGCGGAATTCTACCTTTGGACGCCTAAGGACACAAACAGCCCAAGACAACAAACCAAGAGCAAACGGGAGAGAGACCATGGGCATCGCCCTGCCGGACAGCATGACCTGCATCGAGATTTCCCAGCCCGGCGGGCCGGCGGTGCTGCGCCCGACGCAGCGCCCGGCCCCGGTGCCCGGCCCCGGCGAGGTGCTGGTGGCGGTGGAGGCGGCCGGCGTGAACCGCCCCGACCTGCTGCAGCGCCAGGGCCGCTACGACCCGCCGCCGGGCGCGTCCGACCTGCCGGGGCTGGAGGTCGCAGGCCGCGTCGTCGCCATCGGCGAGGGCGTCACCGAATGGGCCGCCGAGGACGCGGTGTGCGGGCTGGTGGCCGGCGGCGGCTACGCCCGGTATTGCGTGGTGCCGGCGGCCCAGCTGCTGCCCGTGCCGAAGGGCTTCGGCATGATCGAGGCCGCCGCCGTGCCGGAAACCTACTTCACCGTCTGGACCAACGTGTTCGAGCGCGGCGCCCTGCAACCCGGCGAGACGTTCCTGGTGCACGGCGGGTCCAGCGGCATCGGCACGACGGCGATCCAGCTCGCCAAAGCCTTCGGGGCCAAGGTCTTCACGACCGCCGGCAGCGCCGACAAGTGCCGCGCCTGCGAGGAGCTGGGGGCCGACCGGGCCATCGACTACAAGACCGAGGACTTCGCCGCCGTCATCAAGCAGGAGACCGGCGGGCGCGGCGTGGACGTGGTGCTGGACATGGTCGGCGGCGACTACATCGCCCGCGACATCGACATCATGGCCCCGGACGGCCGCCACGTCTCCATCGCCTTCCTCCAGGGGCCGAAGGTGTCGATCAACATGTTCCCGGTGATGACCAAGCGCCTGACGCTGACCGGCTCCACGCTGCGCGCCCGGCCGGTGGCCGAGAAGGGCCGCATCGCCCGGGCGCTGCGCGAGAAGGTGTGGCCGCTGCTGGAATCCGGGACGATCAAGCCGGTGATCCACAAGACCTTCCCCCTGGAGCAGGCGGCCGAGGCCCACGCGCTGATGGAATCCAGCACACACATCGGCAAGATCGTTTTGACGGTGGGAGGCTGACCGTGGGGGCCTGACCTTGGGTGCTTGAGCGGCCCATTGTTTCGCTTGCGAAGGAATTCCGGGCGGCACGGCCCGGAATTCCCGCCTTCCGGCGCGTTTTTTCCGCATTCTCGTTTGCGGCGAGCGGCGCGGGCTTGCTAAAGCTCGCCAAGACCGCTAGCAGAGAATGGGCGTCCGGCTCTGCCGGCCGCCTGCGGATGCGCGCTTACATCGACCGGTTTCGACCCTATATGGAGGGCGAAGCTGGGAAATTTCCGGTAAAGTTATTCCGACGGCCCGTCCAACGGCGGGTGCGGTCGGGTTGAAGTTGTCAGGAGGGACGATGGCACTGCCCTTGATGCCGAAAGCGACGGCCGTTTGGCTGGTCGAGAACACATCCTTGACCTTCGAGCAGATCGCCGCCTTCTGCGGCCTGCACTCCCTGGAGGTCCAGGCCATCGCCGATGGCGAGGTGGCGGTCGGCATGGTCGGGCTGGACCCGGTGGCCAACGGTCAGCTGACCAAGGCCGAGATCGAACGGTGCGAGCGCAACCAGGACCTGCGGCTGAAGCTGCTGGTGCCGGACCTGCCGCTGCCCGCCGCCCGGTCGAAGGGGCCGCGCTACACCCCGATCACCAAGCGCGGGGACAAGCCGGACGCCATCGCCTGGCTGCTGAAGCACCATCCGGAGCTGTCGGACGCGCAGACCTGCCGCCTGATCGGCACGACCAAGCCGACCATCGCCGCGGTGCGCGACCGCACGCACTGGAACGCCCCGAACATCAAGCCGCGCAACCCGGTCATGCTGGGCCTGTGCACCCAGCGCGAGCTGGAAGAGGCGCTGGCGCTGGCCGTCCGCCGCGGCGGCGTGCCCCTCACCCCGGAGGAGCGCGAAACCGAGGAGGGTGAAGAGGGCTACGGCGGCGATTCGCCCTATTCGGAGCAGGAAGAGGCGCACTGAGGGGGCGGGCTTGCCCCCACGCTCTCCTTTTCCCCACCCTCCCCCGCTAACGCAGGGGAGGGCCAAGATCCCCTCTCCCGCGTAGCGGGGGAGGGTTAGGGAGGGGGCAACGGTCTCCACTCCCTGGACTTGCCGCCGCTCTCACCCCAGATTCCGGACATGACCTTCCCCTCCCGTCTTGTCGTCGGCATCAGCGGTGCGTCGGGCGTCGTGTACGGCATCCGGCTGCTGGAAACGCTGCGCCGGATCGGCGTCGAATCGCACCTCGTCGTCAGCCGCTCGGCCGAGGTGACGCTGGCCCATGAGTCCGACCTGAAGGTCGCCGACCTCCGCGCGCTGGCCGACGTGTCCTACGCCGCCGCCGACATCGGCGCCGCCATCGCCAGCGGAAGTTTCCGCGCCATGGGCATGATCGTCGCCCCCTGTTCCGTCCGCACGATGAGCGAGATCGCCACCGGCGTGACCTCCACCCTGTTGACGCGCGCCGCCGACGTGACGCTGAAGGAGCGCCGCCCGCTGGTGCTGATGGTGCGGGAAACGCCGCTGCATCTGGGCCACCTGCGCACGATGACGCAGCTTGCCGAGATGGGGGCGATCATCGCGCCGCCCGTGCCGGCCTTCTATTCCCGGCCGCGCACCATCGACGACATCGTCGACCACACGGTTGGCCGCGCGCTGGACCTGTTCGGGCTGGACGCGGGCATCGTCCGGCGCTGGGGCGAGGCCGAGCAGCCGGAGATTCTGGAGACCTGACGTCAGCATTCGGTTCCACGGCGTTTGGGCCCACGCGTTTTAGGCCCAAGCCTTTTATGGATGTGAAGCCCTGGAAACCTGACGCAGCCTCCGCTATACCGCACAAAGTAGGTCCGATAAGGGCGACGCGAGAAAGGGTGTCCGCGACATGGTGAGCAACAGCGAACAGGACAAACCCATTCGGCAGCTTCTGGCCGGCATCAAGGGCTTCCGCGCCCGCTATTACGAGCGCCGGCCCGACAGCATGCGCCAGCTCGTGGAAGAGGGGCAGAAGCCGCAGGTGCTGATGATCGGCTGCTCCGACAGCCGAGTCGATCCGGCGCTGCTGACCCAGGCGGAGCCGGGCGAGCTGTTCGTGGTGCGCAACGTCGCCAACCTCGTCCCGCCCTACCAGCCGGACGGCAGCTATCACGGCACCTCGGCGGCCATCGAATACGCCGTCCGCGTGCTGAATGTCGGGCATGTCATCGTGCTGGGCCACGCCTTGTGCGGCGGCATCCAGGGGCTGATCCGCCTGCGCGCGGGCGATCCCGGCGAGAACGACTTCGTGTCGCCCTGGGTGTCCATCGCCAGCGCCGCGCTCGACCCCTACGCCCCCGCCCCGGACGCCGAGGCGGATGCGGAGCGCCGCAAGGCCGACCTGGAGCGGCTTCAGCAGAACCCCGACATGGTCGAGCGCGCCGCCGTCCGCACCTCCGTCGACAACCTGATGACCTTCCCCTTCGTGCGCGAGCGCGTGGAGGCCGGCACGCTGGAAATCCACGGCTGGTGGTTCGACCTGGACAGCGGCGATCTCTGGGCCATCGACCCGCAGACCAAGATCTTCCTGCCGGTGGAGTAATACGCGGTCCGAAACATTCGGACCGCTGCGTTCACACGCCACGCAAGCTTCGGCCCTCGCGGGCCGCGGTCGCCGTCGCGACCGATACCGTGTTCGAAAAGTCAGAACTTTTCGAACACGGTATAACCCGGCCCCGCCGGTCGGCCAATAGTTCCCAACGGGCGCTTCGCGGCACCGCCGCGGCGGCAAAATCTGCCCAGGCCCGTTGGGCAACGCCTTCCAAACCCTTTTATTTCCGCCCCGCCTCGTCTGGCACGCCGGTTGCTTATTCCCTGCCGAATTCTGTTTCCGCGGCAAGGATGGCCGGTCCATGGGCATCACGACGATTCTCAACAATGGCGTGCTGGGGCTGACGGCGCAGAGCCGGTCGCTCGGCTCCATTTCGGACAACATCGCGAACGCCTCGACGACCGGCTACAAGGCGACGGAGACGCAGTTCGGCGACCTCGTGCTCGGGGACCGCTCGACCGCCGCCTACGCCGACCAGGGGGTGAGGGCGTTCAACCGCCTGGACACCTCCGCCGGCACGGTCACGCAGACCGGCATCACGACCAACGCGTCCATCGTCGGCAACGGCTTCTTCATCGTCCAGGACGTGGATTTCATGGCGTCCGCGACCCAGAAGACACCGCCCGTGGAGCTGACGCGCGCCGGCGACTTCTCGCTGGACAAGGACGGGCAGATGGTCAACGGCGCCGGCAAGGCGCTGATGGGCTTCAAGCTCGACCCGAACAACCCGACCGCATCCCCCACCAGCACGGCCGACCTGACGCCCGTGTCGCTGGCGTCGGTGAAAAACTATCACGAGGCCACGACGCAGGCGTCGGTCGCCCTGAACCTGCCCTCGGACCAGAAGGTGGCGACCACGCCCACGCCGGCCAACACCACCGGCATCGACCTGAAGCTGATCGACAAGACCGGGGCCGGCGGCAGCGCGAACCTGCGATTCATGAAGAGCGGGCAGAACGCGGACGGCAGCACGACCTGGCAGGTCTACAGCGCCGGGGCCGTCGGTTCGGACGGCAAGGCGGTGGGCGACATCAAGGCCAACGACCCGAGCACGTGGCAGACCCTCGGCAGCCTGACCTTCGACCGCAGCGGCGTGCTGACCGGCGGGGCGGACGGAAGCAAGGTCACGGTCTCGCTGAACCCCGGCGGCAACTTCGCGCCGGTGACGGTCGATCTGGGCACCATCGGGTCGCCGGACGATTCGATGACCAACATCGCCGGCATGGACATCGGCAACCGGCAGAGCCAGAACGGCATCCCGGCCGGCAGCTATCAGAGCGCGGAGCTGACCGAAAACGGCTACCTCAAGGCGACCTTCGCCGGCGGGCGCGAACGCTTCGTCTACCGCATTCCCGACGCCGTCGTCGCCAACCCGCAGGATTTGGAAAGCGTGTCCGGAACCGCCTTCCGGCCGACCGTCGAATCGGGAAACATCAAGCTCGCCAACTTCGGCGTCAGCACCGGCACGGGAACGAAGACGGGATCCAAAAAGGGCGTGGGCGCCACCCTGAATTCGGGCAGCGTCGAGGGGTCCAACGTCAACATCGAGGAACAGTTCACCACGCTGATCCAGGCGCAGCGCACCTATTCCGCCGCGTCCAAGCTGGTCTCCACCGCCGACGAGATGACCCAGACGACGCTCACGCTGCGGGCGTAAAGCGCTGAAGGGCGTCGGCGACGCGGGCGGCGACCTCCGCCCAGTCGCCGACGCGCGCCTGCCGGAACAGGCGGGCCGTGGGATACCAGGGGCTGTCCTCGCGGTCGAGCAGCCAGCGCCAGTCCGGCGAGAAGGGCAGCACCACCCACAGCGGCACCCCCAGCGCCCCGGCCAGATGGGCCGGCCCGGTGCAGGAGGAGATCACCAGATCCAGGTTCGCCATGATCGCCGCCGTGTCGGCGAAGTCGGCGATCTCCGGACCGAGGTCGGTGAAGGACGCCGGCAGCGGCACGCGTTCCAGATCCTCGCGCCCCGGCCCCTTCTGCAACCCGAAGAAGCGCACGCCGGGCACCTCCAGCACGGCGCGCAGCCCCTCCAGCCGAGGCGAGCGCAGCCGGTCGCCGGGAAAGCGCGGGTTGCCGGCCCAGACCAGACCAACGCGCGGTTCCCGCCCCTCCCCCAGCCGCTCCTTCCAAGCGGCGGCGCGGGCCGGGTCGGGCCGCAGGTAGGGCGCAGCGGCCGGCACGCTCTCCAGCGTGGTGCCGAGCGCGCGCGGCAGGCTCATCAGCGGGCATTCAAGGTCGAAGTCGGGAAGCTGCTGCCCCCGCGCGATCAGCCGCTCCACGCCGGGCAAGCCGGACAGCACCGTGACCAGGGAGGGCTGCACCTCCAGCAGCACCCGCGCGCCGCGCGCCGCCACCAGCGGGACAAAGCGCACGAACTGCAGCGTGTCGCCCAGCCCCTGTTCGGCGTAGAGCAGGATCGTCCGACCGGCGATGTCCTCCCCCTTCCAGGTCGGCTGGGCGAAGGGGCGCCAGGGCGGCTCGGCCCCGCCATCGTGGCGGCGCCAGTCGAACTCCGGCCAGCCGCCGATATAGTCCCCGGCCAGCAGACGCGCGAAACCCCGGTTCCAGCGCAGGCCGGCATCGGCGGGACGCTCCGCCAGAGCGCGGTCGAAGTCGGCGAGCGCGTCCGCCGGGCGTGCCATGGCGACCAGAGCCGTGCCGCGCGCCGCCCATAGGGATGTCCCAGGCCGTAGCCGCTCCGCCTCCGCGAAGGCGGCCAGCGACTCGTCGAACCGCCCAAGCTTGGCGAGCAGCGCGCCGAGATTCTCCCAAGCCTCGGCGTAGTCCGGGTTGGCGGCGAGTGCTGCGCGGTAGGCGGCCTCCGCCTCGTCCCAGCGGTTCTGCGCGGCCAGCGCCGAGCCGAGCGTCATACGGGCCGCCGGCAGCCCGTCACGCGCGGCGAGCGCCCGGCGCGCCGCCGATTCGGCGAGGTCCGGCCGGCACTGCGCCAAGCGCGCGTCGGCGAGGTTCACCAGCGCCTCCACATGGGTCGGGTCGAGCGCCAGCGCGCGGCCGGCGGAGCGCGCCGCCGCCTCCCCCCGCCCCAGCGCGCGCAGGGCGCCGGCCCGGCTGGCGTGGGCGTCGGCCAGCGCGGGGTCCAGGCGCAGGGCGCGCGCGTAGGCAGCCTCCGCCCCCGCCGCGTCGCCGAGCGTCTGGAGCGCGCCCGCAAGGTTGGACTGCCCACCCGCCGAGTCGGGCCGCAGGGCCAGCGCCCGGCGCAGGATCCCCGCCCCCTTCCCCGCGTGGCCCGCCTGCGCGTACAGGGTTCCCAGTAGCTGGGCGGCGTCGGGCTGCTCCGGGTCGGCCTCCAGGATGCGGACGTAGAGGGTCGCGGCCTCGTTCAGGCGGCCGGCCTGGTGGTGGTCGATGGCGGCCAGCAGGGCCTCGGTGATCGTCGCCATGGGGGAGCCGTCAGGTGAAAAAGCCGGAACCGGCCGCGGGGCCGCGATCATGCCCGGATGGCGGGCCGAGGGGAACAGCGGGCTTGGCCCAGCGCGCGCCCCTGCGGCGTACAGCCTTGCCATCTTCGCAACCCTCCCACGAAAAGCACCCGGTTGCCTTTCAATTGAAGCGCAAATATGATTTGTTTAGACAGTTTCCAATCCGTTGCTGAAAGTTCTGGGTGATGAAAGATCGCATCAGCGTCTGTGCGCTGGCGTTGACCTGCGCGCTCGTTCCGGCGGTTCTGGCGGTAAATCCGGCCGAGGCCAGCGAAAAGGGTGGCGGCGGTGGTGGTTGCCCCTGGGCGCAGGACGTGACGCTGGAGATCGGCAACAAGACGCTGAAGCTCGGCCAGGACGCCTTCACGAGCACCGAACCGCTGAGCATCGACGGATTCCAGATCTACCCGCTCGTCAACCAGCTGAAGCTGCGCATCCTCGGCCCCAAGGGCCAGGAATGGGAGGCCGCGTTGACCCGCCTGCAAGGCGGCAAGCGCTGCAATGCCTTCTACGTCGGCAAGGCATTCCAGGTTTCCGATTCGGAAGACGGGGACGGGCTGGGTTTGGTGCTGACCCGCTGACGCGAAAGCCTGCGTAGGTTGGGTTGAGCGCACGCGAAACCCAACATGGTCGGTCCGGCAAAGGGTGTTGGGTTTCGCCTTCGGCTCAGCCCAACCTACGCCTGAAGCGCCGCGAGCAACGCTGCCAGCGCCGGTTCCTCGCCGGGAACGAGCAGGCGCAGGTTCGCGGCGGCAAGCTCTACCGTTCCTCCCGGTGCGGGGGTCAGGCCGCTTTCGGCGTACAGCCGGTCCTGCTGGATGCGCTCCGCCGCCAATTCGGCGGCTTTCAGGCGGTCGTAGAGGGCGGCGTCCTCGCCCTTCACCCGGCGGCGCACGGCGCGCAGGGGGCGCACCACCTCCGCCCGCCAGGGGGCGACGGCCGCGTCGATGCGCGCCAGTTCCTCCGCCGTCAGGCGGACGCCGCAGGCCAGCCCGGCCCAGGCGGCGAAGAGCAGGACGTTGACGTCCAGCCCCCGCCGGTCCTGCAAGTCCAGACAAGCCGCAGGAACCCCCGGCCGCGCGTAGACGGCCAGGGAAAAGTCCCAGAACGGGTTTGGATCAGTCACCCAGGCTGATGCCCAGGCCGCGGGCGGTCTTGACCAGCGCGCCGTCCAGTTCGACCTCCGCGTAGCGGGCGATGGCCTCGGTGATCGGCACGTCGATGACGCCGCGGTTGGACCAGGCGACCATGCGGTCGAACTTGCCCTCCGCGATCAGGTCCACCGCGTGCACGCCGAAGGCCGAGGCGACGAGGCGGTCGCGCGGGCTGGGCATGCTGCCGCGCTGGACGTGGCCCAGCACGGTGACGCGGGTCTCGGCCCCCGTCGCCTCGGCGATCTTCTCGCCAATGTAGTCGCCAATGCCGCCGTAGCGCTTCTCGCCGCCCTGGAACAGCTTCTTCACACCGGTGCCGTCCACGGTCTTCACCGCCTCCGACACCACGACCAGCGCGAAGTTGCGGCCCGTGGAGCGCACCTGCTTGATCTTCGCGGCGATCTTGTCGATGGAGTAGGCAATCTCCGGGATCAGCACCACGTCGGCGCCGCCGGCGATGCCGGCCGCCAGCGCGATGTGGCCGGCGTCGCGGCCCATCACCTCCAGCACCATGACGCGGGCGTGGCTGGCCGCGGTCGGCTGGAGCCGGTCGAGCGCCTCCACCGCCACGCCGACGGCGGTGTCGTAGCCGACCGACACCTCGGTCATGCCCAGGTCGTTGTCGATGGTCTTCGGCACGCCGACCAGCTTCATGCCGCCCCTCTGGGCCAGCTTGTGCAGGATGGCGAAGCTGCCGTCGCCGCCGATGCCGATCAGCGCGTCCAGGCCCAGTTCCCGATAGCCGCCGATGATCTCGTCGGAGCGGTCCTTCAGCGTGCCGTCGCCCATGGGATAGGCGAAGGGGTCGCCGCGGTTGGTGGTGCCCAGGATCGTGCCGCCCATGCGCATCATGTTGCCGTCCACCTGCGGCAGATCGAGCACCTGATACTGCACCGGGCGCTGCAACAGCCCCTGGGTGCCTTCCTTGATGCCCACGACCTGCCAGCCATAGGTCAGAACGGCGCGGTGCACCACCGCGCGGATCACCGCGTTCAGCCCGGCGCAATCGCCGCCGCTGGTGAGAATGCCGATGCGCTTTGCCGTCATGGATGCCTGTCCCGTGTCGTCTGGAACTGCTTCATTCAGTAGTCATACCAGAACGATGTTCCACCGCAATCGTTCTGGCCGTGAAATTTATTACCTTGCGGTGACAGGTTCATAACCCGAATGGCGGGTGGAGGTTTCGCGGTGCCGCCGCTCATCAAATCTGGTATAGTCCCGCCCGCTTAGCCAGCGGGCCCCGCGCGCATGAACGAACAAGAGATGCTGAAAGAGAAATTGGCCACGCTTCGCAGCGAGCATCGCGACCTCGACGACGTGATCGCCCGCCTGCACGAACGTGCGCCGTTCGACCAGCTTCAGATGCAACGTCTGAAGAAGCGCAAACTCGCGCTCAAGGACCAGATCGCGGTTCTGGAAAGCCGCCTGCTGCCCGACATCATCGCGTGATGCGCGCGTCGCTCTGGACTCCCACCGCGCCTTTTCTATAATGCGCCGCTTTCCGGACCTTGAGGAAAGCGAGCCGCCGTGCCTGATGAGTCTGTAGCCAAGCCGCTGGTCGGCATCATCATGGGCAGCCAGTCCGACTGGACCACCATGAAGCACGCGGCCGAGACGCTGAAGGCGCTCGGCGTGCCGTTCGAGGTCCGGATCGTCTCCGCCCACCGCACCCCGCACCGCCTCGTCGAATACGCCACCACGGCGCGCGAGCGCGGGCTGAAGGTCGTCATCGCCGGTGCCGGCGGCGCCGCCCACCTGCCGGGCATGGCCGCTTCCATGACGCCGCTGCCGGTCTTCGGCGTGCCGGTGGAAAGCCACGCGCTGAAGGGCATGGACAGCCTGCTGTCCATCGTGCAGATGCCGGGCGGCGTGCCGGTCGGCACGCTGGCCATCGGCAAGGCCGGCGCCATCAACGCCGCCCTGCTTGCCGGCTCCGTCATCGCGCTGATGGATCCGAAGGTGGCGGAGGCGCTGGACTCCTGGCGCGCCCGCCAGACCGCCGCCGTGGCCGAAATCCCCGTGGACGAGACCAACTGACATGACGGTCCGGACTCTCCCCCCCGGTTCCACCATCGGCATGTTGGGCGACGGCCAGCTCGGCCGCATGACGGCGCTGGCCGCCGCCCGGCTCGGCTACAAGACCCACGTCTTCGCCCCGGACGCGGAGGGCAGCCCCTGCGCCCAGGTGTCGGCGGCCGTCACCTCGGCCCGCTGGGACGACCTGGACGCGCTGGAGGCCTTCGCGCGCTCCGTCGACGTGGTGACGCTGGAGTGGGAGAACGTCCCCGTCGCCGTGGTCGAGCATCTGGGCCGCTTCGCCCCCGTGCATCCCGGCGGCAAGGTGCTGTCGGTCGCGCAGGACCGCGTGGCGGAAAAGTCCTTCGTCAACGACCTGGGCATCGCCACCGCCCCCTGGCGCGCGGCGCACAGCGCCGACGAGGTCGCCAAGGCCGTGGCCGAGGTCGGCCCGCGCTGCATCCTGAAGTCCACCCGCCTCGGCTACGATGGCAAGGGGCAGGCCCGCATCGAGCCGGGCATCGACCCGGCGGACGCCTGGGCGGCCATCCGCTCCGACGCCGGCATCGTCGAGGGCTTCGTGAGTTTCGCCTGCGAGGTGTCGGTGATCGTCGCGCGCGGCCTGGACGGCGCCATGGCCGCCTACCCCGCCGTTGAGAACCGCCACAAGGACGGCATCCTCGACAAAACCATCGCCCCCGCCCGCGTGTCGGAGGAAACCGCCGCCGAGGCCGAAAGCGTCGCCCGCCGCATCGCGGAGGCGCTGGACCTCGTCGGCGTGCTGGCGGTGGAGATGTTCGTCACGCCGGACGGCGCCGTGCTGGTCAACGAGATGGCCCCGCGCCCGCACAACTCCGGCCACTGGACCATGGACGCCTGCCACAGCGACCAGTTCGAGCAGCTCGTCCGCGCCGTCTGCGGCCTGCCGCTGGGCTCTGTCGACCGCGTGGCCGACGCGGAGATGGAGAACCTGATCGGCGATGACGTGCTGCGCTGGCCGGACCTGCTGGCCGAACCCGGCGCCCGCCTGCACCTCTACGGCAAAGCCGAAGCCCGCCCCGGCCGCAAGATGGGCCACGTCACCCGGCTGTTCCATAAGAAGTATTTGTGACCCTGTATCCCCTCTCCCATTCTCGATACTACGGCATGCCCGCACCCCGCAGATGCGGTAAGGTTTTGAGGAAGCGGCGAAAATAGCCCTTCTCCCCACCGGGGGAGAAGGGTTGGGATGAGGGGGAGCCCCGCCAGGGGCTATAAACCTAGGCATAGCGGTAATTTTCCGGGCTCGCGCCCGTAGTCACCCTCACCCCAACCCCTCTCCCCTCAAGGGAGAGGGGCTTTTACTCGTCACGCCGACAATTTACCGAATTGCAACACTCAAGCATGCAGTAGCATCCATTTCATCTCCCGCCGGAGGCGGGCGAGGGATTTTAAGACGCCCCGACAGTGTCCCCAATGGGCACTCCGTCCGCGTCGGGACGAAATCCGGAACCGCACCGCACACACCTCGTTTTCCAGACAAATGTCTCGGAGCCGAGGGAACGATGACGGGAAAAACCGTGCGGGTGGCGATCGTCGGGGTGGGCAACTGCGCCTCGTCGCTGGTCCAGGGCGTCCACTATTACCGCGACGCCCCCGATGACGCGGATGTGCCCGGCCTGATGCATGTCCGGCTCGGCGACTACCACATCGACGACATCGCCTTTTCCGCCGCCTTCGACGTGTCGGCGACCAAGGTCGGGCGCGACCTGTCGGAGGCGATCGCCGCCGCTCCCAACAACACCATCCGCTTCGCCGAGGTGCCGCCCACCGGCGTGACGGTCCATCGCGGGCCGACGCTGGACGGGCTAGGCCGCTACCTGACCGGCGTGGTGGAGGAATCGTCGCTCCCCGTCGACGACGTCACGGCCATCCTGAAGCGCACGCGCACCGACGTGCTGGTCTCCTACCTGCCGGTCGGGTCGGAGGAGGCGACGCGCTGGTACGCCGAGCGGGCGCTGGAGGCCGGCTGCGCCTTCGTCAACTGTATCCCCGTCTTCATCGCCTCCGATCCCGAATGGGCGCGCCGCTTCACGGAAAAGGGCGTGCCGATCATCGGCGACGACATCAAGAGCCAGGTGGGCGCCACCATCGTGCACCGCGTGCTCGCCAACCTGTTCCGCGAGCGCGGCGTGCTGCTGGAGCGCACCTACCAGCTGAATTTCGGCGGCAACACCGACTTCCTGAACATGCTGGAGCGGGAACGGCTGGAGTCCAAGAAGATCTCCAAGACCCGCGCGGTGACCAGCCAGCTCGGCCATAAGATGGAGGCCGGCGACTGCCACATCGGCCCCAGCGACCATGTGCCCTGGCTGACCGACCGCAAGTTCTGCCACATCCGCATGGAGGGCGAGGCGTTCGGCGGCGTGCCGCTGAACCTGGAGCTGAAGCTGGAGGTGTGGGACAGCCCGAACAGCGCCGGCGTGGTGATCGACGCGGTGCGCTGCGCCAAGCTGGCGCTGGACCGCGGCATCGGCGGGCCGCTGGAGGGGCCAAGCTCCTACTTCATGAAGTCGCCGCCCGTGCAGTTCACCGACGCCGAGGCGCGGCTGCGCACGGAGCGCTTCATCGCGTCCGGCGATCCGTGTTGATGGTGCTGGGCCAATGACCCAGGTCTATCTCGTCCGCCACGCCGACCACGAGTTCGTCGGGCGCGGCCTCGCCGGGCGGATGGACACGCCGCTGAACGAGCAAGGGCGGGCGCAGGCCGACGCGCTCGGCCGCTGGTTCGCGCGGGAGCGGGTGACGGCCGTCTGGTCGAGCCCCCTGCCCCGCACGCGCCAGACGGCGGAGCCGATCGCACGCACGCACGGGCTGCCGGTCCGCACCCATGACGCGCTGCTGGAGGTGGACTTCGGCGCCTGGGCCGGCCGCGACTTCGCGGAGCTGGAGCAGGACCCCGCCTGGCGCCACTGGAACGGCGCCCGCGGCCTGGCCCGCGCTCCCGGTGGAGAGACCATCGCGGAGGTGCAGGCGCGCATGGTCGGCTTCATCAACGGGCTGTGCGCGGAGGACCCGGACGGGTCGCTCGTTCTGCTCAGCCACGGTGATCCGATCCGCGCCGCGCTGGCGTATTACCTCGGTGTCGCCATCGATTTGTTTTTGCGCATCGAGGTCTGTCCGGCCTCGATCTCTGTTCTAGCCATCGACGGATGGACTCCAAAGGTCCTGCGCCTGAACGGCAGCATCGAGGATGGGAGCGTGGCGCCGGCATCATGAAAATCGTCATCTTCGGACTCACCATCAGCTCCTCCTGGGGCAACGGGCACGCCACGCTGTGGCGCGGGCTGGTCAAGGCGCTGGTGCGCCGGGGCAACCGCGTCGTCTTCTTCGAGCGCGACGTGCCCTACTACGCCGAGCACCGCGACCTCTGGGAAATCCCCGGCGGGGAGCTGGTGCTCTATTCCGATTGGGAGAGCGTCGCGGCCGACGCCCAGCGCCACGCCGACGAGGCGGACGTGGCGATGGTCACCAGCTATTGCCCGGACGGGGCGGTGGCCTCGCACATGGTTCTGGGCTCCAAGGCGCAGCGGACGGTCTTCTACGACCTCGACACGCCCGTCACCCTAGCACGGCTGGAGGCGGGGGAGCGGCCCGACTATCTGCCGCCGGAGGGCCTGGGCGGCTTCGACACGGTGCTGAGCTACACCGGCGGGCGGGCGCTGGAAGAGTTGAAGACGCGGCTGGGCGCCCGGCACGTCGCCCCGCTCTACGGCTGGGTGGACCCGGAGGTGCACCGGCCGGTCGAACCGGTGCAGACCTACCTGGGCGACCTGTCCTATCTCGGCACCTACGCGGCGGACCGGCAGGCCACGCTGGAGACGCTGTTCATCGAACCGGCGCGGCGGCTGCCGCGGCGGCGCTTCGTCATCGGCGGGGCGCAGTATCCGGACAGCTTCCCCTGGACCAGCAACATCTACTTCGTGCAGCACCTGCCGCCGGCCGAACACCCGGCCTTCTTCTGCTCCTCCACCCTGACGCTGAACGTCACGCGCGACGCCATGAAGCGCATGGGCTGGTGCCCGTCCGGCCGCCTGTTCGAGGCGGCGGCCTGCGGCGTGCCGCTGATCTCCGACCATTGGGAGGGGCTGGAGGCCTTCTTCGAGCCGGGCCGCGACATCCTCGTCGCCAGGGAAACCGACGACGTGACCACGGCGATGATGCTGCCGCGCGACCATCTGGCCCGGCTCGCCCGCCGCGCGCGGGAACGGACGCTGGCGGAGCACACGGCGGAACGGCGCGTGCGGGAGCTGCGCTCCATCCTGGACATCAAAGGCGGAGGCGACGACTGAGCATGTGGGGCATCATCCCGGCCGCGGGCAGCGGCACGCGCATCCAGCCGCTCGCCTTCTCAAAGGAACTGCTGCCGGTCGGCAGCCGCCTGGACGGCGGGACCGAGCGCCCCCGCGCGGTCAGCGAGTATCTGGTGGACCGCATGGTCAAGGGCGGGGCTGACAAGATCGCCTTCGTCATCGCGCCGGGCAAGTTCGACATCCTGCAATATTATGGCGGGGAAGTGGACGGCGCCGACGTGGCCTACGTCGTTCAACCCCGGCCCGGCGGGCTGTGCGACGCCGTGTTCCGCGCCCGCCACCTGATCCACCCGTCGGAGCCGGTGATGGTCGGCCTGCCGGACACGGTGTGGTTCCCCGACGACGCGCTGGCCGCCCTGCCGGACGACAAGCTCTCCTTCCTGCTCTTCCCCGTGGACCAGCCGGAGTTGTTCGACGCGGTGGTGACCGACGAGCGGTCCCGCGTGCTGGAGATCCAGGTGAAGAGCCCGCAGGCCGCCACCCGCTGGATCTGGGGCGCCTTCAAGATGCCGGGGGCGGTGCTGCACGAGTTGCACGACCTTTGGAAAGCGCGCGAGTGCCGGGACGAATACATGGGCACGCTGATCAACGCCTGGATCGCCGAGGGGGGCGAGGCGGTCGGGGTGCGCGCCGGCACCTCCTACGTCGATGTGGGCACGGTGCGCGGCTACCGCGCCGCGCTGAACCTGCTGAGCGACGGGCTGATGCGGCGCGAGGCGGCGGAGTGATGGAGATGGAGGTGCGCGACTTGACCCCCGACGCGATCGAACGCCGCGTTCGCGAACTCGGCCGCTGGTTCCACAACATCGACCTGAAGGGCGTCCGCACGGCGCCCGACCATTTCCTGGGCGACTATCCCGCCGTCAAGTGGCGGCGCTTCGCCCACGCCATCCCGGAAGACCTGTCGGGCAGGACGGTGCTGGATATCGGCTGCAACGGGGGCTTCTACGCCATCGAGATGAAGCGGCGGGGGGCCGACCGGGTGGTCGCCGTCGATTTCGATGACACCTATCTGAACCAGGCGCGCTTCGCCGCCGAGGTGATGGGCGCCGACATCGAGTTCCGCAAGCTGTCCGTCTACGACGTGGCGCTGCTGAAGGAGAAATTCGACGTCGTTCTCTTCATGGGGGTGCTCTACCACCTGCGCCATCCCCTGTTGGCGCTGGACCTGATTTGGGAGCACGCCGCCAAGGATATCCTGGTCTTCCAGTCCATGCTGCGCGGCCCGGACGTCGTCTTCCCGGTGCAGGACGACTATCCCTTCAGTGAGACCGCGCACTTCGAACGCCCCGGTTACCCGCGCATGGTTTTCGTGGAAAACAAGTACAGCAACGACGAGACCAACTGGTGGATCCCGAACCGGGCCGGCATGGAGGCCATGCTGCGCTCCGCCGGATTCACCATCCTGGAACATCCGGAAGAGGAGGTGTTCGTCTGCCGCCGCGGCGAACGGTCGGAATTCGTGGAGACGGTCCATCCGGCCAGGGGGTGACGCTTTCCTCATCATCCCGCGGCTTTCGACCGTCATCCCCGCGAAGGCGGGGATCCAGACCGAACAGGAACGTCTGTGCGAAGTTTCCTGGATCCCCGCCTTCGCGGGGATGACGGTGAATACAGACGGTTGAAAACGCTATCTCTGAAGAAAGCGCTGAACTGTAAAATTTTCCATAAATGCAAATATAGGGAAGACACATGATCGAAGCGGTGATGCTGTGGAACGAGCCGAACAACAAATCCCATTGGGACTTTCAGATCGACCCGGACTGGAGCCGCTTCGCCGAGATGGTGACCGGCGCCGCCGACGCCATCGCGGAGGTCAACCCGCACCTGCCCAAGGTCCTGGGCGGCATCTCCCCCATCGATCCGGCCTTCATGACCAACATGAAGGAGCGCGGGGTGCTGGACCATCTGGACGCGGTCGCCGTGCACGGCTTCCCGCTGGACTGGAACCACTGGCAGATCAACGACTGGCCGGACAAGCTGAAGGAGATCCAGGCCGTCACCGACCTGCCGGTCTGGGTGTCGGAGGTCGGCATCTCCACCTTCGGCGCGGAAGAGGTGCAGGTCTTCGGGCTGCAACGCACCGCCGAGCTGTTGCGCGGCCGGGCGCCGCGCGTCCACTGGTACAGCCTGTTCGACCTGCCGCGCGCCTGGCCCGCCACCACCCGCCACCGCGAGGCGGAGGGGTCGTCCTACTACCGGCATTTCTACATGGGTCTGGTGCGCGAGGACGGGACGGAAAAGCCGGCCTACGAAGAATTCCGCAAGGTCGCGCCGGACTTCGGTCTCTGCCAGTGGTTTCACTTCCAGGACCACCGGCTGGACGAAGGCGTGCAGCGCATGAAGGATCTGGGCGTCACCTACCTCCGCACCGGCCTGAGCTGGGCCGACAGCTTCCGCGACGGCGCGCTGGACTGGTTCGACCGGCAGATGGAGGCGCTGGCCGACTTCAACGTCACGGTCACCTTCTGCTTCACGCCGGAGCATCGCGGCATCGAGCCCCATCACACCAGCCCCCCCCAGGTGAAGGAGGAGTTCGCGCAGTTCTGCGCCGACATGGTGCGGCGCTACGCGCCCGCCCCAGCCACCATTCCCGCGGGGTAAGGCGATGGAACTGACCGTACTCAGCGTCGGCTCTCCCTTCTCCCCGGTCGGAGGGGAGAGCGATGGCGCGCCCGAACAGGCGGTGGCGGCGATCGACGCCGCGTTGGTGCGCGCCGGCCACCGCTCCGTCGTCATCGCGCCGGAAGGGTCGGCCGTGGCGGGGACGCTGATCGCCCTGCCCCGCGTGCAAGCCAGCCTTCAGGGCGCCACCCCCGACGAGCGCGCGCGGGCGGCCGTGATGCGCCGCGTCGCGACCGTGGTGGCGCAGGCCGTGGAGCAGCACAAGGCGGACCTCGTCCATCTGCATGTCCGCGACTTCACCACCCTGCTGCCCCCGCCGGGCGTACCGGTCCTGGCGACCCTGTACGAGCCGCTGGACCGCTACCCCGCCGAGGCGCTGAGGCCCGACCGGCCCGGCACGCACCTGAACGGCGTCTCATCCGCGCAGAGCCGCAACGCCCCGCCGGGTGCCGCGCTGCTGCCGCCCATCGAGGTCGGCGTGGCGGTGGACCGGCTGCACATCCGCGTGCCGAAACGCCGCTTCGCCGTCTGCCTGGGCATCATCGAGCGGGACAACGGCTTTCACATCGCGCTCGACGCCGCCCGGGAGATCGACATGCAGCTCCTGCTCGGCGGCGAGTTGTCGCGCGCGCCGGAGGAGCAGGCCTACCTGCAGGACGAGATCCGGCCGCGGCTCGACTCCAAGCGCCGTTTCCTCGGGCAGGTCGGCTTCGCGCGCAAGCGCTGGATGCTGGGGGCGGCGCGCTGCCTGCTGGCGCCCAGCCTGACCGCCGAGCCCACCCCCATCGCCGCCCTGGAGGCGCTGGCCTGCGGCACGCCGGTGGTCGCCTTCCCGGCCGGCGCCCTGGCCGACATCGTGGAACCGGGGGTCACCGGCTACCTCGTGAAGGACGCAGGGGAGATGGCCCAGGCCATCGAGGACTGCGAGACGCTGGACCCCGAAGTCTGCCGCGCCGTCGCCCGCGCCCGCTATTCCCTGGACAGCATGGCCGAGCGCTATCTGGCGCTGTACGACGAATTGTTGGCCGGGCGGGCACGCGCGGTCGGGGTGGCGTAGGCGTCAGCGCGGCCCGTACAGCTTCGCCATCAGCACATGGTCGGCGAAGCGCCCGTCGATGAGCGCGTGACGCCGCGCGACGGCTTCTTCCTGGAAGCCGTGGGTCTGGTAGAAGCGGCGGGCGCGGGTGTTGTGGCCGAAGACCCAGAGCGCCAGCCGGTGCAGCCCGCGCGCACGCACCCAGGCGTCGGCCACCGTCATGAGCCGGGAGCCGACGCCGTTGCGCCAGTGTTCCCGCCGCACCGCGATGCCGAGCCCGGCCTCGTGCGCGGTGCGGGCGTAGGCGCCGGTCCACAGCGATAAGGACCCCACAACCTCCCCCTCCACCACGGCGACAAAAGTGGCGGTGCGGTCGCCGATGCGCTGTTCGGCCAGGAAGCGGCGCGTGGACGCCACGTCCGGCAGGGATTCGGCGACGGTGCGCAGGAGGAAGTGCGTTTCGGTCCGCACCGCGCGGTCGTAGGCGAGGTAGGCCGCGGCGTCGGCGGGTGCCGCGGGGCGGATCTCCAGCCCGGCGATCGGGGCCGGCGGCAGCGAGTCCAGCGTCAGGTCCGGCCAGTCGGGAATGTCCTCCCCGCCGATCAGCTTGCCCATCAGCCGCTCGCTCCGCCACGCGCCGCCGACGCGCAGGGTGTCGCGCATGCGGCCCTCGTCCAGGAAGCCCAGGCGGTCGTAAAGCGCGCGGGCGCGCCCGTTCTCCTCGGCGACGGTCAGTTCCAGCCGGTGCGCGCCGATGCGGTGCGCCCAGGCCTCCGCCGCGCCGAACAGGGCGGTGGCAATGCCCTGCCCGCTCCGCGCGCGCAGCACGCCGACGGAGAGGAGCACCACGCCCCGGTTGCGCCGGTACCGCCCGCCATGTGCGCTGAGGAAGCCGACGAGCGTGCCCCCGTCGTCGGCGACGAGGATCGTGGCGTTGTCCGAGGCGAGGAAGGCCGCGAGGTCGCGCGCCCAGAAGGGACGCTCGCCGGGTTCGCGCGGCAGGAAGTCGGTCTCGGCGTCCAGCCGCGCCACGAGGGCGAGCAAGGCGTCCCGGTCGCTCGGGCGGGCTTCGCGGATGCTGGGGAGGGAACTTGGAAGGGAACTCATGCCCCGCAGCCTAGGCTTGCACGGGCGTCCTGGCAAAGGGCGTTGTTCCGGCGGGAGCGCGCGGCTATCGTCGCGCTCCCGTTGGAATTGGAGCCGACATGCCCACCGTGTCCATCCGTCCGGCCGTCGAGGCCGACTGCCCCGTGATCCTGCGCTTCGTCCAGGAATTGGCCGAGTTCGAGAAGGAACCCCACGCCGTGAAGGCGACGGAAGAGGATTTCCGGCGCGACGGCTGGGGCGAAAACCCGGTGTTCGAAGCGCTGATCGCCGAGCTGGACGGCGCCCCGGTCGGCTTCGCCCTGTGCTTCCGCAATTATTCGACGTGGCTCGGGCGGGCCGGGATCTTCGTGGAGGATTTGTACGTGACGCCCGAAGCGCGCCGGTTCGGCGTCGGGCGCAAGCTGCTGGCGGCGGTCGCCCGCCGTGCGGTGGAACTGGGCTGCCAGCGCGTGGACCTGAACGTGCTGCACTGGAACCCGGCGCGCGACTTCTACGACCGCATCGGATTCCGGCATCTGGAGGAGTGGCTGCCCTACCGCCTCACCGGCGAGGCGATCGCGGCGCTTGCCGCCCAGGCGGAGGGGTGATCGTTTCCGGTGTCGGGGCCGGTCAGCCGCCGGCCCGACACCGTCGCCACCCCCGTCGTCTGAACTCTGAAGCCCGGCCTTTCAGGCCGCCTTCACCAGCGACGCGGCGTTCAGCAGATCCAGGTAGCCCGCGCGCTCTTCGCGCAGCGTGGCGAGCAGATCGTACAGGCTTTCGCGGACGAACGGGTCCTTCTGTCCGTCGATCTTGTTCTGGGTGATCTGAATGAACTCATCAACCAAGCTGATGTGGACGCGAGAGGAAGTGGTAACCATTTCGACGTTGGCGGTGGCGATCATTTGAAAAACTCCCTTAGGTCTTGTGTGTTCGTGATGGGTGTATTTGGCCAGATGCCGGTTAACGACTTACTAACGAGGTCATAGGGCAGCCCGCGTCTTGAGTGGTAACACTATGACCCGGAAATAGGCGGCCGAATTACACCTTGGGATTACCCCTTTCCTTCAGAAGCCGAACTGCGTCGGGCTGAGATTCAAGGATTCACAAAGACTTCGCGCCATCGCGACCTGTGCCGGCGACAGGCGGTCGCCTCCGCCAGCGGCGTTAACGCAAGCCTCGATGACCCGTTTGGCGGCGTTAACGTCCCCTTTGATCCGGCGGAGTACACCCATCGCGTCGGCGGTGCCGGCGGTGGTGTCGTCACGGATGTGGCGGGCGTGTTCGTCGAAGACGGCGGCGGACGGTTCATCGTCGCGCAGCAGGGCGCGCAGGCGGTCGCGGAGGCCATCGCTGTCCGCGCCATCGGCCGTGGCAAGCAGCGCGCAGCCGGCCGCGACCGCCTGCGCCTCCTCACCGCTGGGGCCACTTGGGCCGCCTGGAATGTCGTTGGAAGGCATTCGCCGCTCCCCCCGATGGTCCGTGCCGTCCGTCAACAGGCGGCGGGGGGAGCGGTTTCGCCCAAAAATGTGGGTCTGAAATTCAGGCCTGGATTTCGGGGCTTAAGCGGCCCGGGCCAGCCGTTCGATGGCCGCGTACATGCTGTCGGCCCGTTCCAGCGCGCGGGCGACCATCTCGTCGAACAGGTCGTTCACGAGGCTCGCCATGCGCACCGGCGCGCCGCCGAGCTGCGGCCCCTCCATCAGCAGGGAGCCCTCCTCCCCAGGACCGACGATGCGCCAGCCGCGCGCCTTCATCTCGGCCACGCGCGCCTTGGCAATGAACGCACGCACGGTGTCCGAAGCGAACTCGCCCATTCGATTCCCCCATGGCCAGACGGTTGGTCTCGACCGACGGTAACGAAAGCTCGGGAACGAAACAAGAACAATTTAGCGTAGGGTGGGTTTTGCGCGGTATTCCCCTTGCCAGGGGCGCTTTTGCGGAAAAAATTCGCTGACCGAAGCGACATTCAACCCAAGGCCTTCAACCCAAGGACATGGCCATGACCGGCACCAGCGGCGCGCGCACGGAAACCGACAGCTTTGGCCCGATCGACGTTCCCGCCGACCGGTATTGGGGGGCGCAGACGCAACGCTCCCTGCAGAATTTCCGCATCGGGGGGGAGCGCATGCCGGCCCCGCTGGTGCGCGCGCTGGGCATCCAGAAGAAGGCCTCGGCGCTCGCCAACATGGCGCTGGGGGTGCTGGACCAGCGGCTGGGCCGCGCCATCGTTGAGGCGGCGGAGGAGGTGATCGACGGCACGCTGGCCGACCATTTCCCGCTGGTGGTCTGGCAGACCGGCTCCGGCACGCAGTCGAACATGAACGCCAACGAGGTCATCTCCAACCGCGCCATCGAGAAGCTGGGCGGCGAGATGGGCTCCAAGAAGCCGGTGCACCCCAACGACCACGTCAACATGGGGCAGTCGTCCAACGACAGCTTCCCCACCGCCATGCACATCGCGGCGGCCGAGCAGATCCACCACGAGCTGCTGCCGGCACTGGAGCATCTTCACGCCGCCCTGGTGGCGAAGGCCGACGCCTTCAAGGACATCGTGAAGATCGGCCGCACCCACCTCCAGGACGCGACACCCCTGACGCTGGGGCAGGAGTTTTCCGGCTACGCCACGCAGGTGGCCTATGGGATCGAGCGGGTGAAGGCGTCCCTGCCCCAGCTCTACCGGCTGGCCCAGGGCGGCACGGCGGTCGGCACCGGACTGAACGCCAAGGCCGGCTTCGCCGAAGCCTTCGCGGAGGAGGTGGCCAACATCACCGGCCTGCCCTTCGTCACGGCGGAGAACAAGTTCGAGGCGCTGGCGACCCACGACGCGCTGGTGGACGCGCACGGCAGCCTGAACACGCTGGCCGTGTCCCTGATGAAGATCGCCAACGACATCCGGCTGCTGGGCTCCGGCCCGCGCTGCGGCATCGGGGAGATTTCGCTGCCGGAGAACGAGCCCGGCTCCTCCATCATGCCCGGCAAGGTCAACCCCACCCAGTCGGAGGCGATGACCATGGTCTGCGCCCAGGTGATGGGCAACCAGACCACCGTCAGCATCGCCGGAGCCACCGGCCATTTCGAGCTGAACGTCTTCAAGCCGGTGATCGCCTTCAACGTGCTCCAGTCGATTCGCCTGCTGGCCGACGCCTGCGTCAGCTTCACCGACAACGCCGTGGTGGGAATCGAGGCCAACCGCGAGCGCATCGGCCAGCTTTTGAACGAAAGTTTGATGCTGGTCACCGCGCTGAACCCGCACATTGGCTATGACAACGCGGCCAAGATCGCCAAGAAGGCCCACAAGGAAGGCACCACGCTCAAGCAGGCGGGGGTTGCGCTGGGCCTGCTGACCGAGGAACAGTTCGACCAGTGGGTAAAGCCGGAAACGATGGTGAGGCCAAGGTGACCGTTGGAGGGACTGATTTCCCCTCTCCCATCCCCGATGGGAGAGGGAGGGACCCATGGCAATGCCATGGGAGGGTGAGGGCAAGGTCAGTCCGAGAATTCAGGAGAAGCGAGCGCAGGATTCCCGGAAAAACCTTGCCCTCACCCTCCCACGCCTTCGGCGCGGGCCCCTCCCTCTCCCGCCGGGGGCGGGCGAGGGGTTTTGGCGCCGCCCGATGAAAAAGCGCTCCGTCCTGATCGCCGGGCACCCGACCAGCGTGTCCCTTGAGGAAGAGTTCTGGGAGGCGCTGAAAGGCGTCGCGCAGGCGCGCGGCAGCTCGGTCAACGCGCTGATCGAGGAAATCGACCAGACCCGCACCGGCAACCTGTCCAGCGCCATCCGCGTGTTCGTGCTGAACGCCGTGCAGGGCCGGGCCTGAACGCAGGGCGATTCAGAGAAGGTGGATGAATTTCGGGTGACGCGAGTCGTCAGTTGATTCACAAGGCTATCGGCAGGGACCGAGCCGGAGAGTCGGAGCGATGACG